>NC_007722.1:67500-399155 GCF_000013005.1 Erythrobacter litoralis HTCC2594 | reverse complement strand
CGCTTTCCCCAAGTGCCGCGCCAGCGCCAACATCTCGTCGCCGACCAGCACGGCATAATCGAGATCGGCCTCGCCCATCGGTTCGGCCAGCTGGCGATGGAATTCGGGGCCGAAATCGCCCAGTTCCTTCATACTGCCGAGCACGGCGATCCGGCGCGTCGCCGGGGTTTGGCCGAGCTGGCGCAGCGTCGCCCGCATCGAAGCGGGGTTGGCGTTGTAGCTTTCGTCGATCAGCAACGCCTTACCGCCGGTCACTGCGACATGGTGGCGTGCGCCGCGCCCTTTCAGCCCACCCAGTTCCGCCAGCGCGAGGCCAGCAGCGCCGAGATCGCCGCCCGCCGCCTGCACCGCAGCGAGCACAGCCAGCGCATTGGACACCCAGTGCTCGCCCGGCTCGGCTACGGTAAAGCACAGGCGACTGTCGCGCACCTGCGCGGTCACCAGCGATCCGCCATTGGCGGCAGGAATGGCATCGAGCAGGCGCACGTCGGCATGGTCGGCGCGGCCGAAGGATACGATGGTGACGCCGCGCTTTTCGGCGCTCGCGCGCAATTGTTCGTATTGCTCGCTGTCGGCGGGGATCACGGCAGTGCCCCCCTTCACGAGTCCTTCGAAGATTTCCGCCTTCGCATCGGCAATTGCTTCGATCGAGCCGAGATTCTCGATATGCGCGGGCGCGATGGTGGTGATGACTGCCACGTGCGGGCGGACATGATCGGTCAGTCCGGCAATCTCGCCCGCATGGTTCATGCCCATCTCGAACACGCCGTAGCGGCTGCGCGCGGGCATCCGGGCGAGACTTAGGGGGACGCCGACATGGTTGTTATAGCTGCGCACCGAGCGATGTGCCTGACCGCGGCTCGACTTCTCCAGCGCGGCGAAAATCGCTTCCTTGACGCCGGTCTTGCCGACCGATCCGGTCACGCCGATGCGCTTGGCGTCGGCCCGTTCGCGCGCAGCGTGAGCAAGCGCTTCGAGCGCGGCGCCGGTATCTTCGACCAGCACATGCGGCCAATCCACCGGTCGCTCCACGAGCGCGGCGGCGGCGCCTGCGGCAAAAGCTTTCTCGACGAAGCGGTGGCCGTCCATGCTCTCGCCCTTGAGCGCGACGAAGAGGTCGCCCGGGCGCACGTCGCGGCTGTCCATTTCGACACCGGCGCACTGGAAGTCGCCGCTGGCGGTGCCACCGGTCGCCGCAGCAATCTCCTGCGCGGACCAGAGCGCCACGGGCAGCGCGTCGCGCCGCGTGACCGGCCATTTCAGCAAGGCACTGTGCATGCTCATTCGGTTGCGCCCCAGGCATTTTTCGAAATCTGCGCCGCGCATTCGCGTGCGACCTGTACGTCGTCAAACGGTTCGACCCGCATATTCTCTCCCGACCCGATGATTTGTCCGGTTTCGTGTCCCTTGCCGGCGATCAGGACGATGTCCTTCGCCGCGGCTGATTCGATGACCTCGCGGATAGCCTCGCGCCGGTCCGCCATTTCTCGCGCATTGTCGCCTGCGCCTTCAAGCACCTGCCCACGGATCGCCGCAGGGTCTTCGCCGCGCGGATTGTCGTCGGTGACGATCACGGCATCCGCCATGCGCGAAGCGACTTCGCCCATCGGCGCGCGCTTGCCTGTATCGCGGTCGCCGCCGGCACCGAAAATGCACAGCAGCCTCCCTTCGACATGCGGGCGCAGCGCCGCCAGCGCCGCTTCGAGCGCGTCAGGTGTGTGAGCATAGTCGACGTAGACAGGCGCGCCTGTTGCCGTGATGACCGCGCGCTCCAAGCGTCCGCGCACCGGCTGCAGCCGACTGACGCCATCCCAGACTGCGGCGGGGTCGGTGCCCGTTGCGATGGCGAGGCCGGCGGCGGTCAGCGCGTTGGCGACCTGGTACTCACCGATCAGCGGCAGCCGCAGCTTGCGCGTCTCGCCAGCATGTTCGATCTCGAGTTCCTGCCCCAATTGGGTGGGGGTACGGGCGCGCAGGCGGATGTCCTCACCCTGCTCGCCCACCGTGAACAGGCGCAGTTCTCGCTGGCGCGCCCGCTCGATGGCCTGGGCGGTCCACTCGCTATTGCCCGTCCAGACCACGGCCGTCCCGCCTGCATCGACGACTTCGTCGAACAGGCGCATCTTGGCCTCGAAATATTCGTCCATCGTGCCGTGATAATCGAGATGATCGCGGCTGAAATTGGTGAAGGCCGCTGCTGCGACGGGCAGACCCTCGTTGCGATATTGCGAAAGGCCGTGGCTCGAAGCCTCGTAGGCAACATGGGTCACGCCTTCGCGCGCGAGCCCGCTCATATTGCTGAGGAAAGTGACGATGTCGGGCGTCGTCAAACCGGTCGAAACACTCTCGTCCGGCGTCGTCACGCCAAGCGTGCCGATACTGGCGGCGCGCTCGCCCGCCATGCGCCAAAGCTGGCGGGTCATCTCGACGGTCGAGGTCTTGCCATTGGTCCCTGTGACCGCGACGATCGTTTTCGGCACCGGGGTGAAATACTGCGCCGCCAGCAGGGCAAAGGCGCGGCGCGGCGTATCCTCGGCGATGTGGACCGCGCCTTCGACCGTGGCCTCGGGCTGCGCTACCACGGCGACCGCCCCGGCGGCGACGGCCTGCGAAATATAGTCCTCTCCGTTGACGGCGGAGCCCTGAAAGGCACCGAAGACGGTGCCCGGCGCGACCTTGCGATGGTCGATGGCAAAACCCGAGACGGCGATGTCCTCGCCGCCTTCGATGGCAATGCCTGCCGCTTCTGCCAGCCGGGCAAGCTTCACTCGGCCGCTCCCGGCACAAGGCGCTTGAGGTCGGAGATATCGACGTCGCGGGTCATGTCGGGGCGCACGCCGAGGATCGGGCCGATGCGGGGCACCAGCTTGCCGACAATCGGCGCTGCGTTCCATGCAGCGGTGCGCTGGAACGAACTCGCAGTCGTTCCCTTCGGCTCGTCCAGCATCGCGATCACCACGAAGCGCGGGTTGTCCATCGGGAACACTGCGGCAAAGGTCGAAACCAAGCTCTTGCGACGATAGCCACCGACACCCGGTTTCTCCGCCGAGCCGGTCTTGCCGCCGACCCGATAGCCCGCCGCGTCGGCATTCTTGCCGGTGCCGTAGAGCGCGATCATGCGCAGCAACTGGCGCATCCTGCTGGAAGTCGATTCCTTGAACACGCGTCGACCCTTGGGCGCCATGCCCGGTTCGATCCTGTGCAGCGTCGCCGGACGCCAGATGCCGCCATTGACCATCGCGGCATAGGCGCTGGCCAGGTGCAGCGGCGTGACGGCGATGCCGTGGCCGAACCCGACGTTCATCGTCTTCAGGCGACCCCACTTGCTGGTCTGCCACAGCGGATGGCCGCGCGCGGGCAGCTCGATATAAGGCCGCTCGTGCATGCCGAGGTCTTCGAAGGTCTGCCGCAGCTTGGCCTCGCCCAGTTCGTCGGACACGCGTGCGGTCACGGTGTTGGACGAATGGATCAGCATCTGCGGGATGTTGAGGCTCGCGCCGAGATCGTGGCTGTCGCGGATGGTAAATCCGTCGATCGCGACCCCGCTGGCATCGTAACGCTTGCCGAAATCGCGCACTGTGCCGGCATCGATCGCGGCCGCGACCGTCAGCGGCTTGAAGGTGGAGCCGAGCTCGTACACCTGGTTGGTCACGCGGTTGAAGGCGCGCGGGATTTCGCCGCGCTTGTAGGCGGCATCCGATACGATCAGGTCTTCGCCCTTCACGGCGTTGGGATCGAATTCCGGCAGCGACGCAAGGGCCAAGATCTCGCCGGTGTCGACATCCAGCACGATCCCCGCCGCGCCCATCGCGTTGACCGAGAGCATGCCCTTGCGCAGTTCGTCTTCCAGCGCGCCCTGCACGCGGATATCGAGCGAGAGCGACGATGCCTCGCCGCGCAGCACGGGATTGCTCAGCCGGTCGTCGAGCACTTGCTCCATGCCGACCTTGCCGCCGCCATCGCTGTCGACATAGCCGAGCACGTGGGCGCCGAGCATGCCTTGCGGATAGTGGCGGTCGGTTTCCTGCGGCAGTTCCAGCGCGACCTCGCCGATGTCGAACACACGGTTGGCTTCCTCGGGCAGGACACGGCGGCGCAAATAGCCTGCGGTGCCGCTGGCGAGCATCTTGCGCACGCGATCCTGCTCGAGATCGGGGAAGATCGCGAGCAGTTCGGCAACCACCTTGTCCGGCGACTTGACCAGGGACTCCTCGCCTTCGCCCAGCGCATCGGGATTGAACCACAGTGCGCGCGCCGGATAGTTACGGGCGAGCGCGATGCCGTTGCGGTCGGTGATTTCCCCGCGCGGCGGCAGCAAGGCCTCTTCCAGCGTGGTCGGCCCCGTCGTGCCGCCACCGATGCCGAGAAAGACTATCCGCAGAAGCGCGATCAGCGCCAGCAAGGCAAAGCCGACGGCCACCACCAGCACGCGGATGCGCGCGACCAGCAGGGCTTCCTGACGATCGGAAACGAGCCGCACGCGCCCGGAGGAGATGGCGGTGCTGACTGCAAGCGAACTCATTCGGACACCTTTGCGGCGGGCGTGAAGTCGGGCGATGTGCTGCGCAGGTCGACCTGCATGCCGAGGCGTTCGGCGAGCGAAGGTCGATCTTCGCCGCGGGCATCATTGGCGAGCGTCGGGCGGGCGGTGGGCGCTTTTTCCGGTTGCGGATCGGCATCCTCGCCGACGGGCCGGCCCGTCAGCGGAGACACCAGCGCGGGATATTCCTGCGGCTCGGCGGACCTGGCCACGCGGATCGGTGCGGGAGCGCCCGGAGCGACAGGTTCGCTCAGGCTCGCGAGCTGGCGTTCGTTTTCGAGATACTGGTCTGCGCGCGGCGCTACGTAGCCGAAATCGACCGCGTTCCAGTTGGCCAGTTGCTGCTGGTTGGCGCGGGTTTCGAATTCGGTTTCGAGCCGCATTGTTTCTCTCTTGAGCGCCACGATCTGGCGCTCGGCGCGGACGACTTCGCTCTTCACCGCGTTCACCCTGAAAGTGAGCGCCACGAACAGCGCAAAGACGACGCCCAGCGCAGCTGCCCAGCCGATCTGCCTCAACCTGCTGCCGCCGACGATCATGCGGCCTCCTTGCGCGGCGGCGCATCGGTGCGAGTGGCGTGACGCAGCGTCGAAGACCGCGCGCGCGGATTGCGGGCGATTTCCGCCTCGGACGGGCGGATCGCCTTGGAGATGTCGGAAAAGATGGCCGGCGACACATCGGTCTGGGGAAGATAGCGGGACGTGCCGCCGGCCTTTCCGGAAGCGCTCTGGAGAAAGCGCTTCACGATACGATCTTCGAGCGAATGGAAACTGACGACCGCGAGCCGCCCGCCGCTCCTGAGCAGATGCTCGGCGGCATGGAGGCCTTCGCGCAGCTCGTCGAGCTCGCCATTCACATGGATACGGACTGCCTGGAAGGTGCGCGTCGCCGGGTCTTTCGGCGCGCCCACGCGATAACCCAAAGCCTTGCGCACGACGCGGGCGAGATCGCCGGTCGTCTCCAGCGGGCGCGCAGCAATGATGGCGCGGGCGACGCGGCGCGACTGGCGCTCTTCACCATACTGGTAGAGCACGTCGGCAATTTCTTCGGCTTCCGCCGAATTGAGGAAGTCGGCAGCGCTGGGGCCATGCTGGCTCATGCGCATGTCGAGCGGGCCGTCGGCGGAGAATGCGAAGCCTCGTTGGGCCTGGTCGAGCTGCATCGAAGAGACGCCGATATCCATCGCGACGCCGTCGACCTGCGCCACGCCGGCTTCGGCCAGCGCGTGCACCATCTCGGAGAAGCGGCGCGGATGGAGGACCAGCCGCGGCGGCTCCTCCTTCGTCTCTGGCCATTGCGATCCGGCCGCGATCGCATCGGGGTCGCGATCAAAAGCGTGGACCGTCGCGCCGCTGTCGAGCAGCGCGCGAGTGTAACCGCCGGCCCCGAAAGTCGCATCGACCAGCACATCGCCCGGCTGCGGATCCAGCGCAGCGACGACTTCGTCAAGCAGGACGGGGACATGGGCAGCCGCGCCGCTCATTTCTTTCTCGCTTTCGTTTCGGCTTCGGCGACGAGCGCGGCGCAGGCCGCCTTGGCTGCCGCCCAATCGTCACCCATGCAATCGAGCTCGGCCGGGTTCCAGCAGGTGAAGAACCGCCCACCGCCCTGGAAATACAGCCCGTCCTGCACTTCGCCGAGCCCGCGCAGATAGTCCGGCATCACGAAGCGGCCGCTGTCGTCGAAGGGGATTTCGGTAAAGCCGTTGAGCTGCGAAGAACGGGTCTCGCGGTCGAAGTCGCGGCCAAGACGCAGCGCACGCTCTTCCTCGCGGTCGAGCTGGGCTTCGAATTCCATTTTGCGGGAAAGGCCGAAGCCGACGAGGCAGTTCCAGCGGTCATGCTTGGCCAGGCACAGAATGCGCCCGCCCGAACTTTCCTTCACTGCCTTGCGAAACAGCGGAGGCAGCACGAACCGGCCCTTATCGCCCGCAGGCGAATAGGCTTGGCCGCTATATCCTCCGAAACCCTGTTCCACTCCCCGCCAGTCCCCCGAGCATTCCGGCCCAATCCGAGCGCTTCTCCCGTAGACACAGCTTCCCCGCTTCCGCCCGCGCAACCGCCAGCGGCCCGCCCCTTGCAATAGGAAGCGCGCATCGAGTCAGCATGTCTGATGGAAGGCGGTAATAACGCGCCCTCACCCGGGATTAAAGGGAAAATCTCGTAATTTTAAGGGATTATACGGTAAACAGTTGATTTACTTTGTTTTCTGGCGCCCCTCCAAGCCCGCAATTCTGTGGAGAAATGCCAGAAGTCCCGCCGAATCCCCTAGAATCGCTGCGTTCTCCCCACACCGGTCCGCGATTTCCCGCGTCATTTGCCGGACCGTCCCGTGATTTCCCGGACCGGGTCGGAAGTCCGGGCGATCAAGGCTGAAAGAATGCCCGCCGACGCTTCCGTTCCGACTGTGTCCTCCAGCAAGGTCGCATCGGCGACCAGCACCACCCGCCCCTCGCCGATGGCGCAAGTGGCGAGCACGCCTTCGGCAGCGAGCGTGCAGGATGAGCCCTCGCCGCCCGACACTTCGAATGTTCCGGCGGCCGCCACATCGAGCACGACATCGCCATCGCGCACCCGCCGCAACGCTTCGGCCTGCGCCGGGTCGAACATGAGTTCCA
The DNA here is from genome assembly GCF_000013005.1 of Erythrobacter litoralis HTCC2594. Lineage (GTDB taxonomy): Bacteria > Pseudomonadota > Alphaproteobacteria > Sphingomonadales > Sphingomonadaceae > Parerythrobacter > Parerythrobacter litoralis_A. Next base: position 391,998 of record NC_007722.1, on the reverse strand, counting down.
GCCCCCAGCGCGCGAGGATCGGGCTCAGCAGCACGGTATCCATCGGACGGCGCGGATCGCCGAGCGGAAATTCGGATTCGAGGACCAGCGCCGGATCGGCGAAGACCAGCGCCTTCCCCCCGGCCCTGACCCAATCGTCGAGCGCGACATTTTCCATCGGCGAAAGCACGCGCGGCTGGGCGAGTATCAGCAGGTCCGTCCTCGCGAGATTTTCGGAGGTCAGTGCGTCGATGGCTTCGAGATCGTGCGCTGCCTCCAACGCCATTCGCGCCCAGTGCGGCTCGACGCCGTCTTGCGACAATTCGACAAAAGCATTCCCGCCCGACCAGTAGACCGGTAGCGAACTCATCAGCCCAATCGTCAGGCGCTCGTCTTCGACCGGCGGCTCGGCAGGCCTGCTGCAGCCCGCGAACAGCAGCGCGAGCGGCGGCAGGACTGCGGCGAACAGCTTACTCGCCCGGCAGCGCATCGCCCTGCTCGGGTACGACCGGACCTTCCGGCAAGGGGGTCGCTTCGGCGTCGGCGGGGAGGTCCGGCACGACGCCGGCATTTTCCAGCGCCTTGTTCTGCGTCGGAGTGGGCGAAGGCTCGACAGTCGGCGCGGCGGCAGGCGGCACGGCTGCTTCGGTCTGCTGCGCGCGGTCCATTATCATGTCGGCAACACCTACCAGCAGGATCATCGCCGCGAGGCCCAACAGGCCGACCTGCAGCCGGTGCACCGTTTCGGCCTTCGCGCGGTTCTTGGGCGCGACAATCGCCGCACCTTCGGCCGGACGCAATCGGGTAGGCAGCAGGTTCATCCCGGCAAGTCTAGTCGCCCCGCGCTGAACGTCAAACAACCGTTTGCGGGCGCGGCGTCAGTCCTGTCCGAGCCAGTCGAACACCGGCAGGTCTTTCGAGCGCAGCCAGTCGGCGTTGTAGAGGCTGGAGAGATAGCGAAACCCGGTGTCGCACAGGATGGTTGCGACGCGCGCATCCTTGCGGCCGTCGGCGACGAGTTGCTTGCCCAGCGCCACCGCACCCGCGACATTGATGCCGCTGGAAAGGCCGAGGCAGAGCCCCTCTTCGCGCAGGAGGCGGCGGACCCATTCGAGCCCTTCTTCGTCCGAAATGCGGAACTGCGTATCGATCGGTGCGCCTTCGAGATTGCCGGTGATGCGGCCCTGCCCGATGCCCTCGGCAACCGAGGAGCCCTCGGCCTTCAGCTCGCCATTGGCGTAGTAATTGTAGAGCGCCGCGCCATGCGGGTCGGTCAGCGCGATGACGACGTTTTCGTCCAGTTCCTTGAGTGCCATGCCCACGCCCGCGATCGTGCCGCCGGTACCGGCCGCGCAGGTGAAACCGTCGATCCGGCCTTCGAGCTGCTCCCACAATTCGGGCGCGGTGCCTTCGATATGGGCCTTGCGGTTGGCAGTGTTGTCGAACTGGTTGGCCCAGATCGCGCCTTCGGTTTCTTCCGCCAGACGTCGCGAGGTGTGGACGAAGTGGTTGCAGTCGGCGAATTTGGTTGGCGGCACGAGCACCAGCTCCGCGCCCAGCGCGCGCAGCGTGTCCATCTTTTCCTGGCTCTGGTTGTCCGGCATCACGATGATCGTTTTGTAGCCGCGCGCATTGGCGACCAGCGCGATACCGATCCCGGTGTTGCCCGCAGTGCCTTCGACGACAGTGCCACCGGGCTTGAGTTCGCCGCGCTCTTCCGCGTCGCGGATGATCCACAGCGCCGCACGGTCTTTGACCGACGCGCCCGGATTGGCATATTCGCACTTGCCGTAGATTTCGCACCCAGCCGCGTCGCTCGGCCCTTGCAGGCGGACGAGCGGTGTGTTGCCGATCAGGGAAATTGTGTCGCTGTGAGGCGCAGTAATGTTCATGCTGAGCGAGGTAGGCACTCCCTCACCTTGCGCCAAGATAGATCAATCTTCAGGGGCGATAGTAACCTTCAGCCCGTCGAGATCGGGCGTGAACGGGATCTGGCACGACAGGCGCGAATTGCTTTCGCGGTGGTCGGAGCTTTCGAGCAAATCGTCCTCGTCTTCGCTCATCCTGGGCAGCTTCTCGACGAAGCTTTCATCGACATGGACGTGGCAGGTCGCGCAGGAACAGCAGCCGCCGCACAGCGCCAGCAACTCGTCGAAACCGTTGTCGCGGATCGCTTCCATGACCGTCAGGCCGTCGTCGACCTGGACTTCGCTGGTCTCGCCTTCGCGCGTGGTCACTACCAGTTTCGGCATTGCTGGGCTCCTATCGATGAATTTCAAACGGCCACCTATCGGCCTTTGGCGAGCGCTGCTAAGCGGTGCGCCCGGTAAAGGCAAGAGAGGCAAAGGGCGGTGGGTCTTACACCAGATCAGATCAAGGACGGTCTCGACGAGATTGCCAGCCGCGAGCCGCGCATCGGCGCAGTGCTGAAGGTGGCCGGCTATCCCGAACCGCGCCTGCGCCCGACCGGCTACAAGACACTGTTGCGCACGATCGTCGGCCAGCAGGTCTCTGTCGCCGTGGCGACTTCGATGTGGAACAAGCTGGAGGCGGAACTGGGCGAGGACTTCACCCCCGCCTGTCTGCTCGAGCGCGACTTCGACGCCCTGCGCGCCTGCGGCCTGTCGCGCCAGAAACAGGGCTATGCGAGGAGCCTGTGCGAACTGGTCGAAGCGGGTGCGCTCGATTTCGAGAACCTGCCAAAGGAGGATGAAGCCGCCATCGAGGAACTGACCCGGATCAAAGGCATCGGCCGCTGGTCGGCGGAAATCTACCTGCTGTTCGCAGAAGGTCGCCCGGACATCTGGCCCGCAGGGGACTTGGCGGTCCAGAAGGCAGTCGGCCGGATCATGGGCCACGCCGAGATGCCCAAGGAGAAAGAGGTGCGCGCTATCGCCGAAGACTGGCGCCCGCATCGCGGGGCGGTCGCAATCTTCGCGTGGCATACCTACAATATGGAAGCGATCTGATCCGCACCGCGGATCGGCCTTCACTGTCACAACAACGGATCCTGAATGACCCCCAACATCGACGCTTTTCCGCTCATCCGGCGCGAACATCTGTTCGGCAACCCGACCCGCGCTGCCGGGCAGATCAGCCCCGACGGCCAATGGCTGAGCTGGCTCGCCCCGCGCGACGGCGTGCTCAATATCTGGATGGCGCCGAGCGAGGATCCCGAGGCGGCCAAGCCCATGTCCGCTTCCACCGACCGTCCGATCCGCGAATATATGTGGGCGCCCGACAGCCGCAGCCTGCTCTACATCCAAGACAAGGGCGGCGACGAGAATTTCCTGCTCTACGGGATCGATGTGGAGGCCGGCAAGGAGACCTCACTAACCCCGTTCGATGATACGCGCGTCATGCTGGTCGGCGGTTCCGACACATACAAGGACCGCATCCTGATCGGGCTCAACAACCGCGATGCGCGCTTCCACGATGTCCACCTGCTCGACCTCAACACCGGCGAACTGACGCTGGTGTTGCAGAACGACGCCTATGCCGGTTTCATCGCCGATGACGACCTGCACCTGCGGCTCGCGGTGTTGCCGAATGCCGAAGGCGGGACGGACTATTTCAAGGTCGAAGACAATGTCGTCGCCGATGCGCCGTTCAAGTCAACCGGGATTGACGATGCGCTGACCACTTCGCCCGGCGGTTTCACGCGCGACGGCAAGACGATGTACTGGCTCGAAAGCGAAGGCCGCAACACCGCTGCACTGCTGGCGATGGACTGGGTAAGCGGCACAACGACGTTGATCGCGCAAGACGACCGCGCCGATATCGGGGGCACATTGCGGCACAAGGATACCGGCGAGGTGTTGGCCTACTCGGTCAATTACCTTAAGCGCGAATGGACTGCGCTGGACGACGATATCGCCGGAGCCTTCGAGTTCCTCGATAGCCGGTTGGAGGGCGAATACGGCATCAACAGTCGCACCGACGATGATCGCAAGTGGATCGTCGGCAATGACCCGCTGGTTAAACCCGCGGCGAGCTATCTCTACGATCGCGATGCGGAAACCTTGACCAAGCTCTACACCACCCGGCCCGAGCTGGAAGGCGCACCGCTTCAGCCGATGCATACACTGGAGCTGACCAGCCGCGACGGGCTCACCCTGCCCTCCTACCTCACCCTGCCGCCGGGAAGCGACGAAGATGGCGACGGGGTGCCGGATGCGCCGGTGCCGATGGTGCTGTTCGTTCATGGCGGGCCGTGGGCGCGCGACGGATATGGCTTCAACGGCCACCACCAGTGGCTCGCCAATCGCGGCTATGCGGTGCTCAGCGTCAACTTCCGCGGCTCGACCGGCTTCGGCAAGGATTTCATCAACGCGGCAAATCTCGAATGGGGCCGCAAGATGCATGACGATTTGATCGACGCGGTCGAGTGGGCAGTCGAGGCTGGCATCGCTCCGCGTGACAAGATCGCGATCATGGGTGGCTCCTATGGCGGCTACGCCACGCTGGCGGGCCTGACTTTCACGCCCGAAGTATTCGCGTGCGGCGTCGATATCGTCGGCCCGTCCAACCTCGAAACGTTGCTGGCATCGATCCCGCCCTATTGGGAGCCGATGGTCGCGCAATTCCACACCCGCATGGGCAATCCCAACACCGAACAAGGCCTCGCGCTGATCAAGGAGCGCAGCCCGCTCTACAAGGCTGGCGAGATCGTCCGGCCGCTGTTGATAGCGCAGGGAGCCAACGACCCGCGCGTCAAGCAGCCGGAAAGCGACCAGATCGTGGATGCGATGAAGGATGCAGGCATCCCGGTCACGTATTTGCTCTATCCCGACGAAGGCCACGGCTTTGCCAAGCCGGCCAACAATATCGCCTTCAGCGCGGTGGCGGAGAATTTCCTCGCCACATATCTCGGCGGTCGGGCAGAACCTATCGGCGATACCTTGCGCAGTTCGACGGCGGAAATCCCGGCCGGTGCCGAGTTCGTCGAAGGCTTGGCAGAGGCGCTGGAGAGCGCGTAGGATACCAGCACAGGGATTACGGGGAGAGGACGGATGAGCACCCGCAAGAGCATATTCATCACCGGCGGCGGTTCCGGCATCGGGCGCGCCATCGCGCTCAAATTTGCGAAGGAAGGCTGGTTCGTCGGGCTCGGCGATATCAGCAAGGACGGCATGGCCGAAACCGAGCGGCTGATCGGCAACGGCTTCACCTACAGCCACCAGTTCGACGTGCGCGACCGCGCGGCGTGGGACGAAGCACTGGAAGCGTTCTCGATGGCAGCGGGCGGCCGGATCGACGTGCTTGCCAACAATGCCGGCATCCCCATCGGCGGCTCGTTGAGCGAGAACAGCGAGGATGAAATCACCCGCTGCCTCGATATCAATCTGAAGGGTGTGCTGTTCGGCGCGCAAGCGGCCTATCCGCATCTGAAGAAGACCGCACCGGGATCGTGTCTCCTGAATACCGCCAGCGCAGCCGGAATCTACGGCAGCGCAGGCGGTTCAGTCTATTGTGCGACCAAATTTGGCGTGCGCGGGATTACCGAGAGCCTCGACGGCGAATGGGCGGGCGACGGCATCAATGTCCGCTCGCTGATGCCCAGCTTCATCGACACGCCGCTGCTGGACATGGTGCCCAATGCCGGGACCAACGAGCATATCCGCTCCCGCGTGCAGGAATCGGGGCTGGAAATCACGCCGGTGGAGGAGGTTGCCGAAGCGGCGTGGGATGCGGTGCACAAGGACAAGCTGCACTGGACCGTTGGCAAGACCGCCCGCCGCATTGCCTTCGCCGCGCGCTGGATGCCCGGCCGCGTGCGCAAGCAGATGCGCGAAGGCGGACAGATGCAATTGCTCGGCGACTAGAAATCCCGACGCACCTTGTCGCGTTCGCCCTGAGCTTGTCGAAAGGCTGCACTCTTTTCTAGTGCAGCACCTGCCAGAAGAAGGGCGGGGCTCAGACAGGCTCAGCCCGAACGGATTTGTGCTCGGGCTCTCAGCCGAGCGCGTCGATGGCGTTGGCCAGTTCCACGTCGCGTTTGGACAGTGCGCCGCCGTTATCGGGGTCCGCGTCATGCGTGGTGAGCGTAATCTCGACGCGGTTGTAGACGTTGAACCATTCGGGATGATGGTCGGCCTTTTCGGCCAGGATCGCGACGCGGCTCATGAAGCCCCAGGCTTCGACGAAATCGCCGAATTCGAAGGTTTTTTCGATCGCATCCCTGCCGTCGGCCATGTCCCAGCCGTCCAGCGCGCTGGTCCAGGTATCGCGTTCTTCCTGGTTGAGTTTTCGTACGGTCATCGCGGGGCTCCTGCTTGCGGGCTACAGCTTGTGAACGCCCGACCTTTGGCTTAGTGCCCAAGCCATGCCCGCCGCCCTCGCCGCACGCAACCTCGCCTGCCGTCGTGGCGACCGGCTCCTCTTCACCGGGCTGGAACTGGACCTCGCTGACGGCGCGCTGCTGCATGTGACCGGCGCCAACGGCACCGGCAAATCGAGCCTGATGCGGATCCTGGCGGGATTATTGAGCTCTTCCGAAGGCGACGTTTCCCGAAGCGGATCGATGGCGCTGCTGGACGAACGGCTGGCGCTCGATCCCGAATGGCCGTTGGGCAAGGCGCTTCGCTTCTGGGAGCGGCTCGACGGCTGCTCCGACCCGAGCAATATTGTCGCGATAATGGAGCTGGAGCCACTGCTCGATGTGCCGGTGCGCTACCTTTCCACCGGCCAACGGAAGCGTGCGGCCTTCGCCCGACTGCTCTGCACTTCACACGACATCTGGCTGCTGGACGAACCCTTCAACGGCCTCGACATCGACGCTTGCGCCAAGGTGCGATCGCTGACCAGATTGCACTGCGGCGGCGGCGGTGTGTGTGTGATCGCTTCGCACCAGGACATCGGCATGGACGCGCACACACTCGCAATCGAGGACTTCGCGCCATGAGCGCGTTCGGCATCTTGCTGCGACGCGACCTCATATTGCTCCTGCCCGGAGGCTCGCGCGGCGGGGCGATCCTGCCGCTGATCTTCTTCCTCGCCGTGGCGATGCTCTATCCGTTCGCCGTCGGGCCAGACGCGCCGCTGCTGGCGCGCACCGGTGGTGGCGTCTTGTGGGTCGCCGCGCTGCTGGCCACGATCCTGCCGCTCGACCGCCTGGTGGCCGATGACCTGACGCATGGTGTGTTCGACCAGTTCGCTCTGCGCGGCATTGCCGAGGAAACCGCCATGGCCAGCCGCCTCGTTGCGCATTGGCTCGCCTTCGCTCCGCTGCTTCTGGTCGCCTGTCTCCCCGCCGCTGCGCTGCTTGGCTTGGAGGGCGACACGCTAGGTCTTCTGGTGCTTGGACTTCTGGCAGGCACTCCGGGCCTCGCCGCCATCGGCCTCATCGTCGCCAGCCTGATGGCTAGCTTGCGCGCGGGCGCGGCATTGGGTGGATTGCTGCTGCTGCCGCTGGCGGTGCCGATCCTGATCTTCGGCGCTGGCAGCTTGGCGCAAGGCGATGCGACCGGCATTGCGCTGGCTGGTGCCATCAGCCTAGCACTGTGCGGCATCGCGCCCTTCGCCGCCGGCGCAGCCATCCGGGCTGCGCGGGAGAATTAGGCATAGGGCGGCTGGTGCAGCCCCTTGGTGCTTTCCGTGAAAATCTCGATTCCGTCCTCGGTGATGCCGAGCGAATGTTCGAACTGCGCGCTTAGCGACTTGTCTCGGGTCACCGCGGTCCAGCCGTCCTTGAGCACCTTGCCCCACGGCTTGCCGAGATTGATCATCGGTTCGATGGTGAAGAACATGCCGGGCTTAAGCTCCGGCCCCGTCCCCGCTTTCGCGGCATGCACCACTTCGGGTGCGTCATGAAACAGACGGCCGAGGCCGTGGCCGCAAAATTCGCGTACTACGCCGTAGCGATATTGGCGGGCATGGGCTTCGATCGCCGCGCCGATATCGCCGAGCCGCGCGCCCGGCTTCGATGCCGCTTCGATGCCGAGCATCAGGCATTCATAGGTCACGTCGACCAGCTTCTTCGCCTTGAGCGGGGGTTCGCCAGCGAAGAACATGCGGCTGGTATCGCCATGCCAGCCGTCGAGCAGCGGGGTGACGTCGATATTGACGATATCGCCTTCCTTGAGCGTCTTCTCGCTCGGGATGCCGTGGCAGATCACATGATTGATCGAGATGCACGAACTGTGCGTGTAGCCGCGATACCCCAGCGTTGCGGGAACCGCACCTGCATCAAGCATCATGCCGCGGATCGCGGCGTCGATGCTTTCGGTAGTGACCCCCGGCTCGACCAGTTCGACGGTCGCATCGAGGATGTCCGCAGCGAGGCGACCGGCCTTGCGCATGCCTTCGAACCCCTCGGGCCCGTGCAATTTGATGGTGCCGTCGCGCTGGACGTCGTCGTCGGCGGTGATGACCTGATATTCGCTCATAACGCGCGATATAGCGATGCCGCACTCAAAATGCGAGACGGACCTAGCGCCGGGCGAAAGCCTCGCGATAGGCGGGCTTCAACGCTTTCATCACCGGCTCGGTGACCGGCAGGGTCACTGCGTATTCCCCTTCGGCGTAGGATCCCGCGACATAGGGCGGTGCGATCAGCCCGATCCGGTCGAAAGTCTTGCCGTTGGTTGAGCCCAGTACGACCGTCAGTTGTTCGACCGTCGGGCATCCCCCGAACACCGGGTCCGAGTTGTCCACCGGCTCCCCGGTCCGTTCGGCGCGCTGGTCGTTGAGGCTTTTGCAATAGGGCTCCGACACCGCGTCGTTCAGCGCTTCAGGCGAGGCGAAGAAATCGAGTGGCTCAAGCGCGCGCCGGGCCTCGCGATCCCACACCAGCGACGTCGCCGTGCTGTTGGGATGCGCTCCGCCCGAATAGGTGTAGATATCTGCCGACAGGCTGAGGAAGCGCGGTGTATCGGCCACCACTTCCCAGGATGTGCCGAGCGCGTAGGCATTGTAGGGGAAGCCCATATCCTTCGCATCGGCCCGCGCCTCGCGCGCCTGAGCAATCAGGGCCTTGCGCGATTGCGCCTGTTCGCGATCGAAGCGCGCCTTGAGCTCGGGAATCGCAGCGACCTGTCCGGGGTAGGAATAGCTGAAGCTGTACAGCTCGCTCTCTTCCTCGATGGCCACCGCTTCGCCACCTTCGGTTGCCGTGTCGCCGGTCGCAACCGGCGCCGATTGTCCGGCCTGGTCTTCCACGCCCGTCGCGTCTGCCACATCTTCCGGAGACGAGCACGACGCCAGCGCTGCGACCGCCAGGGCGACGAGACAAGTTTGCTTCATGCGGTTTGACTCCCTTCGATGCGCTTCCCATTAACATTGCTTCACGCCGCTTGCATGGGAAATCGATGTCCAAATCCGATCTGATACAGCCCGACCACGGGCAAGACGCCATTGCCATCCATCTCGTCAACAAGGATAGCTTCGAAGACTGGAGCAAATCGCTTTCCGCCGGGCAGCGCGCGGCGCTCGCCGCCCAGAAATTCGATGGCTCGGGCTACCAGGTCGGCATAGTGCCTGATGGCGATGGATGGTTCGCGGTCGGCGGCGTTGCCGATCCGGAGGAACTCTCGAGCTGGTGCATGGCCAAGCTGGCGGAGGTCCTTCCCGAAGGCACCTATCGCCGTGCTGAAGGCAATCCAGGCCCGGCCGTTCACGGCTGGCTGACGGCGCAATACAGTTTCGAGAAATACACCAAGCCTGAAAACCCGGTCGGCCCGCGCATCCTGCTGAGCAAGGAGGTCAAGGCTATCGGGCCAGCTCTCTCGGAGGCCCACGCCGTCTGCGAAGTGCGCCGCATGGTCGATACGCCCGCCGAAGACATGGGGCCCGCCGCGCTCGAATCCGAGTGCGAGAAGCTGGCCAAGACATACGATGCCAAACTCCAGGTCACCAAGGGCGACACGCTGGAGCAGGAGTACCCGATGGTCCACGCTGTCGGCCGCGCCGCTGATCGCAAGCATGCGCCGCGCATCATGCACCTGACCTGGGGCAAGGAGGGCGACCCCAAGATTGCTATCGTCGGCAAGGGCGTGGCCTTCGACAGCGGTGGACTCGATGTGAAATCGGCCGTCGGCATGAAGCTGATGAAGAAGGATATGGGCGGCGCGGCCCATGCCATCGCGCTCGCGGGGCTGATCATGGAGGCCGGGCTGCCGGTACGGTTGCACCTGCTCGTCCCCGCGGTCGAAAACGCGATCTCCAGCAATTCCTTCCGCCCCGGCGACGTGCTCAAGACGCGCAAGGGGCTGACGGTGGAGATCGGCAATACCGATGCCGAAGGGCGGCTTATCCTCGGCGATGCGCTGACGCGCGCGAGCGAGGAAGAGCCCGAGCTTATCATCGATTTCGCCACGCTGACAGGTGCCGCGCGCGTCGCGCTCGGCCCCGACCTGCCGGCGCTGATGACCCGGCGCGACGAGACTGCCGAAGCGCTGATCGAAGCGGGCAAGGCCTGCGACGACGAGCCGTGGCGACTGCCGCTGCCCGAAGCCTACCGCGAATGGCTCAAATCCGACATTGCCGACATGAACAACGCGCATGGCAATGCCTATGCCGGGGCCAGCGTCGCCGGCCTGTTCCTCGACCGCTTCGTCGGCGAAGACATCGAATGGGCCCATTTCGACACCTTCGCTTGGCGTCCCTTCGCCAAGCCCGGCCGTCCCAAGGGCGGGGACGCCTATGGCCTGCGGGCGAGCTGGCACATGCTGCAGCGACGCTACAGCGCAGGGTAAAGGGCGCGCCGCGCGCTTGATAGCCCGCAAGGGGCGGTCTAAGCGCGCAGAACAGGACAGAATACGGGGCTTCCAGCAAGCGTGAGCGAAAACGCGACCTATCCGATACCAGAAGGCGATCTGAGCCTTTCCGGCCCGGTCGTGCGCCCGGCCCCGGGAACGCTGCCGATCCGCGGCGACGTGGCGCATATCGCGCTCGCCGACCGCTTCCTCGTGCCGCATTACGTCGTGCCGAAACCGGTCGCGGTCGTCCGCGGCCCTGCGGATCTGCATCTGGCGATGGATACCGAATCCGAGGTTCTGCACGTTCTGCAGGAAGGCGACGGCTTCGAAGCGCTGGATGTGTCGGACAATTGGGTGTGGGGCGCCTGCGGTCCTGAAGGTCCGAGCGGCTACGTGACCCGCACCGCTTTCGACATCTGATGGCGCGCAGCGTCTTCATCGACGGGGCGGCTGGCACCACCGGGCTCGAAATCCGCCAACGATTGGCCGACCGCACCGAGTTCGACCTGCTGGTACTGGACGATGCCGATCGCAAGGATGCCGCCAAACGGCGCGAAGCGCTGAACGATAGCGATTTCGCGATCCTCTGCCTTCCCGATGATGCGGCGGTTGAAGCCGTCGCGATGATCGATCCCGCTAGCAAGACCCGCGTAATCGACGCCTCCAGCGCGCATCGGGTGGCCGACGGCTGGACCTATGGCTTTCCGGAGATCGCCGGACGCGAAGCGGTCGCAACGGCGCGGTTCGTCAGCAATCCCGGATGCTACCCGACCGGCTTCATCGGCCTGGTTGCGCCGCTCGTCCGCACCGGGCTGTTGCCGCATGACTGGCCTTTCACCTGCAACGCCGTGAGCGGCTATTCCGGCGGCGGCAAGGCGTTGATCGAGCGTTTCGAGGGCACGGGAGCCGACATCGCATTTCGCACCTACGGTCTCGAGCTGTCGCATAAGCACCGGCCCGAGATGCAACAGCACGCCGGACTCGAGCATGGCGTGCTGTTCGCGCCGTCGGTCGTGCCCGCGTTCCGCGGCATGGTGGTGGAGGTGCCGCTGCATCTCGGCGCAATGGCGACCGGCCCGCATTCGGATGCGCTGCGCGAAGCGTTGCAATCGTTCTACCAGGGATCGCCCGTGGTCACGGTCGCTTCCGGCGTTGCACCGGGCGAATTGCTGCTGCATCGTCAGGAACAGCCGAGCGACACGTTGACGCTGCATGTCTGTGGCAACGAGGGTGGCTGGAATGTCCGCCTGGTCGCCGTGCTCGACAATCTCGGCAAGGGCGCGAGCGGTGCGGCGGTACAAAACCTCAATCTCATGGCCGGACTCGACGAGACCGCGGGGCTGCGGCTGACTTGACTATACTGCCTAAATTTTAAGCATGACCGCCCAGCACTTGGGCAGCCATCTCCCCCGAACTGCCTGGCGCCTCTTCCCCGTCTTAGCCTTCTGCCCTAGGCATGGGGCTTCGCGCCCGTTCGCGCGTGATTCTGGCACGATTCTTGGATCGTGCGCGGGCGGATAGTTATCAGCCGACCGGCACCGTTTCGTGGACCAGTCCTGGCCACGCGGGGTCGGTACGATGCAGGGGGACGTACCGCGGTGAAAAAGATCGAAGCGATCATCAAACCGTTCAAGCTCGACGAAGTGAAGGAGGCGCTGCATGAAGTGGGCGTGTCCGGGATCACCGTTACCGAGGCCAAGGGCTTCGGCCGCCAGAAAGGCCATACCGAGCTTTATCGCGGTGCCGAATACGTCGTCGACTTCCTGCCCAAGGTGAAGCTCGAAGTGGTCGTGCCGGACAATCTCGCCGACCGCGTGGTCGAGGCGATCGCCGGGGCTTCGCAGACGGGCCGTATCGGCGACGGGAAGATTTTCGTCTCGCCGATAGAAAGCGCGCTGCGCATTCGCACCGGCGAAAAAGACGACGAAGCCATCTGAATTTCAACCAATCGCGCCTGTAAGGCCGAACACCAGCAAGGAAATACTGCATGTCCAGCGCAAAAGACATCATCAAGAAAATCAAGGAACACGAGATCGAGTGGGTCGATCTGCGGTTCACCGATCCGAAGGGCAAGTGGCAGCACCTTTCGATGGTCGCCAGCGTGATGGACGAAGATGCGCTCGAAGACGGGCTGATGTTCGACGGATCGTCGATCGCGGGCTGGAAGGCCATCAACGAATCCGACATGATCCTGAAGCCGGACCTGTCCGAAACCTGGCTCGATCCGTTCAGCGCCACGCCGATGCTGATCGTCAATTGCGACATCGTCGAGCCCTCGACCGGCGACTGGTATTCCCGCGATCCCCGTTCCACCGCCAAGCGTGCCGAAGCCTATCTGAAGAGCACCGGTATCGGCGACACGATCTATGTCGGTCCGGAAGCCGAATTCTTCATGTTCGACGATGTCCGCTTCGAAGACGGCTACGCGGGGTCGGGCTTCGCCATCGACGACATCGAATTGCCGACCAACATGGGCAAGGAATACGAGGGCGGCAACATGGGCCACCGGCCGCGCGCCAAGGGCGGCTATTTCCCCGTCGCTCCGGTGGACAGCGCTATGGACATTCGCGCCGAAATGGTCGCGACAATGCTCGAACTGGGCTTGCCCTGCGACAAGCACCACCATGAGGTCGCCGCCGCCCAGCACGAACTCGGCCTGACCTTCGGCACGCTGGTCCAGACCGCCGACCGCATGCAGATCTACAAGTATGTCGTACACCAGGTCGCCCATGCCTATGGCAAGACCGCGACCTTCATGCCCAAGCCGATCAAGGAAGATAACGGTTCCGGCATGCACACGCACATGTCGATCTGGGAAGGCGACAAGCCGACATTCGCCGGCAACGAATATGCCGGGCTGAGCGAGAACTGCCTCTATTACATCGGCGGTGTCATCAAGCACGCCAAGGCGCTGAACGCTTTCACCAATCCGACCACCAACAGCTACAAGCGGCTAGTTCCGGGCTTCGAAGCACCGGTGCTGCTCGCCTATTCGGCCCGCAACCGCTCGGCATCGTGCCGCATCCCGTACGGCGCGGGCGACAAGGCGAAGCGCGTCGAGTTCCGCTTCCCCGATGCGATGGCCAATCCCTACCTCGCCTATTCGGCGCTGCTGATGGCGGGCCTCGACGGGATCACCAACAAGATCCATCCGGGCGATGCCATGGACAAGAACCTCTACGACCTGCCGCCGGCAGAGCTCGCCGAAGTTCCGACCGTCTGCGGCTCCTTGCGCGAAGCGCTCGAGGCGCTCGAAGCCGATCACGAATTCCTGCTCAAGGGCGATGTCTTCACCAAGGACCAGATCGACGCCTATGCGGAACTCAAGTGGGAAGAGGTCATGCGCACCGAAACCACGCCGTGCCCGGTCGAATTCGACATGTATTACAGCGCCTGATCGCGTCGCTCTGATAATTCGAAAGGGCCCGGCGAAAGTCGGGCCCTTTTTCGTGCGCAAGCGCGCCACGGCTGCAAAATGCGGCGTTCGGGATACCGCGCGGCCTCCGATCGTTCCTCTTATCGAAGGAGCGGACCATGCGTATTCTAATGGCGACGATCGCAGCCGGTGCCCTGATGGCAAGCGGCGCCTTGGCTCAGCCGGGCAATGGCAAGGGACAAGGCAACGAGCGCGGCGGCGGCCCACCCGCCAAGGCCGAGAAGGGCCCGAAAGCCGATCGCGGCGGCGGCCCACGAATGCGCGGCAATCCGCGCGATGATGGCGGTGTCGAGAAGACGCGCGGAAATCGCGGTAATGCCGCTGCCAGGAACGACGACAATGCAAAACGCAAGGCCGGTGCCGATGGGCGCGCTCAGGTCGAGAGAGGACAATCCGGGCGCAACCGCGATGCCGGTCCACCCGCGCGCGGCAACGGCCAATCGGCCAGTCGCGGCGCAAGCCGAGCATTCGAGAGCGCCCGACGCTACGAAGATGGCGGGCGCGATTTCGATCTGTTCCGCGAATACGATCGTGCGCTCGGCGCATACGATGGCTGTCCGCCGGGCCTCGCCAAGAAATACAATGGCTGCACACCGCCGGGCCTCGCGAGGCAACGCGCCAGCTACAGCCCGTCATTCTTCGGCTATTCGGGGTTCGGTGGCGGCCCGTTCTACTACGATGACGGCTATTTGCTCCGCCTTGGCGAAGGTGGCCTCATCTCCGCCGCGATCCCGCTTCTCGGTGGAGCTCTCGGGATCGGCAATACATGGCCATCCTACTACCAACCGGTCGAGCTCCGACCCTACTATCGTGACTATTACGGGCTAGAGCCCAACGGGTACCGCTACGCCAACAACACGATCTACCGCGTCGATCCGCAAACCGCCGCCATCCAGTCGGTGGCAGCGCTATTGACGGGCGACGAGTTCGTGGTCGGGCAGCCGGCTCCGCGAGGCTACGACATCTATAATGTGCCCTATCGCTACCGCGACCAATATGTCGACGGGCCCGACGGCTATTATCGCTATTCCGACGGCTATGTGTACCGCATGGACCCGGAAACGCGGCTCGTCGCAGCCGCGATCGAACTCGCGCTGAACTGAGGGATACGATCATAATGAGAACAATCACGATCCTCCCCGCCCTGCTCGCGGCGACGGCCCTTGCGGCGTGCGGCGACGCGGACCCATCTGGCGCACCCGAAGCGATAAGCGACAACCTCAGCGTGGTGCTCGAAGACACTGACGAGCTTTCGACCGTCCGCAATGCCATGGAGGCGACCGGCCTTGCCTCGCTGCTCCACGGCCCGGGAACGAGCTACACCATCATCGCTCCGAGCGACGCTGCCTTCGCTGAAATCACTGGCGACGAAGACCTCGAGCCGCCGGTCCTTGCAGCGCTCTTGCGCGAGCACATCGTGCCGGGCCACCTCGACCGCGAGGCGATAGTGTCGGCGATCGAAAGCAACGGCGGTCCGGTCAGGGTCGCTACCGTCGGCCAGGGCACGCTCGAATTTTCGCACAATGGCGACGACCTGCTGGCGACGCATTCGGAAAGCGGGTTGTCGGCCCGGATGACCGGTGCCGGCGGACAGGCCGAAAACGGTACGCTGCTGGTGGTCGACGCTGTGCTGACCGCTCCGCCGGCGCGCGATGCAGCTGCCTGACCGCTTGCTTCAATCTGCCTGAGACTGCCGTCAGTAATCGCGGCTGATTTCCACAACGACGCTTTCCCTGCCGACAGTCGATACCGCGCCAAGCAGCGATAGCCAGCTCGTTATGCGGAACTCGACTTCGGTGGCGCTGTAGCCGCGCCCGTCGGTGATGAGTTCAACATAGAAGCGTCGACCGATGTTCTTGCCGAGCGCAACCCCGGTCGAGCGACCCAGCGCCGGATCGGCCCCCACAATACGCAACCGGTCCAATCCAATGGCAGTCCGTAGCTGGTTGATCGGGTCCATCCCGCCGCCGCCGCGCAGCGAGGCCAGCGCCGCGCCCAACTGAACGGCGTCGGTGGCGGAAAGCTCCGTCACGGACCCGCCGAACAACAAGCGGGCGAGAATTTCCTCTTCCGGCAAGGCCGGTGTCGAACTGAACCGGATTTCCGGCTGCGTTGCGCTGCCCTGGACCGACACGGCGACATCGATCCCCGCCCGGTCCGTCTCGGCGACGATGTCGATACGCGGATCGATCGGAACGCTTTCGTCGAAAGCAATCCGCCCTCGCGTCAATTCGAAACGTGTTCCGGCAAAGGAATAGAAGCCGCGCACCACGCGGGCCTGGCCCCCGAGACGCGGATCGTCGGTTGTCCCGCGCAAGCGGATATCGGCCTCCCACTCGCTGTCGAGGCCCATGCCGTCGACATCGACCCTGCTGTCGGCTGTAGCGTTGATGAGATAGCGCCATGGGGCGGCCGCCGCGGGAGTCGGCGCGACATCGGCGGGAGCGTTGATTTCTCGCGTGGCGATCTGCGGCAACCGCACGTCTTCATCGGCTACGCCCAATTGCCAGCTGGCGCGGTCGATCCGCAGCCGTCCGGCGATCGTGCCGCCGATGCCGTCGGAGACGATCCGGATGGGCCCGGTCACCGTCGCGTCGAGACCGTTTGCGGCGATAAGCTGCGCATTGCTGGCGGCGATGCGAAGGTCGATCTCGGGCCCGCGCGTGGCACTGATATTGGCGAGATCGACCACGCCGCTGCCGCTGACCTGGCCACCGTTGGCCGCGGTGCCGGCAAAGCGCGTCAAGCGCAGCCGCGAACCGGAGAAGCGGCCGCGCACCGAGACCTGGGCGATGTTGGTGCCCGACAACGCGCTTTGTATCCGAAGATCGTCGCTGGCGAGCGCACCGCGGACGACCGGTCGTGCCAGCGTCCCGCGCACATCCGCCGAAACCTTGACCGGCCCGCCGACATCGAAGGTTTCGATCCGGGCGAGCCGCCACAGCGCCTGCGCCGCGCCATCATAACGCAACTGCGCAAAGAGGTCGCCCGCGCTGAGCCGCTCGTAAAGTCCGCCGCTGGCCGGCAAGCCGGTGATCCGCGCCTGCGCGCGACCGCGCTGTCCGCCGTCCTCGGCGATAACCGCGCGCGCTTCGAGGCGCGACGGTTGCAGGCGCGCGACGAGGCCGAGGTCGATCGGGCGCGATGTCAGGACAAGGCCGGAACGGGTCAGCTTGTCGACCTTGATACGCATCTCACCGGTGGGAGCGCCTGTTTGCGGAGCGTTATACTCGACGGTACCCGATAGACGCCCGCCCAGCCCCTGATCGGCAGAAGCAATGTCGGCGAGCGAAAGCGGCATGCCATCGAACCAGGCGCGCATGGCCAGCGTTTCCCCGCCGAAGGTCCCTTCGACAACGGTGCGACCCCCATCGTAGCTCAATTGCGTACGGGCAAGGTCCCAGCCGCCATCGCTGCGGCGCGTCAACACTGCGCGACGCGGGAATCGAAGCGGCCGTCCGGCAAAGTCGCCTTGCGCGGCCACCGCCACCCGGTCGGGCGCGATGTTGGCATCGACCTGCAATGCAAACCGGCTCCCGCGGCGACCGGCAACAGAGCCGGTGACCTTGCCGCGACCGTCGGTCAGTTCCGCATTCGCGGCGAGACGCCCGATGAACACCGTGCCGTAGCTGACGCCTTGTGCGAAAACGCTGGCATTGACGGTGCTGGACCCGTCGAGCAGGATTCCCTCGCCCTCGATGTCTGCGCGCCTGATTGCGATGGGGGTATCGCCGCCGAAGGTCGCGTTGTTGGCATCGACATCGAAAGCGAAGCGCAGCGCCTCGCCCTGTGGCGCAATCGAGATATTGCCGTCCAGGCCGCCACCCGACAGCGCGATCCTTCCGCGAGCGCCGGCATCCGCGAAGGTGACATTGCCGGTTATGTCGGTTTCCCACACGCGCAGTCGGGCGATATCCAGACGCGCAGGCCCGTCGGCCGGTAGCGCCAGGTTGAGATCGCCTTCGAAGGGACCAAGCAGCGAACCGCCGGTCGTAGCGATGGCGAAACCGGTTTCCGACGGGCTGATGGCGAGCCGGACATTACTGAGCTCGGCGGCGGGCAATGGGTCGGCGAGGACCAGCACGGCCTCGGGCCCTGCGTCTGTATAGGCCCCTTCGATCGTGAAAGGGCCGTAATCGACATGCCGCCCGTTGCCGGTCAGCGTCGTGCGCCCGGGCGTAATCGCGCCATCGGCATTGAGCGAAAGTTTGGCGGCATCGAGTACGACGTTTCGGAAAGCTACCGGTCCGGCGTCCCCAAGCGTGACCCCTCCGCGCAAGGCGAGGCTCGGCCCGACGAAATTGGCCACCGTCTCATTGCTGACGCGCGGCACATTGGCGCGCCCGTCGATGGCGAGCCGCCAACCGCCATCGCCCGGCAGCACGAAGTCGACCTGCCCCCCGGCATTGACGACGCCGAGATTGTCGAACGGCAATCCGTTGATGGCCACCGGCCCGGAGACCGCATAGCGACCCGTCGAAAGATTGCCGTCGAGCGCAACCTGTCCGGTGGCTCCGGGGAAGGCGAAGCGGAGCGCTTCGGAAGTCAGGCGATCGCCCGCCAGCACGATCTGCCCGCCGAGCGAGCCATCGATCAGGCGGGGATCGACCATCGCCGTTCCGGTCGCGATGCGATCCACCTTGAGATCGAGCGGCAGGACCCAGCGCCCGTCGGCATAGCGCGCGCGGCCTTGCTGGCGGATACCGGCGATCTGTGCGGTGCCTGCGATTGCGCGATCGACCGTCAGGACGTGCTGAATGTCGAGCGCGTCGAAAGCGCCCGCAAGCGTACCTTCGATCCGCGCCCCTTCGAGCCGGGCGACATCGGCGCCCAAGAGGTCAGGGTCGAGCAAGTCTCCCGCGAATTCGATCTCGTCGATTGTATTGTTGGCAAGGTCCACAACACCATCGGCCCGCAGGTTCAAGGCCCTGCTGCGAGCGCGCAAGGCTCCGTCGAGAACCGATTCTTCCAGCGTGGTGAAGAAGGCCAGCGAGAGCCTCGGCGCGGCAGCCGCTTCGATCAGACCCTCTGATAACGGCGCGGCGTCGATCTGCCCGACCAGACCGTACAGACCCGCTTTGTTGGTCAGGCGAAAACCGCCGATCATGCTGTCGTCCCGCCGGACGGTCAGGAACCCCTTCCAGTCGCGCCAGGTGCCGCCACCGCGCACGCGCGCCTCGTAGCCTGCTTCCGCTCCGACAAGGCTGGCGATAACGCCGTCGCGCGGCGCGACATAGTCGAGGTCGAGATCGAAGACATTGCCGTCAGGCTCGGCTTCGAGGTCGAGCACGAATCGATCCTCGCGCCCCAGCCGCCCGCTAGCCTCGACATCGGCGAGCCCCTCCCGAATGTCGGCGCTGGCGGTGAGATCGACGCGGTGGCTACGCTCGTCGATGATGCCTGGGGCGATGGTCAGATTTTCGATTGCCAGACGATCGATCCGGATATCGAAATTGGGCAGGGTCGGCGCGTCGGGGTCGCCCGGCAACAGCTCGGGCAGACGCTCGAGTGTCGCACGGCGAGCGATCGCGGTGCGGATGTCGAGGCCGGAGGTGAACCACGAGAGCGGCCGCCAGTCCATCTCGGCCTCGGGGATGCGCAGGAACGCGCCCTTCGGATCGTAGAGGACGACATCGTAGAGCCGCGCATCGCGGAACAGGTCCCCTTCGATGCGACCGACCTCGAAGCGCAAACCGGATGCGGGTGCGACCTGGGCGATCTGATCGGCGACGTAGCGCTTGCCGATGGGTGAATTGACCAGAGCCAGCAGGCCCACGAGCAGCAGCAGGAGAACGCCGATCGCCGCCGTGAACCGCTTGGCCCAGCGCCGCTTGCGTTTGCGCGGAGCTGGTGCGGCGGTTGCACGATCCGCTTCTTCGGTCATGGTCTCGTCCGCCATCAGAAGGCCTGACCCAGCGAAACGTAGACAGCGACGGAACTGTCATTCGGACCGGGGTTGAGCGGCACACCGACATCGAAGCGGATCGGCCCGAAGCCGGTCGCATAGCGCAGGCCGAGTCCGGCCCCGAACTTGACCGTCTCGAAATCGGGGATCGAACTGGTCGAAACGCTGCCGAAGTCGAGGAACGGTACGACCGAGACCGCGCCATCCATGAAGCCGGTCTGCACCCTCGCTTCGACCGAACCTTCGACCAGCGAGCGCCCGCCGAGCGGGATGTCGAACTGGTCGACCGGGCCGATCGCCTGGAAGCCGTAGCCGCGCACGGAACCGCCGCCGCCGGCATAGAGCCGCCGCGACGGTGCAATGGCGAAGCGCGGCGCACCTGTGATCGTGGCGGCGGTCAGGCGTCCGGCGAGGACCACATTGTCGGTGACCCGCTGGTAGATGCTGCCATCGACCTGAGCGCGCAGGTAGAAATATTGCGAGCCTTGCGTGCGCGAAACTTCGGGCGCGGCGAAGCCTCGCAGACGGAAACCCTTGGTCGGATCGAGCAGCGAATCGGTGTCGTCGATGGTCGCTTCGCCGAAGATCGATCCGATGAAAAATGTCTCGCGCGGGAGCGGGTTGGGGGTCTGCGCCGCGCGCACCACGTTACGCTCGTCGGTCGCCAGCACTTCTGCGCCGACCAGCCAGCTGAAATCCTTCTGGAACAGCAGGTTGCTGACGCGTTCGAACGTGCCGCGCAAGGCGATCGTGCGGGCATCCACGGCGTCGGTCTCTAAATCTGACGCATAGGCGTCGAGCGTCAGGATCTGGTCGCGCTTGCGGAAATTGTTCTTGCGGAAGGTGACGCCCGCCAATTGCTCGCGCGTGCCGAGAATGCCGCGGACGCGCAGCGAACCTTCGGGCGGGAACAGGTTGCGGTGTTCCCAGCTGGCCTGGACCCTGAAGCCCTCTTCCGACCCGTAGCCGACCGCGCCGGCGATCGTGCGCAACGGCGCGGGGGTCATGGCGACATTGAGATCGACGACGCCCACGTCGCCATCGGCAGGCGGCTGGACTTCCTGCACGTCGATCGACACGCGCGAAACAAGCCCTGTCGCGGTGATCGCACGCCGCAGGTCCAACTGCAGGCTGCGCTGGTAGACGTCGCCCGCTTCGAAGCGGGCGATGCGCTGGAGGTGGCGGCTCGACAGGAATTCAGGCCGGTCCGAGATCACCTGCCCGAAAGCGTATTTTCCGTTGGGTTCGACCGGCAGCGTCAGATCGCCCTCGCTGCGATCATGGTCGATCAGCAGGCTCGGCGCCGCAATTTCGGCGAAGGGATAGCCGGTTTCGCCCAAAGCGATATCGAGGTCGAGCTGCTCCGCAATGATGCGATCGTTGTCGAGCGGGTCGCCGCTCTCGATCTCGAAGGCAGCGCGCAGTTCGTTCGCATCGGGCGCGGTTACGAGCGAACCGAGATCGATGACCCCGAAGCGGTAGCGCGGCCCCGGGACGATGTCGAAACGTACCGCCGGGATTTCGTCCGCTTCCTGGATTTCGCCCAGGGTCCGCACGACCAGGCCGTCGTAGAAGCCATAGTTGCGCAGCAGGTTGTTGAGCAGTTCCTCGTCGGCCGCCGCCCGCGCGGCCAGCTGAGCGACATTGGTCTCGCCGTCATCGAATGCCTTGATGTTGGACAGCGCATCGAACCGCTCGACGAATTCATTGCGGACGGTGAAGCCCTCGTCCTGCGCCGGGAAAGCGAGCACGAGCGAATCGGTGATCTCGACAACCTGCGCATCGGGCAGGAAATCCTCGTCGCCGAATGTAGCTTCGGCAAATTCCAGCGATTCGTCGGGCTCGACCTCGGGCGCTTCGGCAAGTTCGATCTCGTCGGGCCATTCGATCGCCATATCGGGCAGTTCGGCCAAGGGCGTATCGGTGTCGATGTCGGCGTCCGCAACCTCATCGACTGCGTCTTCAGGACGCGCTTCCACGCCTTGCGCCGCCCAGCTGTCCGGGTCCTCCACGGCGCTGTCGGGGATCAGGTCCTCGAGCCGCTGCTGCTGGCTTTGCTGCGCGGCGAGTTGGGAAGGAAGGGCCAGCGCCAGGATTGCCGCCCAATGCAGCGAGCCGGCGATCAGACTAGCCTGCCGAGCTGAACTGCGCGGACCTGCGAGCGCGCGCTGCCGCGCGTTGATCGGCGGCGCGGCGCACCAGCCGGTCCTGCTCGTCGCCGGAGACGCGGAGCCAGCCACTGGGTCCGAGTTTTTCGATCGGGCGATAGCGGATCTTGTATTCCATCCGCCCCGAGCCATCGACCCAATAGCCGAGGTACACGAAAGGCAGGCCTTCTTCCGCCGCCATCCGGATGTGATCAAGGATGATATAATTGCCAAGACCCGATCGTTTCACATGTTCCGGGTCGTAGAAACTGTAGATCATCGACAACCCGTCGCCCTGCCGGTCCGTGAGGCATGCACCGACCAATCGGCCGGGCTCTCCCGTCTCGGTGGGCTCCCTATATTCAATCACATAGCTTGAGACGGGCGTATGTTCCACCATATCTGCAAAATCCATCTCGTCCATCGCCGCCATGCCCCCTTCGGGATGGCGCGTAGCGAGATATTGCCGCAGCAAATCGAATTGCTCCGTGGTCGCCCAAGGCCGACATTCCACCCGAATGAGGTCGCTGTTGCGCTTGAGGTTCCGCTTCTGCGAATTGGACGGCGCGAACTCCGTCGCGGCGACGCGCACCGAAACGCAGGCATTGCAGTCGACGCAGCTGGGCCGATAGGCAACGGTCTGGCTGCGGCGGAATCCGATCCGGCCGAGCGCTTCGTTGAGCTGGTCGGCATGCGGGCCCTTGAGCTCGGTAAACACTTTCCGCTCGGTCTTGCCCGGCAGATACGGGCACGGCGCAGGGCTCGTCACGAAAAAGCGGGGAAAGCGTACGGGGGCCGTCACGGCTGGGGCTAAGCTCCTGTCAGGCGTTGGAATCGCGCACAAACACTGCACCCCATATGCCTGACGGAGGCCGTCGGTAAAAGGCCCTTAACCACGTAACAGGGTTAAGATTCGACGACTTTCAACACCTGGCGGGGCCGGCACGCCGCAGGAACCGCGCCTATTTGTCGAGTTCGACCGGGCTCACGATGTAGCCCTTGCCGCGCAGCGCAGCGACCAGTGCGGAAAGCTGCTGCGCATCGCGCGCCTCGCATTCGATATCGGTAATCAGGCCCTTGGCGGGCAGGTTGGTGAAGATGCGCTGGTGATAGATTTCGATGATGTTGACGTTGTGCGCATCGAATTCGCGCATCACGTTGTAGAGCGCACCGGGGCGATCCTGCAGCGTGATGCGAAGACGCGCGAGCCGCCCGGCCCGGGCGAGATCGCGCAGCAGCACATTTGCAAGTAGGCGCGAATCGATATTGCCGCCGCACAGCACCAGGCCGATCTTGCGGCCCCTGAATTTCTCGGGATGCGCGAGGACTGCGGCCAGACCCGCCGCGCCCGCCCCTTCGACCACGGTCTTCTCGATCTGCAATAGCAGCGAAACCGCGTTTTCCAGCTTCGGTTCGCTAACCAGCAGGATCTCGTCGACACGCTCGGCAATCACTTTCGACGTGAATTGGCCCGGCGCCTTGACGGCGATGCCCTCGGCCAGCGTGTCGCCGCCGCAATCCTTCTCCACCCCGTTGATCTTGGCGAACATGGACGGAAACAGTTCTGCCTGTACGCCGACCACTTTCATGTCGGGATAGAGCGCGTTGGCGACCGTCGCCATGCCGCTCATCAATCCGCCGCCACCGATAGGCGTGACGATGCAGTCCAGTTCGGGGGCATCTTCGAACAGCTCCAGCGCAGTGGTCCCGGCCCCGGCCGCCACATGCGGATCGTCGAAGGGATGTACGAAAGTAAGGCCGCGTTCGCGCTCCAGTTCGCGCGCATGGGCATAGGCTTCGTCGAATGTATCGCCTTGCAGGACCACGTCTCCGCCGACGCTTTCGGTCTGCATTACTTTCACCGACGGCGTGGTGCGCGGCATGACGATGGTCACCGGCACGCCGAGCCGGGTGCCGTGATAGCTGAGGCCCTGGCTGTGGTTGCCCGCCGAGGCCGCAATGACGCCGCGCTCGCGCTGCTTTTCGCTCAATTGCAGGAGCGCGTTGAGCGCGCCGCGTTCCTTATAGGCGGCGGTGAACTGCAGATTTTCGAACTTGAGCCAGATATCGGCCCCGGTAATCTGCGACAGCGTGATAGAATGCATCGTCGGCGTGCGCACGACTGCGCCTTCGATCCGCTTTGCCGCCGCACGCACATCGTCGAGCGTAAGCGCATCGATGCCGGGTGCCGATTCCGTAGGGTCCCTCGTGTCCATGGCTGCGCGCCCTAGGGGCGATACACACCTCGCGCAATTCGAAAGAATGTTGGCAGCGGCAAACATTGCCATTACGCGCATGGCCGCATGAGCGAGATCAAGACGATAGCTTTTCTCGGCCTCGGTGTGATGGGCGCACCGATGGCAGGGCACCTGGCGTGGGCAGGCTATGCGGTGACGGGCTACAACCGCACCGCCTCGCGGGCCGCAGCCTGGGCCGATAAGCTCGGCGACGAAGGTCTCGAAGTCGGGACAGCAGATACACCGGCAGAAGCCGCGCGAGGCAAGGATCTCGTCATGGCCTGCGTCGGAAACGACGAAGATCTGGAACAGGTCCTGCTCGGCGAAACAGGCGCTCTGCCTGCCATGCGCGAAGGCTCGCTGCTGGTCGACCATACCACCGTTTCGGCGAAAATGGCGCGGCGGATCGATGCTGCGGCCCGCGAACGCGGGGTCGCAGCGGTCGACGCCCCGGTGTCTGGGGGGCAGGCCGGTGCCGAAAACGGCAAGCTCGCCGTGATGTGCGGTGGCAGCCAGGCGGCGGTCGAGCGCGCGCGTCCGGCGATGGAGTCATTCGCGGCGCGCATCGTCCATGTCGGCGAAGCGGGCGCGGGCCAGACCACCAAGATGGCCAACCAGATGTGTATCGCCGGGGTCCTGGCGGGCCTGTCCGAAGCGATCCGGCTGTCGCAGGCTTCGGGCCTCGACATGGACAAGGTATATGACGCCATCTCCGGCGGGGCGGCGCAAAGCTGGCAGATGGACAATCGCTGGGCGACGATGGCGAAGGGCGAATTCGATTTCGGCTTCGCGATCGACTGGATGCGCAAAGACATGGGCTATGCGCTGGAAGAAGCCCAGCGTCTCGGCCTCAGTTCGCCGGTTTCGGCGCTGGTTGACCAGTTCTACGCAGAGGTTCAGGCCATGGGCGGTGCGCGGCAGGATACCAGCGCCTTGATCCGTCGCCTGCCTCAAGGAAAGAAAGACACCTGATGTTCAAGAAATCGCTGGCCGCGCTCGCGGCCCTTTCCCTCGCAACGCCTGCCGTTGCGGATGTGCTGGTCGACAATATCGCCGGCATCCGCATCGACGAGGACGGCGAAGTCGATCGCTTCACCGGCCTGTGGATCGACGATGACGGGCGTATCAAACAGGTGCTCGACCGCCGCGACAAGCGCCCCGACGGCACGACCTATTCGGTCGACGGCGAAGGCCGGGTCGTCATTCCCGGTCTGATCGATGCACACCTGCACGTCATGGGCATCGGCTTCGGCGCGCTGACGCTGGACCTGTCGGGCACCCGCTCGCTTGCCGAAGCGCAGCAGGCCATTGCCGATTTCGCCGCTGCCAACCCCGGCCGCCAATGGATCATCGGGCGCGGCTGGAACCAGGAGACCTGGGGCCTCGGTCGCTTCCCGACCGCTGCCGAGCTCGACGCGGCCGTCGCCGACGTGCCCGTCGTGCTGGAACGTGTCGACGGCCACGCTACGTGGGCCAACACCAGGGCGATGGAACTGGCCGGTGTGACGGCGCAAACCAAGAGCCCTTCCGGCGGCCGTATCGAGCGGCTGGCAGGTTCGCAGATGCCTTCGGGCGTCTTCGTCGATGCGGCGAGTGAACTCATCTATTCCAGGGTCCCGGCGCCGCGTCCGCGCGAACGCGATCTCGCCTTGCAGAAGGCGCAGGACATCCTGCTGGCGATGGGCATTACAGCGGCTGCCGACATGGGCACCTCGCTGGAAGACTGGCAGACCTTCCGCCGCGCTGGCGACGAAGGGCGACTCAAGCTGCGGATCATGTCCTACGCTGCCGGTGTCGATGCGATGGAGGCCATCGCCGGCCCCGGCCCGACGCCATGGCTTTACGATGACCGGCTGCGCCTCAATGGTGTGAAGCTTTACCTCGACGGTGCGCTCGGTTCGCGCGGGGCGTGGCTCAAGCGGCCCTATGCCGACGATCCGGGCAACACCGGCCTGCCGCTGCAGAACCCGGCGCAATTGCGCAACCTGATGAGCCGCGCAGCGATGGACAACTTCCAGCTCGCCATCCACGCCATCGGCGATGCCGCCAATGCCGAAGTGCTGGCCGCAATCGACGAACTGGCGGAGACCTATGGCGGCGACCGCCGCTGGCGGATCGAGCATGCGCAGGTGATCGATCCGACCGACATCGCCGAATTCGGCAAATATGGCATCATCGCTTCGATGCAGCCGGTTCACCAGACCTCCGACCGGCTGATGGCAGAAGCCCGGCTCGGGCCGGACCGGCTCGACGGCGCCTACGCCTGGAAGACCATCGCCGACACCGGCTCACGCCTCGCATTCGGTTCGGACGCACCGGTCGAATCTCCCGATCCGTTCGCCGGATGGGCGGTCGCTTTCACCCGCGAGGATGCCGATGGCCAGCCCTTCGGCGGATGGCGCCCGCAGGACCGCGTGAGCCGCGAGGCGGCGCTGGCCGGGTTCAGTGCCGACGCGGCATATGCCGGCTTCGCCGACGGGCGTTTCGGACGCTTGGTAGCCGGCGAGCGGGCGGATTTCCTGATTCTCGACCGCGACCCGATGCTGGCGAGCGCCGACGACCTGCGCGATGCAAAGGTGCTGGAGACCTGGATCGGCGGCGAGCGTGTGTATCGCCGCCGCGCCGACTGACGGGCGCGGCAACGCCTCTTTGCAGACGCCCGGGCATACGAATGAGTGCGATATTCGCTGGCCGTTCATGCCTTTTTTACCTTATCGTCGCAGTGCGCGTCGCTCGGTCGGGCCGTTACCCGTCGTGGCGATGAATTTACAGGAACGCTTTCCGTGTTCCCGCTTGGAGTTTGAATTTATGACCTTTCGCAACCTTACCATGGCTGTGGCCGCTCTCGGCCTCGCAGCCGCTCCGGTCGCTGCCGAATCGTTCCGCGCAGGCGCGCCGGTCGACGGATCGAGCCAACTTGCTGAAAACAGCGACCTGTTCCTGATTCTCGGCGCGCTGGCCATCGTCGCCGGCGTCATCGTGCTCGCAGCCGACGACGATGACGACGCGCTGAGCCAGTAAAGCCGCATTGCCCTTGCCGGAAAGTGCCGCGTCCTTGTGTGGCCTATCGGCAACGGGTGGCAAGGCCTCCGAGCGCATTGGAAATTCTCGGCTTTTGAGGCTTGCGCATTCCCGAACCCTGCCCTAATACGGGCCGGAATTTGAGATACAGAATCTTCCTTCAGGAGGGCATACAATGATTTTGCGTAACGTACTGGCTGCAACCGCAGCTCTTTCTCTTGCTGCTGCACCGGCCGTCGCTGAAGCGAGCTTCGCGCGCGCCTCGACCCCGGTCGAAGGTGAAAGCGAAGCTGGTGGTGGCGGTGCGCTGCTCGGCATCTTCGCTGCTGTCGCCATCATCGGCGGCATCATCATCGCTGCGAGCGGCGACGACAACGACGCGCTCAGCCAGTAAGGCGAAGCAATCGAACATTGAAAGCGGGGCTGCGGCCCCGCTTTTTTTGTGCCCGATCCGGATTTGAGGAGCAGGGCCAAGCTGTCGCTGCGACCTGCCCTCAGAGCGTCTCGGCTTCTGCCTCGTCGGCGGCATTCAATTGTCCGCCCTTCCTTTGCTTGCGCTCGCTGAACAGCATCAGCAGCATCGAACCTTCAAACAACAGGTAGAGCGGACCCGCCAGGATCAACTGCGAGCCCGGATCGGGCGGGGTCATGATCGCCGCAACCGCGACCACGCCCACGATCACATAGCGCCGCGCCTTCACGAATTGCGCGCGGCTGACGATCCCCGCCCTGTTCAGCAGCAAAAGCAGCACCGGCAGCAGGAAGCTGATCCCGAAGGCGAGGATGAACTGCATGGCCAGTCCGAGATAATTGCCGGCCCCGGGCAAAGCCTCGACGTCCAGCCCCCCGATAGTGCCTTCGAAACCGAGGAACCAGCGGATCGCGATCGGCATCACTACGAAATAGGCCAGAGCGGCCCCGGCAGTGAACAATATCGGCGTCGCGAACAGGAACGGCAGGAAAGCCTTCTTCTCCTTCGCGTAGAGGCCAGGCGCGATGAAGGCCCACATCTGGTTTGCGATGATCGGAAAGCTGACGAAGAAGGCTGCGAACAGCGCAACCTTCAGCTCGACGAAGAACACCTCGTAAAGCTGGGTGAAAATCAGCTTGCCTTCACCCGCCGGGAAGGAAGCGGTCAGCGGGCGGACGAGGATGCCGAAAATCTCGTCGGCGAAATAGAAGCAGACGCCGAAGGCGATCGCCAGCGCGATCACCGAGCGCAGCAGGCGCGTGCGCAGCTCCACCAGATGGTCGAGCAGCGGAGCCTGCGTTTCGTCGATGTCCTTGATACCGAGTGCCATGCCGTTGTCAGTCCCTGCCCTCGAGCGGCAGCCGCGGCTCGCTTGCAGCAGGGTGTTCGTCAGCCGACGCACGATCGGCCTGTGTTTCCTCAGCCGCGCGAGCGGGCTTCGCGGCTTCGGTGTGCGCCGCTCTTGCTTCGGCGGCGCTCAAGGCAGGATCGGGTGCATCGAGCGGCTGCATTTGATCGGCCGGATGCTTGGCCATGATCTCGGCATTCCGCTCGCGCCATTTCTTGTCCATTTCCTCGATCTCGGCCTCGCGGATCATCGCGTCGAGCCCGGTGCGGAAATGGCTGGAAACCTGCCGGATCTTGCCGATCCAGCGCCCCGCCGTGCGCAGCGCGAGCGGCATATCCTTGGGGCCGATCACCAGAATCGCGACGATCGCAATGACCAGCAGTTCGGTCGCGCCGATATCGAACATGGCGCTGCTCCTCGCGGACTAGCCCTGCTTGTCGGCAGGCCGTGGGTCCTTGGCCGCCTCGCCGGCGGGCTTGGCTTCGTGGCTGGGGCCTTCGATCTTGGCGGCCGGTTCGGCAGGCTTGTCTTCCTCGTTCAGCCCCTTCTTGAAGCTGGATACGCCCTTGCCGAAATCGCCCATCATGTCGCTGATCTTCCCGCGCCCGAAGAGCACGAGGATTACCAGTGCGATAATCAGGATTTGCCAAATACCAATCTGTCCCATCGGACCTTCCTTCAATCAGTGTTGCGGCAGATATAGGGGCTCGCGCACGCAAACGCGAGTCATGCCGGTGTTTCGGGGGTTTCCGATTCGAATTCGTTTTCGGTTACGTCGGGCCGGTCATCGTCGAGCGTTTCAATGCCTTCTTCGTCGCCCTCACTGTCCTCGTCCCGATCTTCTTCGTCGCCCATGGCGGTCAGCGCCTCATAGGCATCGTCGACCGGATCGAGCAGGCCCGAGGCCTTGAGCTCGTCGAGACCGGGCAGGTCCTTGCGGCTGGCGAGGCCGAAATGCTGCAGGAATTCGGGCGTCGTCGCGTAGATAACCGGGCGGCCGGGCACTTCGCGGCGTCCGGCGGCGCGGACCCAGCCCGCTTCCATCAGCACGTCGAGCGTGCCCTTGGCGGTTTGCACGCCGCGGATCGCCTCGATCTCGGCGCGGCTGACCGGCTCGTGATAGGCGACGATCGCCAGCACTTCGGTCGCAGCCCGGCTCAAGCGGCGAACCTGCTCTTTCTCGCGTCGCAGCAGATGCGCGAGGTCGGGCGCGGTCTGGAAATGCCAGCGCCTGGACCGCTCGACGAGGTGGACACCACGCTCCTCGTAATGCTTGGCGAGGTTCTTGAGGGCATCGCGCACATCGCTTGCGGCAGCATCACCCAAATGCGTTGCGAGCGATTCGACACCCATCGGATCCTCAGACGCAAACAGGGTCGCTTCGATCGCGCGCTCGAGATCGCTCAATTGCCCGCTCATGCCTTGACCCTCCGCAGCCGCAATTCGCCGAAGGCTTCGTCCTGCTGGATTTCCGCCTTGCCGAGCCGCGCCAGTTCGAGCGCAGCGACAAAACTCGATGCCTTGGCGCTACGGCGCAATTGCGCATCGGCATGGGGCGGCAGGAATTCCTCCAGCGCCATCCAGTCGAGCGCGACGCCAAGCATGGCGGAAACCCGGTCGAGCGCGCTGTCGAGCGTCATCACCGGGCGTTCCTGCACCATGTGCACGACCGGCGCGGTGCGCGCCTTCACCTGGCCATAGGCCTGCACGACATCGAACCACGCCGCCTGCCATTTTGTCTTGCGATCGGTACGCAGCCCCTCGGGCGCGCCGCGCAGGAAGACATCGCGGCCGACCCGGTCGCGCGCCATCAGCCGGGCGGCACTCTCACGCATCGCGCCCAGCCGCTGGAGCCGCAGTTGCAGCCGCAGCGCAAGCTCCTCAGGGCTCGGGTCTTCCTGCTCTTCCTTTGGCAATAGCAGCGAGGATTTGAGATAGGCCAGCCACGCCGCCATGACGAGGTAGTCGGCCGCAAGCTCCAGCTTCAGCGCTTCGGCGCGCTCGATATAATCGAGATACTGGTCGACCAGTGCGAGGATCGAGATCTGGCGCAGATCGACCTTCTGTCGACGTGCAAGGTCCAGCAGCAGGTCGAGCGGCCCTTCCCATCCGTCGAGCGCGAGATAGAGCGCGCCTTCATCCTTGCTGCCGGCCGCGGCGATGCCATCCCATTCGCCGCTGTCGAAACCGCCGGTCTCATCGGGCACCACGAGCGCGTCCTCGGTCATGCCATCGCCCCCTCGATGCCGAGCAATCGATCGCGCTTCGCTAGCAGGGCCGCCTTGTCGGCCTCTTCGGCTCTTGCGCGTGCCGCCAGTGCGCGATCGAGCCGCGTGGTGCTCTCGGTTCGCATGGTGCCGCAGCGCTCGACGATGCCCTGCATGTCGTCCATCTTGGCCCAGCAATTGAGCACCACGTCGCAGCCCGCCGCGATTGCCCGCTCGGCGCGCTCGGGGATCGTGCCTGAAAGCGCTTCCATGTCGATATCGTCGGTCAGCAGCAGCCCGTCGAAACCGATCCGACCGCGAATGATGTCGGCTATGATGGTCTTCGACAGGGTCGAGGGATTTTCCTCGTCCCACAGCGGGAACAGCAGGTGCCCCGTCATGCCCACCGGGGTCTGGTTGAGCGCGCGGAACGGCGCGAGATCCACTTCCAGTTCTTCGCCGCTGGCATGGACGGTCGGCAGGTCCTTGTGCGTATCGCAGGTGGTGCGCCCATGGCCGGGCATATGCTTGATGCAACCCAGGACACCGCCCTTCGCCAGCCCGTCTAGGATAGCGCGGCCGAGCGCCGCAACCTGCATAGGCTCGCTGCCGAGCGCGCGATCGCCAATCACGTCATGCGCGCCGGGCTGGCGCACATCGAGCGGCGGATGGCAATCGACGGTAATGCCGACTTCGGCCAGTTCCATCGCGAGGACTTGCGCATTGACCCGCGTGGCCTCGATCGCGCTGGCAGGGGCTATCCGGTAAAGCCGGTCGAACGCTTCACCTGCGGGAAAGCCCGTCCATTCAGGCGGCCGCATCCGCGCGACACGGCCACCTTCCTGGTCGATGCAGATAAACAGGTCTTCGCGCCCATGGATGGCGCGCAATTCATCGGTCAGCGCCCGCACCTGCCGGCGATCCTCGATATTGCGTCCGAACAGGATGTAGCCCGCAGGATCGGCATCGCGGAAGAAGGCGCGTTCTTCCGGGCTCAGCGTGAGGCCGGACATGCCGAAGATTGCAGGCGTCATAGAACCTTCGAGATTCGCAAGAAACCCCGCCTGCCACAAGGGCGGCGGGGCTTCCCGGTGTGGATATTAGCTATGCAGTTTTACCGGCGCGACCAAGCGAGTCCTAGCGCTTGACCTGGCAGGCGACCCCATCGGCTTTCAACGCATCGCACAGGCGGTTCGCAGCCGCCGCATCGCCCGCGACTGCCTGCAGGCGATAGACGGTGCCGATATCGGCGGTGCCCTGCTGGATACGGTATTTGAAGCCGCTCAGCGCATCGGTCTGCCGCGTCAGCTGTTGCCAGCCCTGTTCGGCCGAAGCGCGGGTCGAATAGGCGCCGACCTGGACGCCGACGCCGCCGCTTGCGCTGGCGTTGCCGGTCGAACCGGCGGTCGGTGCATCCACGCTCGGTCGCGCGCTGGAACCGGAGCCATCGCCCGAACCGCCGGCCCGGTTGCCCTCGGCCAGACGCCCTTCGCGGGCCTGGCCTTCGCCGACAGCCGGTGCGACATCGCCGGTTCCGGCGAATTCCTTGCCACCCGGGTCCTCGGGGCGTTCCTTGAAGTCGCCTTCTGGCGCCTCGATGGTCGAACCGTCGGCCACCAGCTCAGGATCCGTGCCCCGATTGGTCAGGAAATAGAAGGCACCCAGGATCAATCCAAGCGCCAGCAGGCCGAGCAGAACGAACCCGATGAGACGACCTGTATCGACGCCCTCTTCCTCTTCGTAATCCGAGGATTCGAGCCACGGCAGCGGTTCATCGTCGTCGAGGTCGAGCTCGTCGGTTTCCTGCTCGTCTTCGAACTGCTCGATCGGCTCGTCGTGCTTGTCCCTGTCACCGCTCTCAGCGATCATCTCACATCTCCTCCACGGCCTCGACCCCGAGCAGGGTTAGCCCATTGCGGATAACTTGCCCGATTGTGTCGATCAGGAAAAGCCTTGCTGCGGAAAGCGCCGGATCCTGTGCCAGAATGACGCGTTTCGACGGATTGTCGTTCCCGAGATTGTAAAACGAATGGAACGCGCT
This sequence comes from Erythrobacter litoralis HTCC2594, assembly GCF_000013005.1. Classification (GTDB taxonomy): domain Bacteria; phylum Pseudomonadota; class Alphaproteobacteria; order Sphingomonadales; family Sphingomonadaceae; genus Parerythrobacter; species Parerythrobacter litoralis_A. Next base: position 359,009 of record NC_007722.1, on the reverse strand, counting down.
CGCGAGATCATAAAGGAAGAAGGCGATCCGATGTGGTTCGCGCGCTGCGGCCGCCGCTTCGACGATGCGCGGGAATTGCGCCGCCTGTTTGATCAGGCCCAGTTCTTCCTCGCCCAGCTGTGCGATCGCCTCTGTCGAAGGCTCGATCCCTTCGGCCCTGGCCTTGCGCAACGTCGAATGGATCCGTGCGTGGGCATACTGGACGTAGAAAACCGGATTGTCCTTGGACGCTTCCACTACCTTGGCGAAATCGAAATCCATCTGCGCTTCGGGTTTGCGGGTCAGCATGGTGAAACGAACGACATCCTTGCCGACCTCCTCGACCATGTCGGCGATGGTGATGAAATTGCCCGAACGCTTAGACATCTTCACCGGCTCGCCCGCGCGCATCAGTTGCACCATTTGTACAAGCTTTACATCGAAGGGAATCGGCTTGCCCTGCCCTTCCGATAGCGCCGCCACCGCCGCCTTGATCCGCTTGACCGTGCCCGCATGGTCGGCGCCCCAGATGTCGATCAGCGCATCGGCTTCTTCCGCCTTCTGCATGTGATAGGCAAGATCGGCCCCGAAATAGGTCCATTTGCCGTCGGATTTCCTGATCGGTCGATCCTGATCGTCGCCGAACTTGGTCGAACGGAACAGCGGCAGTTCGACCGGCTCCCAGTCCTCGATCACCTTGCCCTTGGGCTGTTCGAGCACGCCGTCATAGACAAGACCATGCTCGCGCAGCCACGCCTCGGCCTGCTCGGGCTTGCCCGCTGCCTGCAGCGCCGCCTCGGACGAAAACAGGTCGTGATGGATGCCCAGAAGCGCGAGGTCGGCGCGGATGACGTCCATCATCTTTTCGACCGCCTCGGCGCGGAATATCGGCAGCCATTCGTCTTCCGGCGCATCCTTGAAGCGATCGCCCAGTTCCTGCGCGAGATATTCGCCCACCGGTTTCAGGTAGTCTCCAGGGTAAAGGCCCCCGGGAATTGCGCCGATATCTTCGCCCAGCGCCTCGCGGTAACGCAAGTGCGCCGAACGGGCGAGCGTATCGACTTGTCCGCCAGCGTCGTTGACATAATATTCGCGCGTGACCTCGTGTCCGGCATATTCCAGCAACGCCGCCAAGGCATCGCCGACCACCGCGCCGCGACAATGCCCCATGTGCATCGGGCCGGTCGGATTGGCGGAAACATATTCGACATTGACCCGCTTGCCCTCGCCCATCTGAGAACGGCCATAGCCCTCGCCCAACGCCGCAATCGCTTCGAGTTCGCCCAGCCACGCGCGGTCGGCCAGACGCAGATTGATGAAGCCGGGCCCGGCAATTGCCGTCTCGGTGATATCGGGATCGCGCTCGAGATGCTCGACGATCTTTTCCGCGAGCGCGCGCGGATTGGTGGCGGCCTGTTTGGCCAGCACCATGGCGGCGTTGGTCGCCAGGTCTCCGTGCGATGGGTCGCGCGGCGGTTCGACCGTCACATTGCGGCGCTCGACACCGGCAGGCAGCGTGCCTTCGGCTTCGAGCGCGGACAGCACCGCATCGACCTTCGCAGCGAAGGCGGCGTGAATCGTGTTCAATTCGGACATGCGGGCGCGGTTAGCCGGAAACGCGCCCTATCGCAAAGCGAGATTGGCGGGGCGTTTAGCGGGTCGCGTTGTATGCCAGCTGGCTCTCGCTCAGCTGGAAACCCACAAGCAGTTCGAAGGTCGCCCGTTGCAACGCGGCGCGAACCTGCGGATCGGCCAGCGGGTCGAGCGCGGCGTCGACATCGCCCGGTTTGCGCTTGCGGGTAATCCGCTCGCGAATGTCGGCCGGCAATGTCGCTTCCGCGCGGTTGATGAAGGCGCCTGCCTGGCCGCTGCCTTGCGCGCGCGCCTGCCCATCGGCGAAACTCACCGTGACCGAGCCTACCCGCTTGCTGACCACCGCCGTGCCGCCGCGCAGCACAGTCGAAAAATAGGGCAGTTCCACGGTGCGGGCACCGCGCGCATCGGCACGCGTCGCGAGCACGTCGAACGTCACATTGCTGTAAATCCGATCGCCGGTCTCGTCGCAGGTCGAGCGGACATTGGTAATCGCCGCAGTGACGTCGATATCGTTGACCGTCCGCGAAGTCGGGCTGCGGAAAGTGGTAATGTCGCCGGTGTAATCGGGCACCCCGACCGACGGGCACGCCGTGCGCACCGCGGTCACGCCAACCCCCTCTGCCAGGACGAGTTCGCCTTCATTGGAACACGCCGCCAGCACCGCCAGTGCGGCCAGGGCAAGGGTCGGGCGGAAATTGCAGTTCATCGAAGTCCTCACGTCAATCGCTCACGCGTCCCCTAGCGGGCGTCTTTCGAAAGCGCTAGAGGGCGGGCTATGAACGCTCCCTTTCAATCCCCCGAGCCCTCGCAGTCCGGCAAACCCGGCTTGAGCCTCCTGATTGCGGCTCCGCGTGGCTTTTGTGCCGGTGTCGACCGCGCCATCGACATCGTCGAACGCGCCCTCGATAAATACGGTGCGCCGGTCTATGTCCGGCATGAGATCGTGCACAACAAGTACGTGGTCGACGCTTTGCGTGAAAAAGGGGCCATCTTCGTCGAAGAGCTCGACGAGGTGCCGGACGGTGTCCCCGTGGTGTTCAGTGCGCACGGTGTGCCGAAGTCGGTGCCGGCCGAAGCCGACCGGCGGCAATTGCTCTATGTCGATGCGACCTGCCCGCTCGTAAGCAAGGTTCATCGTCAGGCCGAGAGACAGATCGAGAAAGACCGACATATCGTGTTTATCGGCCACGCCGGGCATCCTGAAGTGGTGGGTACGATGGGGCAGGTCGAAGCCGGGCAGATGACGCTGGTTGAAACCGTGGAGGATGTTGCCGCACTGCCGTTTGGCGCGGATGACAAGCTCGCCTACCTCACGCAGACCACACTGTCGGTCGACGACACGGCGGAAATCATCGCTGCGCTCGAGGCGCGCTATCCCGAGATCGCAGGACCGAAAGCGGAGGATATCTGCTACGCCACATCGAACCGACAGGCTGCCGTCAAACGGATTGCCCCCGGTAGCGACCTGGTGCTGGTCATCGGCGCGACCAATTCCTCGAATTCGCTGCGACTGGTCGAGGTTGCAGAAAGGCTCGGGACGAAGGCCAAGCTGATCCAGCGTGCAGACGATATCGATCCCGCTTGGCTCGAAGGAGTCGGCACGATCGGTCTCACCGCCGGCGCTTCCGCGCCCGAACTGCTTGTTCGCGAAGTGGTCGAGAAACTCGGCGAGTGGCGCGAAGTCCAAGAGAACACGATTGCTGCCGCCGAGGAAAATATGGTCTTCAAATTGCCGCGCCAATTGATGGATTGAGCACGCCACATGGCGGTTTACACCCATCTTTCGGCAGAAGATCTGGCCCGCCTGATCGGGCACTACGATGTCGGAAAACTGGTTTCGGCGAAGGGAATTGCCGAAGGTATTTCCAATTCCAACTGGCTGGTGGAGACCACCGGTTCTGACGGCAATGGCGCGCGCTTCATTCTCACGATGTACGAACGGCGGATCGACCTTTCCGATCTGCCCTTTTTCCTCGGCCTGCTCGATCACCTTTCGGCAAAAGGCGTGCCCGTTCCACGCACCATCCATGATCGCGACGGCGCATCGTCGCGCATGGTCGACGACAAGGCGGTGGCCCTGATCGAATATCTGCCCGGCGTATCGGTCGGCCATCCGACGCCCGAACAGGCCCGGGCCGTGGGCATTGCTCTGGCCGACCTGCACCTGGCCTCGACCGACTTCGCGCTTACGCGCGAGAACGACCTACGCCCGCGTGACTGGGCCGCCATCCTCGCAGATGCAGGTGCGGGAGCCATCGGCACCATCGATCGCGCCTTGCCGTCGGTAATCGAGGAATCGCTGTCCGACTTACTGGAGCATTGGCCGGAGGATCTGCCCTCGTCCATCGTGCATGCCGACCTCTTTCCCGACAACGTGCTGATGCTGGGATCGCGGGTCAGCGCGTTGATAGACTTCTATTTCTCCTGTCACGATATCACGGCCTACGACCTTGCCGTTACGCATGTCGCGTGGTCATTCACTGCCGGCGGCCATGATTACCGCACCGAGGTCGGAGCGGCGTTGCTGGAGGGATACCAGTCGGTGCGCCCGCTGTCCCAAAGCGAGATTGCTGCCCTTCCGCTGCTTGCGCAAGGTGCGGCGATGCGTTTCATAGCCACGCGCATCCAGGACTGGCTCGATACGCCCGCCGATGCGCTGGTGACCCGCAAGGATCCGATGGATTTTGCGCGGCGGCTGCAGTTCTATCGCCGTGACGGCGAGAAAGTGTTCAACGCATGAAGAAGGTCGAGATCTTCACCGATGGTGCCTGCAAGGGCAATCCCGGCCCTGGCGGCTGGGGCGTGCTGCTGCGTATGGGCAAACACGAGAAGGAATTGTCGGGCGGCGAGCCGGAGACGACCAACAACCGGATGGAACTGCGCGCGGCTATCGAAGGCCTCAACGCCTTGATCGAGCCGTGCGAAGTCGAACTCTACACCGACAGCAAATATGTCGTCGACGGCATTACCAAGTGGGTGCACGGCTGGAAAAAGCGGGGCTGGGTCAACGCCAGCAAAAAACCGGTGCGCAACGACGACCTGTGGCACGACCTAATCGAAGCCGAATTACGGCACAAAGTCACGTGGCACTGGGTCAAGGGTCATAACGGGCACGCCGAAAACGAACGGGCCGACCGCCTCGCCAGCGAAGCGGCCGACCTGCAATCGTAAAGTCGGCGCAAATGCTCCGCGTGGTCCCAATCAGCTATTATCTTCGGTCGGTGCGTCCGGGCCATTTTTCTTGATCGAGTCGATCGCATTCTGCGCACTCGATTTCTGGGAATAGCCCTGCGTCGAGAACATCACTTCGTTGTTGTGCTTGAAGCGAACGCGAAACTCGCCGGCATTGTCTTTGTAAATCTCGAACTTGTGCGCCATATCTGCCCTCTCGTAATATTTTTTTGTCTCAAGCGTCACGGCCAAAAGAGGCCGAAACTCTGACTAGCGAAAGCGGGCCGGACTATAAAGGTTTGCGTCGAGACCCTGTGTAAGAGCGTCCCGTTCCCGTCCGAGCAGCAATTGCGCGCCGAGCCGCGCCGCCGCAGGCGCGGTCTGGATACCGTAGCCTCCTTGGCCCGCGAACCAGAAGAAACCGTCGCGTTCGCGGTCCCAACCGTAGACCGGCAAGCGATCGGGCGAAAAGCTGCGCAGTCCGGCCCATTTCCGCTCGATTTTGCGGATGTCCCAGTCAACGACCTGCTCGAACCGATCGATCGCTTCCGCCACAACGAGCTCCTCGGGCGCAGCATCGCAGGGCTCGCTCGGTTCCTCGTCATGCGGGCTGAGCCAGACCCGCCCTGCATCGGGCTTGAAATAGAACCCGCCGCCGATGTCGAGCACCAGCGGCTGGTCGCCCGGAGGAGGTGGATCGGTCGCCAGTTGCGCGACTGTCCGGCGATAGGGCTGGATACCAACTGCTTGCGCCCCGGCCATTCCGGCGATCTGGTCGGCCCAGGCCCCGGCGGCGTTGGCTATCGTGCGGGCAGACCACGATTGCCCGCGTTCCGACCACAGCCGCCAGCCGCCTTCCGCGCGCTCGATCCGCGAGATGCGTGCCCGGCACACCGGCGCGGCGCCGCCCTTTCTTGCTTGCCCGAGATAGTGCTGGTGCAGGCCCGCGACATCGATATCGCTGCACCGCGGTTGCCAGATGCCTTCCACCCATGCCGGCCTGAGCCGGGGCAGGCGTTGTTCGAGCTCGGCGCGGCCCACACGCTTGATCGTCACGCCGGTAGGGCCGAACCGGTCCATAAAAGCGTCGAGAGATGCCACACCATCCCGACGCGCAATGTATAAGGCTCCGCGTTCCGTCAGAAAGCCGTGCTCACGCAGATACGCCCCCGACGCGAGGGTAAGCGGCACGAGCTCCGGCCCGCCATAGCATTCCTCCCAGAATGCGGCGGAGCGTCCGGTCGTGTGGTAGCCCGGCATATCCTCGGCTTCGAGCAACAGAACCCGCGCATGGGGCACGCATTCCGCGGCAAGGCTGGCACCGGCCATTCCCGCCCCTATGATGGCGATATCGTAGTCCGCCATGACCCGGTCAGTCTCTCGCGGGCGCCTTGCGGTCGAGGAAATTGGCGATACCCTCCATCGCGCGATCGCGAACGGCATCGACTTCGCGAAGGATTTCGTGATGACATTCGCGTCCGAAAGCCAAGAGCTCGCTGTTGGGCAGGCGTTCCGCAGCGTCGACCACCTTGCGGTGGCTCACGAGTTTGTCGTTCGAGGTCGACAGCAGCAAGATCGGTGTCGTAACGCTTTCGAGCACGCCTTCCGCGAACAAGCCGCGCATCGAGGCATAAGCGCGCTCCACCCAGCCCCAGCTTCCGGGGCCCATGACGAGTTCGGGCCGCTTTTCACGCCACCATAGTTCGTCCTGATAGCGCTCGTCGTCGTGGGTCAGGAGCTTGAGGCGGCCCGCAGGAATTTCTCCGGGCTTTTCGCTCCACTTCCACGCCGGCCGCCTGGGGTCGCCCACCCGGGACATCAGCCGCGCTACGCCGTGCGTCAGGCTGACGGGGAGGTTGCCGACAAAGCCGAGCATGGGCGCGGAAAGCACCACCGCGCCGGGATCGACCCGTTCTTCGGCCACCGCCCGCAAGCCCAGATGTCCGCCCATGGAATGCGCGACCAGCACATGCGGTCCTGGCGTCTGCGCTTTCCAGTCGGCCCACAGCGCCGCCAAATCGTCGATCCAGATCGCAAAGTCGTCGACATGGCCAGTCACCTCGTCGGTCCCGAGCCGTCCGGAGGCACCTTGGCCGCGCCAGTCGGCTGCCGTCACCTGCCAGCCGGCGCGATGCCATTCATCCAGACTTTCGAGGTATTTCTCGTAGTGATCGCCGCGCCCCGGCATGAACAGGATGGAGCCGCGCGGAGGCTCGGCCTCGCTCGCCCAATCGATACGGCGCACCCTGTGCCCATCGGGCAGGCCCCACCAATCTTCCTTCGCTGATGACGGAATGGCGCGGCGATCGAAACGGGTCATGTCGGCGTTGGTCTCGGCTTGAATGCGATGGCTTATGGCGCGCTTCTGGACTTGGTTACTATTTGGTAAGTGATGACCTGTAGCACCTGTTCCGACACGGGGATTTACAGGGGCTGGCCATGGTGGCTGACTATCTTCACTACGGACTGCTTGTGGCGTTGGCAATCGCACTGCTGACGGCCGCGTTCACCGATTTGCGCAGTCGCCAGATCGGCAACTGGCTCAACGGCGCGATCGCTCTGGGCGCCCCCCTCTTCTGGTGGTCGAGCGGGCTCGACCTGTGGCCCGGGGTCGCGTGGCAGCTTGGCGTGGCCCTCATCACTTTCGCGATCTGCGCCGGCTTGTTCGCAATGCGCTGGATGGGCGGCGGCGATGTCAAACTGCTTACCGCGCTGGCGTTGTGGATCGCCCCGGCGCTGTTCTTCAATCTCATCGTGATCATGGCCCTGCTCGGCGGCGTACTGACGCTGCTGTTCGGCATGTGGCACCTGATCCGCCGCCAGCGAGAACGGCTCGCCATTCCCTATGGCGTAGCGATCTCGGCCGCCGGCCTGTGGATCCTGACAACACATTATTTTCCGCTCGCGCAAGCCTCGATCGCCGCCGGCAGCGCAGTGGGGTGAACCCGATTTTAACTACTTTGGCCGTAACGACGGCAACCATACCAACCCGCGATGTCCGCGGGCACGACTGAAGGGGGCTACATAGCCATGGACAGGAAGAAGCTCGTTCTGCTGCTCGCAGCGCTGATCATTGCGGTAGGCACCGCCATGGCAGCCCGGAGCATGTTTGCAGGAGCCTCCGCGCCGGAGGCGACGGCAGCTGTGCAAGAGCCCCAGGGACCCAAGGTGCTGGTCGCCCAGCGCGGCCTGCCTGTGGGCACCATCATCACCGCCGATGCGCTCGGGTTCCAGATGTGGCCCGAAGAGCTGGTGCAGGACGCCTACTTCATCGAAGGCGAATCCGACATCACCCAGCTTCTCGGCACCGTTGTGCGCCATCCCGTTACGGCTGGCGAACCGCTTACCCAGGGTACGCTGGTGAGCCCCGGCGACCGCGGCTTTCTCGCTGCGGCGCTCGGCCCGGGCATGCGCGCCATTACGGTGCCGGTTTCGGCCAACACGGGCGTCGCCGGCTTCGTTTTCCCGGGTGACCGGGTCGACCTGATGCTGACCCAGGCGGTCAAAGGCGAGGAAACCGATCTCAAGGCTACCGAGACGATCCTGCGCAACCTGCGCGTGCTCGCAACTGACCAGACCACCGAACAGACTACCAACGAAGCCGGCAAGACTGTCGTTCGCGCCTTCCGCACCGTCACGCTCGAAGTGACGCCGAAGATCGCCGAGAAGGTCGCTGTCGCCCAGACTCTCGGCACGCTCAGTCTCGCGCTGCGCTCGATTGCCGATAACCAGGCCGAGCTCGAGCGGGCTATCGCTTCGGGCGACGTGAAAATTCCCGACGGTGCTTCGCCGGAAGAGGAAGAGCGCATCATCCAGGCGGCCATGAACCGCCCCAACGACGGCGCGACAAGCTACGTCACGGGCGGCGATGTCTCGCGGTTCCAGAGCTCGACCCTGCCCCGCAGCAAGGAAGAAAAGGCTCAGGCCGCTGCCGCAGCGTTTATCGAAACCGCGCAGAAGAACGGGGGCATGGCGCCCGGCACGCAAGTTGTCGTCCGGCCGGTTCCGACCGTTCGTGTAACGCGCGGCAAGCAGACCACCGAAGTGCCGATCGGCGCTGCCGGCAAGGTGCTGTCGGGCCAGCAACAAGGTCTCGGCGAAGCCGCCCAGGCGGTTCCCGCTGCCAGTGCAGGAATGGTCCGGTGAGCACCATCATGACCAACCCAATCTTATTCCGTCGCCAATTCGAAACGGCGAATTCCCAAACGAGGGGCAAGACCATGAAACGTCGCCTGATTGCAAAAGCGCTCGTCGCGAGCCTTGCCGCGCTGCCAGTCGCAGCCGGCCCGGCCCAGGTCGCGCACGCCCAGTCGATCGTGAAACCGTCGCAGGATGTCGTCCTGTCGATCGGTCGCGGTGAACTGATCAGCGTGCCCGGCGCGATGGCAGATGTGTTTATCGCCAACGACGCGGTGGCCGACGTCCAGATCAAATCGCAGCGCCAGCTCTATGTCTTCGGCAAGTCCGGCGGCGAAACGACCATCTACGCCAGCAATTCCGCCGGCGACGTTATCTGGGCGGCCAATGTCCGCGTAGCGAACAATATCGACAGCCTCGACCAGATGCTGGCGCTCGCCATGCCTGAAGCGAAGATCGCCACGGCGACCATGGGCACCAACACTGTGCTGCTGACCGGCACTGTCGCTGCTCCGGAAGATGCTGCCGAGGCAGAGCGTCTCGTGACGGCTTTCCTGGGTGACGGTGCCAACGTTATCAGCCGCCTGAAAATGGCCACTCCGCTGCAGGTCAACCTGCAGGTGCGAATTGCCGAAGTCAGCCGCTCGCTGGTACGTGAAATCGGCTCCAACCTGACGACCCGCGATACGACCGACGGCTTCCTGTTCGGTGTCAATCGCGGTCGCAACTTCGGGTCGATTACCGACATCGACACATCAGGGTTTCCGCAACTCGACGCATCCGCACAGTTCGGCCTGCCGCCCGGGTCGCTGAGCTTGCCATTCAACCCGGCAACCGGACAATTTGTCGTCGGTGGCGCGAATTTTCCCGTTGCGAGCAACAACCCGGGTCAGACCGCGCTCAACTTCGCAGGCCGCCTGTTCGGTCTGGACATTGCCAGCGCATTCGATGTCGGCGAGCGCCTTGGCCTGATCACGACGCTCTCCAATCCGAATCTGACCGCGCTCTCGGGCGAAACCGCCACCTTCCTGGCTGGCGGTGAATTCCCGATCCCTATCAGCCAGGGCCTCGGTACGACTTCGATCGAATACCGCAACTTCGGCGTCAGCCTGGCCTATTCGCCGACCGTGCTCGCCAATGGCCGGATCTCGATCCGCGTGCGGCCGGAAGTGTCGGAACTCTCGAGCCAGGGCGCCATCACGCTCAACGGCTTCCAGATCCCGGCCCTTACAACTCGGCGCGCTGAAACGACCGTGGAACTTGGCTCCGGCCAGAGCTTCATGATCGCAGGCCTGATGAGCAACAGCTCGCAGAATACCGTCGACAAGGCCCCAGGCCTCGGTGACGTGCCGATCATCGGCAACCTGTTCCGTTCGACCTCGTTCCGCAAGGGCGAGACCGAACTGGTGATCGTGGTTACGCCGTATCTGGTGAAGCCGGTCGACGGCACCGACATCAAGCTGCCGACCGACGGCTATCAGACACCCAATGAGCTGCAGCGTACGCTGGGCTTCCTGGAGAATGACGGCAAGACCGGCGGCGATCGGCCCAAACCGACCGCCCAGGATCGCGACGGTCCCAACCCGGCCGTTTCGAGGATCGACCCCGCAGCGGTGCTGCCTGCGCCGAAAACGCAGAAGGACGATCGCCGCAGCGCCAAGAAATCGAAGAAATCGAAGCGTGACAAGCAGCGCACCGCTGCTGCCGCGCCCGGTTTCAGCCTGAAGTGAGGAAGGTGAGAACGATGCCCAAACTGACTAGGAAACTTGCCGGGGTACTCACCCTGACTGTCGGCCTCTCGCTTGCCGCCTGCGGTGGCATGCCGCAGAACCGCACGATGTATTCCACCAAGCAGCCGGTGGTCGAGCGTACGAACTATACGCTCGATGTTCGCACCGGTCCGGGTGGCCTTTCGATCCCCGAGCAGCAGCGGCTCTCCGGCTGGTTCGAAGCCATGAACCTGCGCTACGGCGATCGCGTGTCGATCGAAGATCCGATGCTCAGCGGCTCTACCAAGGATGCGATCTCGCAGCTTGCCGGGCGTCATGGGATCCTCGTGAGCGACGGTGCGCCGGTCACGTCGGGCTATGTCGAGCCGGGCAGCGCCCGCGTCGTCATCACCCGTTCCAGCGCTTCGGTCCCGGGTTGTCCCGATTGGTCGGTCAAGTCCGAGATGAACTACACCAATGGCACGCACCCCGGTTACGGCTGCGCGATCAACGGCAATCTCGCCGCAATGGTCGCCGATCCGGAAGACCTGGTGAAGGGCGACGAGGGCTCCGGCGAAACATATGTGCGTCGCGGCTCGAAAGCTGTCGAAGCCTATCGCGCTAAAGCACCCGAAGGCGTGGGCGCACTGCCCTCGGCCGGCGGCACGGGAGGATAACAATGAACGCCCCATGGAACGCCGGTATGCCCGGCAATCGTGATCCTTTCGCAGCCTATATTTGCGATGACACCGCGCTGGACATCCTGCGCCCGGTCGTCATCGAAATGGGCTGGGCTCCGGAAAAGTGCAACAAGGGCGGCCTGCGCAATGCGGTCCAGTCGCTATCGGTTTCGGCCAGTCCGAACATCCTGATGGTCGACCTGTCGGAAAGCGGAGATCCGCTGAACGACATCAATGCCCTGGCCGAAGTTTGCGAACCCGGCACGGTCGTGGTCGCAATCGGCCAGGTCAATGACGTGCGCCTGTATCGCGACCTGCTTGCGAGCGGCATCCACGACTACCTGCTCAAGCCGCTGTCGGCCGGCCAGCTGCGCGATTCGCTGAACCAGGCCCAGGCCGTGTTCGCTGCGCCCAAGGCGGGTGACGGCGAAACCGTCAAGCGCCACATCTCGACCGCGGTTGTCGGCACACGTGGGGGGGTCGGCGCTTCGATGCTCTCGACTTCGCTCGCATGGCTGTTCAGCGATGAACACAAGATGCCAACTGCATTGCTCGATCTCGACGTGCATTTCGGCACCGGTGCGCTCGCGCTCGATCTCGAACCGGGCCGCGGCCTGACCGACGCGATCGACAACCCGAGCCGCATCGACGGCCTGTTCATCGAACGCGCCATGATCCGCGCCAACGACAACCTCGCCATCCTATCGGCAGAAGCGCCCATCAATGCGCCGCTGATGACCGACGGTTCGGCATTCGTGCAGCTGGAGGAGGAATTCCGCCAGGCGTTCGAAATGACGGTGATCGACCTGCCGCGCAACATGCTGATCAATTTTCCGCACCTGCTCGCCGACGTGAACGTCGTCGCGCTCGCAACGGAAATGACGCTTGCTTCCGCGCGCGACACGATCCGCATCCTGTCGTGGCTCAAGACCAACGCTGCCCACGCGGTACCGATCGTGATCGCCAACAAGGTGCAATCGGGCGTTGCCGAAATCAGCAAGGCCGATTTCGAAGCCTCGATCGAACGCAGCATCGATTTCACCGTCCCTTACGATGTGAAATCCGCCGCCAACGCCGCCAAGCTCGGCCAGGTCTTCGTCGATGCCAACCCGGGCGCAAAGTCGACCCAGGTCGTGCGCCAGCTCGCCGAACGCATCATCGGTGCGGGCGACGAGGACGGTGAAGACGGCGCGCCGCAGAAGAAATCGCTTCTCGGCGGCTTCGACTTCAAGTCGCTGCTGAAAAAGAAAGAGCCCGCAGCCGAGAAGGCTGAGGCCGAGTAATGCCCTCCCCCGCCGGCAATCGCGCAACCGCGATCCGGCGGGCGGAATAATGAATTGGAAAGGCGGTAAGCGCGCATGAGCATTTTGCAGCTCTTGCTATTCGGAGGCGGCCTGATGGCCCTGATGGTGGTCGGATATTCCGCGCTGTCCGGTCCCAACGCCGCAAAAGAAAGCCAGCGACGGCTCAATGCCGTGCGCTATCGCCACTCCGAAAGCACCGACACCAAGGTTGAATCGCAGCTGAAGAAGGCCATCGCGGCCCGCAAGCCCAAGGCACATCGGATCGCCGGCTCGGCCTCGCGTATCGAAGCGCTCGAACTGCGTCTGGACCGGACTGGAAAAGGCTGGACGGTCAGCCAGTATTTCTATGCTTCGCTGGGCGTCGGTCTGACCGTCGCGGTGCTGATCTTCCTGCGCAGCGGAGCGCTGCTGCTCTCGCTCGGCGTGGGTGCAGTGATCGGAGCCGGCCTGCCGCATTTCGTGGTCGGATTTTTCATTAACAAGCGGACGGCGGACTTCAATTCGAAGTTTCCCGATGCGATCGAACTGCTCGTGCGCGGCCTGCGCTCGGGCCTACCGGTCACGGAAACCCTCGCCGTGGTGGCACAGGAAGTCCCGGGACCGGTCGGTGTCGAGTTCAAGTCGATCGTCGAACGCATCAAGATCGGGAAAACGATGGAAGAAGGCCTCCAGGATACGGCCGACAAGCTGAATATCCCCGAGTTCAACTTCTTCTGCATCACACTGGCGATCCAGCGTGAGACCGGGGGAAACCTCGCCGAAACGCTGTCGAACCTGTCGGAAGTGCTGCGCAAGCGCGGCCAGATGAAGCTCAAGATCCGGGCCATGAGCTCGGAGTCCAAAGCTTCGGCCTATATCGTGGGTGCCCTGCCCTTCATCGTGTTCGCGATGATCTGGTGGATAAACCCGACCTATATCGATGGCTTCTTCACCGACGAACGCCTGATCGTGATCGGCCTGGGCGGCATGGTGTGGATGAGCATCGGGGCATTCATCATGGCCAAGATGGTCAGCTTCGAAATATAAGGGAGGCAGGACATGATCCAGAATTCATCCGGCCCCACCCTGCTCGGTGTTGACGTTATTCTCGTCGGCTCGATCCTTGCCGGCCTCGCAGCGCTTGCCGTCATGATGGCGATCTATGCCGCCGTGACAATCAAGGATCCCATGGCCAAGCGCGTCAAGGCCCTCAACGAGCGTCGCGACGAGCTGAAAGCCGGTATCGTCAAGTCGAGCGGCAAGAAGCGCCAGAGCCTGGTCCGCAAGACCGACCAGACCGAAAAGGTCAAGGACACGCTGCAGAATATGAAGGTTCTGCAGCAGAGCCAGATCGAAGTCATCCAGCAGAAGCTGGCGCATGCGGGCATCCGCAACAAGGAACTCGCGGTCGTCGTTATCGGGGCGCGGCTGGTTCTGCCGATCGTTCTCGGCGGGATCGTCGCCCTGGTCGTCTATGGCCTCGACTTCTTCCCCGAATGGGGCGCGATGAAGCGCTATGCCGCGCTCGTGGTCGCGATGGGCCTGGGTTACAAGGGCCCGGAGATGCTGCTCAAGAACAAGGCAGCAAAACGCACCGACGCAATCCGCAAGGGCCTGCCCGATGCACTCGACCTGCTGGTCATCTGCGCGGAAGCCGGCCTCACGGTCGACGCTGCCTTCAACCGCGTCGCCAAGGAACTGGGGCGTGCCTATCCGGAACTGGGCGACGAATTTGCGCTCACCGCCATCGAACTCTCGTTCCTGACCGAACGCAAGCAGGCCTTCGACAACCTCGCCTATCGCGTCGATCTCGAAGCGGTCAAAGGCGTAGTGACCACCATGGTGCAGACCGAACGCTATGGTACGCCGCTGGCCTCGGCCTTGCGCGTGCTTTCCGCCGAATTCCGCAACGAGCGCATGATGCGCGCCGAGGAAAAGGCCGCGCGCCTGCCCGCGATCATGACCGTTCCGCTGATCCTGTTCATCCTGCCGGTCCTGTTCATCGTCATCCTCGGTCCGGCGGCCTGTTCGATCAGCGACGCATTCTCGATGTAACCCTTCCTCCTCGGGAAGAAGGCAAGCGGCGGGGGACCTAGTCTCCCGCCGCTTCTATTTTGAGCGAGGCTTCGCGCAAGCGCCCGAGCAGGTCGCGCAGCATATCGCGTTCTTCTTCAGCGAAGGGCTCCAGCAATTGCCGCTCGACATCGCGCGCGAGCGGCATGATCTGGCCGTAGATCTCCCGCCCCTCGCCGGTCAGCGCGACATGGTGAGAACGACCGTCTTCCTCGTTGGGGCGACGCGCGACGAGGCCCCGATCCTCCAGCACCTTGCACGCTCGGTTCACCGCCACTTTGTCCATCAGAGTGCGGGCAGCCAGTTCGCGCTGGGTCAGGGCGTCGGCCTCCCCCAACACCGCCATGATCCGCCATTCGCTGATCTTGAGCTCGAAGCGCGCCTGGTAAAGTTCGGCAATGCGCCCACTGACCGCATTGGATGCGATCGAGAGCTGGTAGGGCAGAAAGTCCGCAAGGACCGGGGCATGAGTCATGTCGCTGGCCATGACACTAGTTTCCAACGAAACCATCCACTTGGCAAGCGCAGGCTTGCTTTACCCCAGCACCCGTCCGGCTACGGCATCGAGCTTGGCGACGAGCACCGGATCGCGCTGCTCCGGCGTGGTCAAGATCGCATATTCGAGTGCGGTGTCATGCGGACTTGGCTCGCGCGTAGCGGGTAACGACGAGACCAGCTGTAACATGGTCTTTCTTGCCATATCCGCATTGGCCTGCAGAACCTTGAGGATATCGACCGTCTCTACGCCCGCCTGGTCATCGCGCCAGCTGTCGTAATCGGTGACCATGGCGAGCATGGCGTACGGCAGCTCCGCTTCGCGCGCGAGCTTGGCCTCGGGCATGCCCGTCATCCCGATGACGTCTCCGCCCCACGCGCGGTACATGCGGCTTTCGGCGCGGGTCGAGAATTGCGGACCCTCCATTGCCAAATAGGTCCCGCCGCGATGCACAGTTGCGCCCGCCGCTTCGGCAGCGTCGGCGGCGAGGCCCGACAGTCTTGTGCAGACCGGATCGGAGAGCGCGACATGCCCCACCAGCCCTACGCCGAAGAAGCTGGACGGTCTGCTGCCCAGCGTGCGATCGATGAACTGGTCGACGGCCACGAAACTGCCGGGTGCCAGCTCCTCGCGCAGGCTCCCGATCGCGCTGATCGCGAGCAGGTCCGTCACCCCGCAGCGCTTCATCACATCCACATTGGCGCGATAATTGACGCTGTCGGGCGACAGGCGGTGCCCGGCCCCGTGGCGTGCAAGAAAGGTCAGCCGCACATCGCCGATTCGCCCGGTAGTGACCGGGCCGGAAGGTGCGCCGAACGGTGAGGAAACCTCGATCTCCTGCTGTTCTTCCAGCGCGATCCCCTCGTACAGACCCGATCCGCCAAGGACGCCGATATGCCAATTGCTCATGTGTGCGATCTCACTTGTATTCGGGCTGGTCCCACCAGGGATAGAAGTCCGGCATGTCTTCGCTGACCTTGCCGGGATAGTTCGGTTCGCGCTTCTCGAGGAAGCTGGCGATACCTTCCGCCGCATCCTTGCCCCGAGACAGGCGATAGATCGCGCGGCTATCGATGCGGTGCGCGTCCATCGGGTGATCGCCCGACGGCAGGCGCCACATCATCGCGCGGGTCATCGACACCGAAACAGCCGAGGTGTTGTCGGCGATTTCTCGTGCAATCCCGCGCGCCACGTCCATCAGTTCGGCCTGCGGATGGACCGAACGCACCAGGCCCCCGGCGAGCGCTTCCTGCGCATCGAACACCCGGCCCGAATAGCACCACTCCAGCGCCTGGCTGATGCCGACGAGCTTGGGCAGAAACCAGCTCGACGCCGCTTCCGGCACGATCCCGCGCCGCGCAAAGACGAAGCCGTAGCGCGCGTTGTCGCTCGCAAGGCGGATATCCATCGGCAATTGCATGGTCGAACCGACCCCCACCGCCGCGCCGTTGCAGGCCGCGATCAGCGGCTTCTTGCTGTCGAACAGCCGCAGCGTCAGCCGCCCGCCGCCGTCGCGCACGCGCTCGTCGGACAGGTCATCGACTTCGTTGGGGTCGGAGAACACGCGACCCCCGCCTTCGGGCGTCAGGTCGGCCCCGGCACAGAAGGCCCGGTCTCCGGCCCCGGTGAAGATCACCGCGCGGACATCGTCGTCCTCGTCGAGATCGTCCATCGCCGTGATGATCTCGCTCATGATCGTGCCGGTGAAAGCGTTCATCTTCTCCGGACGGTTGAGCGTGACGGTGGCGATGCCATCCGCCTTGTCGACGAGGATCTGGGTGTAGTCGGTCATCGCGAAGCCTCTCCATTCATCGCATCGGGCGAACACATGGACCGCATGTTACACGGTCCAATGCCGAAAAAAGCAGCGCCCCGATTCCGCTGCCGAAACAGGGGAATGCGGGGCGCTGCGTATATCATGTCGACAAGCTAGCGCTCGCCCTATCTGTAGGAAAGTCCATCCTTACCGCGGTGCCATGCGGATGGCGCCGTCCAAGCGGACGTCCTCGCCGTTGAAATAGCCGGTCTCGATCATGCACATGGCGAGATTGGCGTATTCTTCCGCATTGCCGAGCCGCTTGGGGAACGGGACGCTGGCGGCGAGCGCTTCCTTCACCTGCGGCGGGGCGGCGTTCATCAGCGGAGTGTTGAAGATGCCCGGCAGGATGGTATTCACGCGGATGCCTTCGCGCATGAGGTCGCGCGCGATCGGCAGGGTCATGCCGACGACGCCGCCCTTCGATGCCGAATAGGCGGCCTGGCCCATCTGCCCGTCTTCAGCCGCGACCGAAGCGGTGTTCACGATAGCGCCGCGATCGCCTTCGTCCGAAAGCGGGTCGAGGCTCATCATCCCGGCGGCCGACTTGGCGATGCAGCGGAAGGTGCCGATCAGGTTCACCTGGATCACGAAGTCGAAAGCCGAAATCGGGAAATGCTTGATTTCACCGGTCTGCTTGTCGCGACTGGCGGTTTTGATCGCATTGCCGATGCCGGCGCAGTTGACCAGGATGCGCTCCTGCCCGTGCGCGTCGCGGGCCTTGGCGAAACCGGCGTCGACCTCTTCATCGCTGGTCACATTGACCTTGCAAAACACGCCGCCGATATCCTTGGCGACGGCTTCGCCCTTCTCTTCGTTCATGTCGAAGATGGCGACCTTCGCGCCCTTGGCAGCGAGCGCGCGGGCGGTGGCCTCGCCGAGGCCCGATGCACCACCGGTCACGACGGCGGGGGTGTTGGCTGATACTTCCATTATTCTCTCCTGAAACACAAAAAAACCGTTCGCCCTGAGCCTGTCGAAGGGCCGTACTTCTTTTTGGAACCGCGCACCCGAAGAAAAGGACGGGGCTTCGACAGGCTCAGCCCGAACGGGATTGGGTAAGTCCGGCTAGACCCTAAACCGCCTCGACAATCGTCACATTGGCGACACCGCCGCCTTCGCACATCGTCTGCAGGCCGTACTTCTTGTCATGGCGCTTGAGCGCATGGACGAGTGTCGCCATCAGCTTGGTGCCGGAAGCCCCCAGCGGGTGGCCTAGCGCGATCGCGCCGCCATGGACGTTGAGCTTGTCCGGGTCCGCGCCAGTGTGCTTGAGCCACGCCAGCGGCACCGGCGCAAAGGCTTCGTTGACTTCGTAAAGATCGATATCGTCGATCTTCATGCCCGCGCGCTCCAGCGCCTTGTCCGTGGCGAACAGCGGCTCTTCCAGCATGATGACCGGATCACCGGCCGTCACCGTCAGGTTGTGAATGCGCGCCAGCGGGGTGAGGTTGTGGGTCTTGAGGAATTCCTCGCTCACCACCAGCACAGCGCTCGACCCGTCGCAGATCTGGCTGGAGGTGGCGGCGGTGATCTTTCCTTCCGTGCTGATCAGCTTGACGCCGGCAATGCCGTCCAAAGTGGCATCGAAGCGGATGCCTTCATCCACAGTGTGCATCTGCTCGCCTTCGGGTGTTTCCACTTCGACCGGGACGATCTCGGCTTTGAAAGCGCCGGTTTCGGTCGCCTTGATCGCCTTCGCATGACTGCCGAGCGCGAAGCTGTCGAGCTGGTCCTTGTCGAAGCCATGCTTGTTGGCGATCATTTCCGCGCCCATGAACTGGCTGAACTGAACCTTCGGGTATTTCTCTTCGAGGCCCGGCGATTTGTAATGGCCCAGCCCTTCCTTCATGTGGAAGGTCGCGTTCGAGCCCATCGGCACCCGGCTCATGCTTTCGACGCCGCTGGCGATCACCGCATCCTGCGTCCCGCTCATCACCGCTTGCGCCGCGAACTGGATCGCCTGCTGCGACGAACCGCACTGGCGATCGATCGTCACCGCCGGGGTCGATTGCGGCAGGTGCTTGGAGGCCAGCACGCCCATGCGGCCAACCTGCATCGCCTGCTCACCAGCCTGGCTGACGCAGCCGGTCACCACATCGTCAATGGCCGCCGGATCCACTCCGCTGCGCTCGACCACCGCATCGAGCGATTTCGCCAGCAGGTCGACCGGGTGGACACCGGCCAGGCGGCCTCCACGACGGCCCCCCGCGGTACGAACGGCTTCGACGATATAGGCGGTGGTCATGGGCATTCCTCTCGATACGTTGCGATTTGCCACTCGCGTAAGGTGACCTTACGTTTGCGTCAACCGGGTTTCTGGACCGTGTTTTCCGCTCGCGGTGCACCATCCGGTTGCCAAGCCGAAGCGCATAGGCATAAAGCGCGGCGGGAACATGGCGAAGAAGCTCTTCGAGATTAATCCGGACCTGGACCGGGCCGAACTGGCGGCGCGTTTCGCACACGACACGCGCGTGCAGGTGCGCGATTTTCTCACAGAAGAAACGGCCAAAGAAATCCGTTCGATCCTGCAGACGGCAACGCCGTGGGGCCTCGCAATGCAGGCCGACGGCTCGGGGCAGGACGGGCCGCAGCAGGTCCTGCCGCAGCAGATGAACACCCGCGAAGGACAGCAGCGCGCGCAGGCACTGGGCGCAGCCACCGACAAGGCAGCAGCGCAAGGCAAGTACGCTTTCCGCTATGCGCAATATCCGATCCTGCAGGCGGTGCAGGAAGGCTGGAACCCGGGCAGCCCGCACGAGCTTATCCTCGAATACATCAACGCGCCGGACTTCATCCAGCTGGCGCGCGACATCACCGGTTTCGACGATCTGGTTAAGGCCGATGGGCAGGCGACGCTCTACGCCAGGCAGCACTTCCTCGGGCGCCATATCGACAGCCACGTCGCCGAGGGGTGGAAGGTCGCCTACGTGATGAACTTCACCATCGACGACTGGCATCCCGACTGGGGTGGGTATCTCCAATTCCTGGACGAGGATGGCAACATCGAACAGGGCTTCCTGCCGCGCTTCAACTCGCTCAACCTGCTGCTGGTGCCGCAGCCGCATTCGGTCAGTATCGTGGCGCCCTTCGCGCCGCTGGGGCGCTATGCCATCACCGGCTGGCTGCGCGACCGGTGAGCAGCGCCCCCGCCCCGCAGGATTTCCACGCCCGCGCGGTTGCTGCCGAACGCGCCGGCAATCCTGCCGAGGCGCTCACCATTCTCGAAGAGGGGCTGAAGGCGCATCCCGGCCATGCCGACCTGCTCAACAGCGCAGGCAATGTCTGCATCCGGCAGGGTGACCCGGCCAAGGCCGCCGAATTCTTCGCCGCCGCGCTTGAGGCTCGCCCAAGTACGGTCGATTTCGCCATAAATCTCAGCATTGCCCTGTGCGGCAGCGGCAAACCACAGGCAGCCGTTGCTGCGATGGCTCCGTTCGAAAACCAGGGACGGGAGGCCGTGCGCTACTGCTCAGCCAGGGCTGCGGCGGAGCGGCAAGCGGGCAATCCTGCAGCAGCAGCCGAGTGGTACGATCTGTGCCTCGCGCTCGATCCGAACCATGCGCGCGGGTTGCACGGACGGGCACGAACCGCGATCGAACGCGGCGAGGCCGATGCGGTGGCGCGGGTCGATGCCGCGTTGGCGGTCAATTCAGGCGATGCGGACATCTGGCTTGCGAA
Organism: Erythrobacter litoralis HTCC2594; assembly: GCF_000013005.1. Lineage (GTDB taxonomy): Bacteria > Pseudomonadota > Alphaproteobacteria > Sphingomonadales > Sphingomonadaceae > Parerythrobacter > Parerythrobacter litoralis_A. The sequence goes on along the minus strand of NC_007722.1, from coordinate 338,388 downwards.
GGCGCAGGCGCTCGATGTCGCCGGCGATCGGCAGGGCGCGCGCGAGATCGCAGAGCAATTGGTCGAGCAGGCGCCGCACTGGCTCGAAGGGCTGCGCTTCCTCGCCCAGCTCCGCCACGCCGCGGGCGACAAGGAGTGGTGCAACCACTACACATTGGCAGCGATGAGCGTGCAGCAGGATCCCAACATCCCTGCCGATCACATCTCCGTGCTCGCCGGGCTGGACTACGCGGCAGACGCGGCAAACGTCGCCGCAGAGGCGCGCCAGCGGTTTCCGCAGATCCCGCAATTCGCTCTTCTCGAAGCGGTGAATGCCGGGGCCGCGGGCGATGATGCTCGGGCGGACACAATCTTCGCCGAACTCGCCTTGGAAAGCGCGGACCGCTTCGTGCAGGAAGCCCGGCATCGCTTGCGGCTGGGGCAGGTCGACCGCGCGCACGCTGCGTTGGACAGGGCGCTGGCGGAGCAACCCTGGGATATTTCCGCCTGGGCGCTGCGCGGAATCGCGTGGCGGCTGGAGGGCGACGATCGCGCGGCGTGGCTGCACGAGCAGGAGGGTCTGGTCGGGCTCGAGCCGCTGGTCGAGGCCGATAGCGTGCTGCCGCCAGCCATCGCCAAGCTTCATCAACTGCACGATAATTCCCCCATGCCCTTGGGCCAGTCGCTGCGCGGCGGGTCGCAGACGCGCGGCATCCTGTTTCACCGCACCGAACCGGAATTCGCGGCGCTGCAAGACGCGATCCTTGCGACGCTGGAAAACTATCGCAGCGGCCTGCCGCCGCTCGACGAGGCACATCCGCTGTTGCGGCATCGCGAGACGCCGTGGCGGATCCTCGGCTCCTGGTCGGTGCGACTGCTGGGTGGCGGGGATCATCATACCGCGCATATCCATCCGCAGGGGATCGTCAGCTCCGCCTGCTACCTCGAACTGCCGGAGGGGCGCGGCAAGGGCGAAGGCGACCTCGAAGTGGGCCGCCCTGCCCCCGACCTGCGTGTCGATCTGGGGCCGGTCCGCGTGATCGAACCCAAGGTCGGCCACCTCGCACTGTTTCCCAGCACGCTCTATCACGGCACCACGCCCTTCGGGCCGTCGCGGCGGATGACGGTTGCTTTCGACGTCGTAACTCGCGAGGACTGAGACGATGGCACACGACAGCGAAGCAGCCTGGGGCGACTTCTGGGCCCGGCAAAGCGGGCAGCAGCGCGGTGGGTGTCTGCCAGAAGGCTGGCGCGGCATCGACGCAGTCCAGCAAGAAGCGTGGCACGGCTTCGCAGCCGACTTGCCGCAAGGCGCGCGCGTGCTGGATCTGGCCACGGGCGACGGCCGGGTGATGCGCTGGATGCTCGACACCCGGCCCGACCTGGAATGCACAGGCGTCGATCTGGCGCCGAGCCTGCCGCCCCCGCCGAAAGGCACGACAGTCAAATCCGGCATTCCCATGGAAGAGCTGCCGTTCGATGATGGAAGTTTCGAAGCTGTCGTAAGCCAGTTCGGCTTTGAATATGGCGATATGGCCAAGACCGCGCATGAGATTGCGCGCGTGCTGGCGCCGGGCGGCACGGTGGCGCTGATGACGCACCGGCTCGAGGGCCCGATCCTCGCCCACAACAAAGCGCGGCGGATGCAGATCGGCTGGGCATTGGAGCGCAAGGATGTCATCGGCGTTGCCAAGCGAAGTCTCGCCTTGCGCGCAGGCGGCGTAGCTGCCGTCCCGATGGAAATCACGCAGGCGGTGCAGGAAGGCGCGCATCGCTTCGGGCCGCAATCAGCAGCGTGGGAAATTTCCGAAGCGGTGCGGCGCACCTTGCTGGCCCCGGCACATGTCCCGGCTGCCCAACTCGCGGCGACACTCGATCAGATCGGCGTGCAGGCCGCCAATGAAATGGGGCGGATCGCATCGCTGGAAGCCGCTTGCAGAACCGCGGCGGATGAAGATGCGTGGGCGACTGCATTCGAGGCTGCAGGCTTTGTATCGGCAAGCAGCGCGCCGCTGGCCGAAGCGCAAGAATCGGCCCCCTTTGCCGAATTTCGCCTCCTGACGCTGGCGTAAAGCCCAACCCCTGTCAGTTAGAACCTAACGGACGCGCCCCGGTTGAGGAACCGCGCCCGCTAGCATCCGCGAGCCGACAACCTCCCGCGCAAAAGAAAAGGGCGGCGGAGCCGAAGCTCCACCGCCCGTTTTCTGTCCTTGGACTAGCGTCGTCTTAGAAGCGGAAGTTCGCCGAGACGAAGAAGTCGCGACCCAGCACGTCGTAGGTGCTCGGGTAGGTGTTGGCCTGCTCCTGGTTGTCACCAAGGCGGGTTCCGTCGTTCTGGTTCTGAACGACAACACTACCGGCCGTGAACACGGGCGCTTGCGGCAGTTCGTCGAACAGGTTGTTGACACCGAAGGCCACCGTCACCTGCTCGTTCACGTCGAACGAGAAGGTCAGGTCGATGAGGTCGTAAGCCGGAATACGCTCGACGCCGTTGAAGGCAGCGTAATCGACCGTATCGTCGTCATCTTCGACGCCGGACAGGTGACGCCAGCGGATCGAGGTAGTCAGTGGGCCGTCGACGAACGACAGACGCGACGTCCACTTGAACGAAGGCGTGGGCTCACCACAGGTCTGGCCGAACTCGCCGGCGCACTCAACGACGTTGGCGCCCGGGAACGCTTCGAACGATGCGCTTTCGGTCCAGGTGCCGAGGAAGTTGAGATTGACCGTCTGCTCACCGGTGTCGGTCAGCAACGAGAACGGGATCGTCGTCGTGTAGTTGACCTGAAGGTCGACACCCGAAACGCCGAGGTTCGCAACGTTCTGCGGACCAAGGACCGGCGGGTTCGCCGTCGTGATGGCGCCACCGGCGTTACGAATCGGACCGAACGCGAAGAACGGCTGACAAGCTGTCGCAGCGGGGTTCTGGACCTGGTTGAAACACAGATCGAACGATTGCTGCAGCGAGATCGTGCTGATCGCGTCCTCAACTTCGATATCGAAGTAGTCGGCCGTGATCGTCAGGCCCGGGATGAAGGACGGCTGAAGCACGATACCTGCAGTGAACGAGTCAGACGTTTCTTCCTGAAGCAGCGGGTTACCGCCGAACAGAGCCGGGATCTGCGTGTTCAACTGGATCTGCGAGCTACCGAGATTGGCAGCCGGCACGCCGTTGGCGACGCAGATGTTGCCCAGCGCGCTACCCGGAGTAGCAGCAGCCGTACCACACGGGTCGGTTGCACCCGGGAAGCCGATTGCCTGACCGCCGAACAGTTCGCCCACGTTCGGGGCACGAACTGCGCGCTGGTACTGGCCACGAAGAACAATACCGTCGACCAGTGCGAGTTCCGCACCGCCAGCATAGGTCCACACGCCGCCGATCGCGTTGAGCGAGTAGTCGGAATAGCGACCTGCACCGGTCAGTTCGAGACGCGTACCGCCATCGGTTTCGAACACAGGTACGTTGAGCTCTGCAAAGAACTCACGCACGTTGTAACCACCTTCGGTCGGGCTACCGGCGTTGAAGCCGATCACGTCACCCGAGGCGAGAGCCGTGTCGGGAATGAACTGCGAAGCAACTTCGCGGTACTCGACACCGGCTGCGAAGCCGATGTCGCCGCCACCGAAGCCGAGGTCGCCGATGAAGCCCGAGAGGGCAGCGTTGGCAACTTCAAGCGTCGAGATGTCGCCGTTCTGCGCACGGATCGAGATCTGGTTGACCATGGCAGGCGTGAGGGTGTTCAGGCCGAAGATGTTAATCGCCGGATCGGTGCCATCGAGGCCGCGCTGGAAAGCGGACCGCGAGATGTTACCCTCCTGGACGTTGGCGTTACGCGTGCGGGCGTACATATAATACGCGTCGTAATTCAGCCAGTCGGTAAGCGAACCACGGACACCGCCAAGCACACGGAAAGCGTTACGCTCGTCGAGGCTGTTACGCGGGCCGGTTTCGATCGTACGACGCTGCAGGAAGAGCGCCAACTGGTTGTTGTTCGGAGCCGAAGCACCGGTGCCGGTTTCAGTACGATCAAGCTGCTGAAGCTGGGCGAAGTCGGACGGCGTCAGGAACGGCTGGATCACGCCGAGATCGACGTTGAACGTACCGGTTACCGGAGTAGCCGCCAATTCCTGGGCTACGCGGTTGTTGACGAACGACACTTCCATGTAGGCTTCATGGCCGTCGGCGAATTCATAATCCGCATAGCCGCCGATCAGGTAACGTTCCTGCGGGATCTGCAGGTAGTTGACCGGAGCATAGTTATAGAGGTCACCGGTCCGCGTACGGAAGTCACCCGCAACATCGTCGAACACGACGGCACGGTTGGCCGCGAAGTCGGTGCCAGTGCGGGTGCCGTTGCCGAAGTAGCGAATGACGCCGTTCGGCAGAGTCGACGAACCGAACTGCTGCTGCGGAACACGCGAGGTCTCGCCACCCAGCGCGAAGAACGAGAAGTCGCGGTCGCCCTGGAAGATCGGCTTACGATTGAAATATTCGGCGAAGACAGTGGCGCTACCGCGACCATCGTCGAACGAGGTACCGATCGCACCGTAGATGTTATAGCGTGCGCCGTCGCCTTCCTGCGTCAGCGAGTACTGGCCACCGACTTCGATGCCTTCGACATCCTTGAGGCGGAAGTTCACGACGCCGGCAAGAGCGTCCGAACCGTAAACGGCCGATGCGCCGCCGGTCACCACGTCGACGCTGTCGAGCAGGAACGACGGGATCGTGTTGAGGTCGACGATCTGCGCTGTATCGTAGAACATCCAGCGACGGCCGTTGACCAGCACCATGGTGCGGGTCGAACCGAGGCCACGCAGGTTCAGCGTGGCGGTACCGGTGCCGGGGTTGTTCGAGTTGGAGGTGAAGCCCGGGACAACCTGCGGCAGCGTGTTGACCACGTTTTCGACGTTGACCGTACCGGAGAGCTTGAACTCTTCATCCTGCACGACTGCGATCGGAGCAGCGGTCTCGACGTTGCGCTGAGCAATACGCGAACCGGTAACGACGATCAGGCCGTCGTCGCGGTTGGCATCGGCACCCGACTGAAGCGCTGCTTCGTCGTCGCCATCCTGAGCGTAAACTGGAGTAGCAACCATCGCACCGGCCATGATGGTACCGGTGAGAAGGGCCGCCTTGTTAAATCGGTTGGACATTCCAATCCCCTTGATCCTGCGTGCCACCTTGGCACGCCTTGAACGGTTGGTCCTTCGGACAGCTAGGTCCGAATGGGCCGCGTCTAGGACAGGGCGAAGCCGCGTAGCAATGCGGAAACCGCCGTTTTGCGCACTGCGCGGCCATGTGTGACTTTGAAGTGACAGTTGGCGCAGGGGCGACGCTGTGGCACTGACGCCTTGAAATCAGGGAGATTCCATGGTGCCCCGCTTGCCACTTATTGCCGTTTCGGCAGCACTTTTCGCAGCTTCGCCGTCCGTAGCCCAGGATGCCGAAGTTGCTAACGACACTGACACGATCGAACAGCTCAAATCCTGCCGGGCGATCGCCGACCCGATGCAGCGACTCACCTGCTACGACCGCGAAGTAGGCCAAGTCATCACCGCCACCGAACAGGGCACGCTGCAGGTCGTCGACCAGCAGGATGTCGAGGACACCAAGCGGCGCCTGTTCGGCTTCTCGCTGCCCAATCTCAAGCTCTTCGGAGGCGATGAGGGCGAACTGACCGAGCTGGAAACCACCATCACGCGCGTCCGCCGCGAGGGTCGCGAGGGCTGGATCTTCACGACCGAGGAAGGTTCGACCTGGCGCATCGCCGAAACCAAGCTCGGCTGGCGGCCTCCGCGTCCGGGCCAGACAGTGGTGTTCAAGCGCGCCGCCATGGGCAGCTTTTTCATCCGCGTGAACGGCCAGATCGGGGTGAAAGGTCGCCGGATCGAGTGACCGCTATTGCGCGACCGGCAGGGCTCGTTTGCACTGAGCCTCAGCAATCGCAGGGCTGGACATGAAAAAGGCGCGACCCGCGGGCCGCGCCTTTTCTGTTTGATTGCCTGTCAGCGCAGGATCACAGGCCGCCCGGCCCGCAATCGTTGGCGAGATAGTCGATCATCTTGGTGTAAAATGCTTCCTGGTGCTCGTACATCAGCGTGCGCGAGAAGTGATCGGCACCCTTGAGCGTCAGGTATTGCGCATTGGTCTTGCCCGCGTCCTCCATCGCCTTCTTGTAGTCGGTGAAGTTGAAGTAGAGCACGCGCGCATCGACGTCGCCGTGCACCATCAGCAGCGGGATCGAGGGCTTGTTCACCTCCTTGATCGGGTTGATGCCGATCATGCCGCGACGCTGGCTCCAGTCGTCCAGGGCCTTCGCATCGTTGGGATTGCGACGCTTCTTGTACACTTTCTCCGGATCCGCGACGGCCGCGCCGGCAATCGCACACTGGTAGAGATTGTCTTCACGCGTCAGCGCGACCAAGGCCGCATAGCCGCCGTAGGACCAGCCGAACATGGCGACGCGGTCGGGGTCGACCAGGCCCTGCTCGATCAAGTACTTGGCGCCATCGTCCTTGTCGTCCTGCATCAGCAGGCCGTGCTGGCCGTAAGCGTCGTCGAAGTGCTTCTGCCCCCAGCCGACGGACATGCGGTACTGCGGCTGCAACACCATGTAGCCGGCATTGGCGAGCAGCTGGCCCCATTCGTCATAGGTGACGACTTCGGTCACGTGCGGGCCGCCGTGCGGCAGCACGATCAGCGGGAACGGACCTTCGCCCTTGGGCTTGGTCAAATAGGCCGGAATCATGTGCCCGTCGCGCGCCGGATATTTGATGAACTCGACATCGGCGAGCTGTTCCGGCTGCAGCAGCGGGTTGCGGCTGCCGAGCTTGGTGATCTTGCCATCCTTGACGAACCAGAACGAGCCGGGATCCTTTGGGCCCGTGTTCTGGACCACCATGGTATTGCCATCGAGCGAACGGCTGGAAACGCTGATCTGGTGCGCGTTGGGAATGAGCTTGTAGAACTGCTCGTACAACGCGAGTTCTTCGGTGTCGAACCAGGCGCGCTCGAACTTGGCACCGGGGTAGACGGCGGCCACCAGCTTGGTCGAATCCGGCATCGAGCTCGTCGCGATGCCCATCACATCGGCATCGGGGGTCGAAAACAGCTTCTCGCCGAACTGGCCGGTCTTGAAATCGAACTCCCACAGCGCGGCCTTGTCCTCGCCACGGTTGTCGATGATGTAGCCGATCGTCGGGTCGTCTTCCTTGAAACCGGCGAGCCCCATGAAGCCGCCGAGGACGCGATAGAGATTCTCGTGGCTGTCGAGATCGTAGCTCTGACCGAACTCGGTCCAGGTCCCGTCACCTGGCAGACGGTAGTAGGTCTTGAGCGTCTTGGTCGCCGGATCGTAGGATTCGACATAGCGCGGGTTGCCTTCGAGATCGAAAGTCGGGCGCGGGTATTTCACGGTACCGCGCATCACGAGGTTCCGTTTGCCGGTCTCGAGATTGTAGCGGTAATAGGACCGCGGCTTGAACGCTGAGAACGGGTCGACGCCGGTCAGCGCGCTATCGTCGCGCCCGGTGGCGACGAGCACTTCCATCGGCTCGCCCGGCAGGATGTTGACGATGCTGAATTCGCCGTCGACCTGCTGGAACTTGTTCTTTTCCAGATTGTAGGAATAGGTCGCATATTCGCGCACGTCCTCTTCGGGGCCGTTCACCTTGCTGCGCTTGACCTGCCATGCGGTGCCGAAAATGTGGTTGCTGCTGACCCAGCTCGCGCTGATGAATTCCATCGGATCGGCGTTCAGGCGGCGGAACGGCTTCGACATGTCGTCGGTCTTGTAGATCTCGAGGATGTGCTCGCCTTCGCGGCTCTCGGTCTTCAGCACCAGCAGGTGCCTGCCGTCGGGCGAAACCTGCACGGTGTTCACGACATTGCGCAGCGCCCAGACTTCGATCGGCACCGAGGGCTGGTTGTCCTTGGCGGCCATGGCGGCAGGTGCCAGGCCAGCTGCCATCGCAGCCCCGGCAACGGCAAAACAGGCGGTCTTCAGCAGCTTCATAATGCGACTCTTACAATTGGGTGGATGGAGAACATATCGGATTGGAATTGATACGAAAAGGGCGGCCCAAGCGCAATTGCCCGGAGCCGCCCTTCCCTGGTTCAACAAGGCTGAACCTTCTTAGAACGACTTCTCGACGGAGAAGAAGAACTCGCGGCCGTCGTAATCGTAGCCGTTACCGATCGCGGTATTGGCGATCGCGAGGACTTCGTTACCGTCGACCAGCGGCGGAGCGGTATCGAACAGGTTGTCGATACCGGCGCGGAAGGTCCAGGTTCCGGTCCGGTAGCGGAACGAGACGGTGTGCAGGAACTGCTCGTCCGCAAAGCCCACATCGCGACAGAACACGCCGTCGCCAGCGAAGTTCGCACCGCCAGCGCCCGTACAGGTGTCACCGAAGAAGCCGGTACCGCGGCTGCCGAAGGCATCGTCGAACTCGTCGATACCGAGAATGTCCTGCTCGACCGGACCCGTGTAGCGGATCTGGTAGGTTACGCGGAAATTGTCGATGTCCGCCGTCAGCGTCGAACGACCGGTCCACTTCGGCAGGCTGAATTCGCCGGCATCGTCGTCGAAGGTTTCTTCGCCGGTGTCGTCGATGAACAGGGTCGAACGTTCCATCAGGTGGTTCGCTTGGACGGTCAGACCGAGATCGACCAGCGTACCGAATAGGCTGACTTCGGACCCGATGAACAGGTTGAAGTCCATGCCTTCGACCTTTTCCTGGTCGAGGTTGAGGAAGTTCGGCGTCGTCTGCTCGACGAGGAAACGACCGGTCGGGCTGGCATCGATGATGATGTCGTCGCAGAACGGGCTGCGCTGGCCATCGTCACGGGTGTAGCAGTCGTTCAGGATGAACTGGCTGCTCGGCTCGACCACCGAATCCTTCAGCTTGATACGGTAGTAGTTGAAGCCCAGGCTGAAATCGATCGGCCCGAAGGTTTCCTCGAACGCGAAACCGGCGGTCAGCGAGGTCGAGGTTTCCGGATCGATGTCGAGCGAACCCTGGCGAACGATTTCGACGCTTGCCGTCTGCAGCGTATTGAAACCGTTGGTGCCGACACCGGCCACCGTCGGGTCACGACCTTCACGGCGACAGTTCTGCAGGATCACCGGATCGCGCGGATCGGTTGCCGCATTGTAGGCACCGCCGACGAAGGCATCGTCCGGAACGGCGCAGGGATCGAACAGCGTCAGGAAGCCCGACTGACCGAGCAGGAAGTTCTCACGCAGGTTCGGTGCGCGGAACGACGTGCCGTAGCTGGCGCGCAGCAACAGCGGCTCGATCGGACGATAGCCGATCTTGGCCGAGTAGGTAAAGTTGGTGCCATAGAACTCCTCGTTCGTAACACGGCCCGACAGGTTGACGTTGAGTTCCTGGATGCCCGGCTGACCCGCGATTAGCGGGAGATCGAGCTCGGCAAAGCCTTCCTGGATTTCCTTCGAACCGATTGCGCCGCGGTCGGCAAAGAAACCGAACAGCAGGCCGTCCGAAGCAGTAAGGTTCGGCTGCGAGTTGATTTCGTCGCGGCGGAATTCGCCACCGAGCACGAGGCCGGCAGTGCCACCCGGAAGCTCGAACAGGTCGCCGGTGACGAAACCATTCCAGACGATCTGTTTGTAGGTGGTGTCGAATTCGCGGACCCCGAAGACATAGTCACGCTCGGCCTGGGTTGCGAAGTCACCGATCGGTGCACCGAGGATGCTCGGGGCGAACAGGTTAACCGGCACACAGCCCGCGGCGTTGAGATCGGGAGCGGCAGCGTCGGGGTTGGCGAGACCTGCACCGTTACAAACGCCGATGAACTGCGGATCGCCGAAGAACCCGAATACGTCGAGGTTGCTGTCGTAATCGTCGGCAATGCCGTTGCCGTTGTTATCGATCACGCCGTCGCCGTCGTAATCGGCGGTGGGGTCGAGACCGATGGCAAGAGCGAGCCGGTCTTCACGGATACCGCGACGGACCGAGGAACCCTCCGAGCGGGAATAGACCAGCGAGGTTTCGAAGGTCCAGCTCGGGCCGAAGATCGGCGCGTCGCCGCGAATACCCACGACCGCACGGAACTGCTCCTGAACGATGTCGACGTTGTTGCGATCACCGACGACGGAAACAATCGGCGATGTCGGAAGCGGGAAGCCGGTCGACAAGGGCCTGAACGGCCGACCCGCTTGTGCTTGCAGCGCGTTGTCCACTGCACGACAGTCAACGCCATCGGGGTTGGTGATGAAGTTACATGGGTTGAAGGGGTTGAGGTCGGGCACGCTCGGAAAGAGCTGCGGGAAGCCGGTATTGTCCGAGAAAATCTCGGCGCGGCTGTAGTTGACTTCGAAAAACGGCGTCAGGTTCACTTCGCTGGGGAAGGTGTACTCACCGTAAGCCATCACGTTGAACAGCTTCTGCTCGCTCAGGAAAGTCTGGTCGAGGTTGGCGCCGTTGGTGTTGACGTTCTGGAAGTCGACGTCGCGGATGCCATCGCCATTTGAATCGAGGTCGGTTCCGAAGAAGTTCGTCGACTCGCCGAAATTGAACGGACGGCCGGTGCGCGGGTCACGCGGGAAGTTGGCGATGTTGCCGTTGGCCGGAAAATAAACCGAACCGAAGCGGGCGAACGGCTGGAAGATACGGCCGCTGATGCCGCCGATCTTACACTCGCTCTCCGACACCGAAACGCCGGGTGTCCGGTTCTGGACGACAGCATTGTCGGCGACGCCGAGCGTCAGGAGATTGCCGCTCTCGTCGATTTCGCGATGTGTATCGCAGCCGCTGAAGAAATCGCGGTCGCGCAGGCGGACGGCATCGCGGTAATCGTATTCGGCACCGATGCCGAAGAAGCCGCGGTCGCCGTTGACGCCCCACGCGGCGCTGAGGGTGTAGTCTTCACCGGCGCCTTCAGGGTTGATTTCGCCGCGAGCGAACAGCTCGAGTCCGTCGAAGTCCTTGCGCAGGATGATGTTACCCACGCCGGCAACTGCGTCCGAACCATAGATCGACGACGCGCCGTCGAGCAGGAGGTCATAGCGTTCGATGAGCGAGCCCGGGAGCAGGTTGATCGAGGGGACGGTCGGCGCGCCTTCCACACCGGCCGGAGCGAGGCGGCGGCCGTTGACGAGGAGCAGCGTACGGTCGGCACCGAGGCCGCGCAGGTTCAGCGTCTGCGAGCCCGGGCCATTGTCGAGGACGAAGCCCTGGAAGGTTGCGTCGATCTGGGTACCGGCAGCGGATTCGGAACGCTGCAGGATCTGCGAAGGATCGAACAGGCCGGCATCGCGCGACTGCTCGGTCTGGAGGACCTGCAGCGGGGAGATGCTGGTGAAGGTGTCGCGCTTGAGGCGCGAACCGGTGACGACGATTTGACCTTCGGGCGGAACCACATCTTCCGGGTTCGAAGTGATGTCCGGGGTTTGCTCGTCTTCACAGCCCTCGGGCAGGGTGCCGTCGGCACTCAGCGCACATTCGTCGCCTTCGAGAGGCTCAGGGGTCCCTACGGTCTGTGCAAATGCCGGACCCGAAACGGCGAGAGCGACGATAGAAGCGGACAGCGTCAGCCCCTTCACCGAATTAATGCGATTCTTGTTCATGGTATCTCCAGTCAGTGCGACCGGAACCGACAGCCCCCATCAAAGAGACGCAGAAATCGAACCCAGCCCCCCGGCTGCCGTCGAACGCGACTCGAATATGCGGAACCCCCAGTTCCTGCGGTGTCGCCTAGGTGCAATAGGCGCCGCGGAAATGTCAAAAGGCTTGCCCATGCGCGGTTCATTGTCCCGCAAGCATGTTGCCGAAATCCCACAATCGAGCGACGCGATCCACGCAGTCGGCATAAAATTGCCCGAGCGGAAGCGCGCACGAAAGATCATTACAGCCCTTGCGCGCGGCAGGCACGCCCGCTCCGCCGGGATTGCATGGTCGGCCGAATATCCTGACCGAAAGCCGTATTGGGGTAGCCGTCAGGCGACTTCCATTTCCAACTCGCCATCGCCCTCGTCGATCTTGACCGTGCTTCCATCGGGCACCTTGCCCTCCAGCAGCAGTTCGGCGAGTGGGTCCTGCACGTAGCGCTGCACCGCGCGCTTGAGCGGGCGCGCGCCATAGACCGGATCGTAGCCGACCCGCCCCAGCCAGCGCTTGGCGGCATCGGTCAGGTCGAGCACGATCTTGCGATCCGCCAGCAGTTTCTGGACGCGGCCCACCTGGATATCGACGATCGGCGCCATGTGCTCCATCGACAGGCGGTGGAACAGGATGATCTCGTCCAGCCGGTTGAGAAACTCGGGGCGGAAATGCCCGCGCACCACGTCCATCACCTGCGGCTCGACATCGGAGACCTTCTGGCCATCCTCCATATTGGCGAGATACTGGCTGCCGAGATTCGAGGTCAGGATGATCAGCGTGTTGCTGAAATCCACCACCCGACCCTGCCCGTCCGTCAGCCGTCCATCGTCGAGCACCTGCAGCAACACGTTGAAAACATCGGTATGCGCCTTCTCGACCTCGTCGAACAGCACGACCTGGTAGGGCCGCCGCCGCACGGCCTCGGTCAGCACGCCGCCTTCGTCATAGCCGACATAGCCCGGAGGTGCGCCGATCAGGCGGGCGACCGAATGTTTCTCCATGAATTCGGACATGTCGATGCGGACCATGGCGTCGTCATCATCGAACAGGAACCCGGCCAGCGCCTTGGTCAGTTCGGTCTTGCCGACGCCGGTCGGCCCGAGGAACAGGAAACTGCCGAGCGGGCGGCCCGGATCCTGCAACCCCGCGCGCGCGCGGCGGACGGCCTTGGACACGGCGATAATGGGCTCTTCCTGGCCGATCACGCGCTTCGACAGCAGCTCTTCCATCTTGAGCAGCTTGTCGCGCTCGCCCTCGAGCATCTTGTCGATGGGGATGCCGGTCCAGCGTGAAACGACGCTGGCGATATCGTCTTCGGTCACTTCTTCCTTGAGCAGCGCGTTTTCCGTGGTCGCGCGCGCTTCCTCGAGCTTCTTTTCCAGCTCTGGGATTCGCCCGTAGGACAGCTCGCCGGCCTTGGCGAGATCGCCCGACCGCTCGGCCTGCTCGAGTTCGATCCGCGCCTGGTCGAGTTCTTCCTTGATCCTGGTCTCGCCTTGGATCTTGTCGCGCTCGTTCTGCCAGCGCGTGGTCAGTTCGGACGATTTCTGTTCGAGTTCGGACAATTCTTTGCGCAGGGTTTCGAGGCGGTCCTTGGACGCGCTGTCGGTCTCTTTCTCGAGCGCCTGCTCTTCGATCTTGAGCTGGATTATGCGGCGATCGAGATTCTCGATCTCTTCGGGCTTGCTCTCCACTTCCATGCGGATGCGCGAGGCGGCCTCGTCCATCAGGTCGATCGCCTTGTCGGGCAGGAAGCGGTTCTGGATATAGCGATCGGACAGCCGCGCCGCCGCCACCAGCGCGCCGTCGGTGATGTTCACGCCGTGATGCAGTTCATATTTCTCGGCAATGCCGCGCAGGATGCTGATCGTGTCCTCGACGCTCGGCTCGTCGATATAGACCGACTGGAAGCGCCGCTGCAGCGCCGGGTCCTTCTCGACATATTTCTGATATTCGTCGAGCGTCGTCGCGCCGATGCAGTGCAGTTCGCCGCGGCTGAGCGCGGGCTTCAAGAGGTTGGACGCATCCATCGAGCCTTCGCTCGCGCCGGCCCCGATCAACGTGTGCATCTCGTCAATGAAAAGGATGATCTGCCCGTCGGCGCCCTTCACTTCGTCGAGCACGGCTTTCAGGCGCTCCTCGAATTCGCCGCGATATTTGGCGCCGGCGATGAGCGAGCCCATGTCGAGCGACATGAGCGTACGGCCCTTGAGGCTGTCGGGCACATCGCCATTGGCGATGCGCAGCGCGAGGCCTTCGGCGATGGCGGTCTTGCCGGTGCCGGGATCGCCGATCAGCGCCGGGTTGTTCTTGGTCCGGCGGGCAAGGATCTGGATCGTCCTGCGGATCTCCTCGTCGCGCCCGATCACGGGGTCGAGCTTGCCTTCGCGCGCAGCTTCGGTGAGGTCGCGGGCGTATTTCTTCATCGCGTCGTAGGCTTCTTCGGCGTTGGCGCTGTCCGCCGTGCGCCCGCCGCGCAGCTCACTGATTTCCGCTTCGAGGGTCTTCGCATCGACATTGGCCGCCTTGAGCGCCTGCCCCGCCGATGTGGTGGTGGCGAGCGCCAGCGCGACGAGCAACCGCTCGATGGTGACGTAAGAGTCGCCCGATTTGTCGGCGATGGTTTCGGCCTGGTCGAGGATGCGCACGGTGTCGTTGTCGAGGCCCGGCGTCTGCTGCGCTCCGCCCCCGCTCACCGCCGGAATCTTGCCCAGCGCCGCATCGACTTCGTCTTCGACCGTGCGCGGATTGCCGCCGGCACGCGCTATCAGCCCGGAGGCCATGCCTTCCGGATCCTCGATCATCGCCTTGAGCAAATGTGCCGGCGTGATGCGCTGGTGGCTCATACGGATCGCGACCGTCTGCGCGGCCTGCAGAAAGCCCTTGGCACGGTCGGTAAATTTCTCGAGATTCATCGCCTATCCCTCAATCGTTACCCGAGACATATAGTGTTGTAAATGTGCAACACAAGTCCTTCAACCCCTCGACGAGGAGGTGTGTTAGTCGGATATAGGACCAGGTGCGCGCTCGAACAGGGGGCGACGCGATTTTTCCGGCCAGATCACTCGGCTGGCTGACTTTCGAGCCCCGGCACCAGCAGGCTGCGCCCACCGCCGAATTCCTCGCGCACGACGATCAGGCCGAGCTTTTCGAGATGGTCGAGCAAGCGTCGGATGCGGCCCGGCGAGCTGGTGCCATAGACCCTTGCCAGCTCTTCGTCTTCGGGTGCCGACAAGCCTTGGGACGCCGCCGCAGCGATCGCGAGATAAGGCGCGAGGATATCGTCATCGACATGCGCACCCAGTTGCAGCACTCGAGCGCGCGTTGGCTCGTCCAGCCGCTCCAGCCTTGCGCTGGCAATCGCGAACTGACGACGGAAAGCTGCCATATCGATCGGCACACCCAGAAAGCCTTCGGCCCGCGCGCGGGTCAGGAAGGTCTGGTAGAGTCGGCTGGCGGACTGGAAGGTTGCGCCATCCTCCCGGGCCAGCGCTTCGAGAAGAGCCGCCAGCTCCGCATCGCGATCCACGCTGTCCCCTGCGGCCGGTTCGCCGGTAGTGGCCACCGCCGGAGTGTCAGGCACAAGCTCCGCCGGTTTGGGCGCAGGCGGCGGTGGCGGCGGCGGAGAGGTCCCCTGCACATCAGCTGTCAAGTCGCCGGTCAGCAGCGCTTCCATGCCTCCGCTTGGCGCATTGGGCAGTGGCACCAGCCCTTCGGCGCGCGCTTGGTGGCCGGTCTGCACCGGGCCGATCTTCACCGCCACCGGGCGGCGGCTGATCGCGGGGCCTAGGGCGAGAAAATGCCCGCGCTCCAAGTCGCGTATCCGCTCGGCCTGTCGCCGCTCCATACCCAGCAGGTCGGCGGCGCGCTGCATGTCGATATCGAGGAAGGTCCGCCCCATCAGGAAGTTGCTGGCTTCCGCCGCGACGTTCTTGGCGAGCTTCGCCAGCCGCTGGGTCGCGACGATCCCGGCCAGCCCGCGCTTCCGCCCACGGCACATCAAGTTAGTCATCGCCGACAGCGTCATCCGCCGGGTGTCTTCACCGATCTCGCCCGCGACCGAAGGCGCGAACATCTGCGCCTCGTCGACCACCACCAGTGCCGGGAACCAGTGTTCGCGCGGAGCTTCGAACAGCGCGTTCAGGAACTGTGCGGCGCATCGGATCTGCTGCTCGACTTCCAGCCCGTCGAGATCGAGCACCACGCTCGCGCGGTGCTCGCGAATGCGCCGCGCCAGCGCCTCGATCTCCGGCGGCGAATAGGCCGAGCCGTCGATCACCACATGGCCGAATTTCTCCGCCAGCGACGGAAAATCGCCTTCGGGATCGATCACCACCTGCTGCACCATCTCCGCGCTCTCTTCGAGCAGGCGGCGCAGCAGGTGCGACTTTCCCGAACCGCTGTTGCCCTGCACCAGCAGGCGCGTGGCGAGCAGTTCCTCGACATCGAACAGCACGGGCTTCTTGCCCGCTTCATGACCTATGGTGATTTCGGCTTGCACGATTCCCTGCCTAGCGTGCGCCGATCGTCAACCGGAAGATCGCCCCGCGACTTATCCTGAGTCGATTTGCCCCTTCACCCCGCTCACGCGGGTCGCTAGGCTGGCCACAACCGGAGAGGTCTGACTACGATGAGAAAATGGATGCTGCGGATCGGCGGCGGCGTGCTGGCGCTCGTGCTGGTGGTGCTTGTAGGGCTGATGACGTGGGAGCCGTTCTTCGCCCGCGAGACCGCCGCGCCCAGCACGCACCGTACGTACCGGGCCGAAATTCTCCGCAGCGACTACGGCGTGCCGCATATCTACGGCGAGACCGATGCCGATGTCGCTTACGGCGTGGCCATCGCGCAGAGCGAGGACGATTTTTTCACGCTGCAGGACGTGGTCGCCATGTCCAAGGGCCGCTATGGCGCGATCGCCGGGCCCGACGGCGCGCAGGTCGATTACGTCTATTACCTGCTCGACGCGCGCGGCACGGCCGAACGGCAGTATGGCAGCCTGCCCGCCGATACGCGCGCCATCTTCGATGCTTATGCCACCGGGCTCAACCAATACGCCGAAGAGAATCCCGACGAGCTGAAACTCGCCGGGCTGTTCCCGGTCAATGGCGAGGATGTCGCCGCGGGCTTTGCGCTGCGTCAGCCTTTCTTCTTCGGGCTTGCCGGAGTCATCGGTCAACTCTCCGACAACAAGCCGCCGCGGCGCGAGTTCGGCCCCGATATTCCCGGCTTCCCGCGCGAAGGCAGCGGGGGCGACGAGATCGAAGTGGAGCGCAAACCTGCG
This sequence comes from Erythrobacter litoralis HTCC2594, assembly GCF_000013005.1. Taxonomy (GTDB): domain Bacteria; phylum Pseudomonadota; class Alphaproteobacteria; order Sphingomonadales; family Sphingomonadaceae; genus Parerythrobacter; species Parerythrobacter litoralis_A. Next base: position 321,500 of record NC_007722.1, on the reverse strand, counting down.
CAGACCGCCCGTGCCATGCCGCTTCCGTGGGGTGAAATGGCGGCGCTTTCAGGCTCCAATGCCTTTGCCGTCGCGCCTGAAAAGTCGGGGGAAGGCACGATCCTGATCTCCAACAGCCACCAGCCGCTGGAAGGGGGCGTCGCGTGGTACGAAATGGTCGTCGAGAGCGGCGAAGGGTGGCATTTTACCGGGGCCAACTTCCCCGGCTCGCCCTTCCCCTTCCTCGGGCACAATCGCACGCTCGGCTGGACCAACACCGTCAATCGCCCGGACATGGTCGATATCTACGAGCTGGTGCTGAACGAGGACGGTACCCAATACCGGCTCGACGGCGAATGGCGTGATCTCGAAGCGCGCGAGGTCACGCTGCCGGTAAAGCTCGGCCCGCTTGTGCTGCCGATCCGCGAAACCGTCTATCGCAGCGTCCACGGCCCGGTGATCGTGAACGACAACGGCGCCTTCGCTATGCGCTATGGCGGGATCGACAATATCGACCAGCTCGACGCCTATTACCGGCTCAACAAGGCCAGCACGCTGGAGGAATGGCAGGCGATCCTCTCCCGGATGGACGTGCCCTCCACCAATTTCATCTATGGCGATGCCGAGGGCAATATCGCCATGGTCTACAACGCAGCGATCCCGGACCGCCCGGAAGGGCACGACTGGCGCGGCATCCTGCCCGGCGATCGCTCAGACCTGATCTGGGACGGTCCGGTCGACTACGCCGCAATCCCCAAATACGTGAACCCGGCCAGCGGCTGGCTGATGAATGCCAACAACACGCCGTTCAGGGCGGCAGGCCCGGACAGCGACCTCTCGCCCGACAGCGTTTCGCCCTATCTCGGCGTCGAGCTGAAGCAGACCAACCGGTCGCGCCGCGCGTGGAAGCTGATGAGCGAGGCCGGGCGGCTCGACAACGACACCCTGCGGCGGATCAAATACGACACCGCCTACGAACGCGAAGGCTATGTCGCAGATCTGTGGGACGCGCTCGAACAATTCGAGCCGGGCGATGCCGATCTCGGCGAAGCGCGCCGCATCCTGCTGGAATGGGATTTCACCGCCGACAATGTCGGCCCGGGCGACGCCCTGGCGCTGCTGATGATTAGGGACTTCATGTCGGCCGAATACCAGAACAAAGCCGAAGCGCCCGATGTCGCCACACATCTGCGCAAGGCGGTCGATCACCTGCAGGAGCACTTCGGTCGGCTCGATCCGCCGATGAGCGAGCTGCTGCGCCTGCGGCAAGACCCGGGGCTGCATGCCGTCGACCTGCCGCTCGACGGCGGTTCGGACACGCTGCGCGCATCGACCACCTGGCAGGTCGATCCCGACGGCCGCCTGCGGCTGGTCCATGGCGACAGCTTCATCCAGTGGGTCGAGTGGCGACCGGGCGAGCGGGTGCGATCGCGCTCGGTCCAGCCGTTCGGTGCAGCGATTACCCGGCCCGACAGCCCGCATTTCACCGATCAGGCGACGCTGTTCGTCCAGAAGAAGCTGAAACCGGTCCACTTCTGGCGCGAAGATGCGCTCGCCAATGCCCGGAGCCGCAAAATCGTCACGAACCAAAAGGCAGTGACCAGCCGGAACTGACTCGATACATACCCTTTTCAATAAAGAACCACACCTGTCCTGGAGAGACCATGCTTCGTTTTGCTTCGACCAGCCTAGCCGCCATCGCAATCGCGACGTCCGTTCCCGCTCTTGCCGACAATCACGCAGCCAAGCCCGAAGCCGCGGCGACATCGGCCGAAGCCATCGCCCCGTTGCCGGACCTGATCGACGAAGTCGCCATTCCCTACACCCAGTTTGAGCTCGACAACGGTCTGACCGTCATCGTGCACGAAGACCGCAAGGCCCCGATCGTGGGCGTCGCCATGTGGTACAATGTCGGCTCCAAGGACGAGCCGGAGGGCAAGACCGGCTTCGCCCACCTGTTCGAACACCTGATGTTCAACGGCAGCGAAAACGCACCCGGCGACTATTTCCAGTATCTGCAGGAAATGGGCGCAACCGATTACAACGGCACCACCAGTTTCGACCGCACCAACTACTTCCAGACCGTGCCCAGCGGCGCACTGGAACGGGCGCTGTGGCTGGAAAGCGACCGCATGGGCTACCTGCTCGGCGCGGTCACGCAGGAAAAGCTCGATAACCAGCGCGGTGTCGTCCAGAACGAAAAGCGCCAGGGCGACAACCAGCCGGGCGGCCTCGTCTTCTACGAGATCGTCGAGACGCTCTTCCCCAAGCCGCATCCCTACGGCCACACGCCGATCGGATCGATGGCAGACCTCGATGCGGCCAGCATGGAAGACGTTCGCGCCTGGTTCCGTGACAAGTACGGACCCAACAACGCAACGCTCGTCCTCGCCGGCGACATCAGCGCCGACGAAGCGCGCCCCCTGGTCGAAAAGTATTTCGGCGCAATCGAACGCGGGCCGGTCAACACCCCTGCAGCCGCAGCGATCCCCGAGCTGGACGAAGATGTCCGTACGGTGATGAAGGACCAGGTCGCCGCCACCAATATCAGCCGCTACTGGACTGCACCGGGCCTCGACAGCCGCGATCTCGTGGCGCTGACGGTCGGCGCGGAAATCCTCGGCGGGCTCTCCTCCAGCCGTCTCGACAATGCGCTGGTCCGCGACGAGCAGATCGCGGTCGGCGTTTCGGCGGGCAATTTCTCGTTCCAGCGCGTCGGCGTGCTCAATGTCGGCGCGACGGTGAAGCCGGGCGAGGACGCGGCCAAGGTCGAAGCGCGGATGGACGAGATCATCGCCGAACTCATCGCCGAGGGACCGACCGAAGACGAGGTCCGCCGCGCGGCCACCCAGCAGGTCGCCAGCACCATTCGCGGGCTCGAGCAGGTCGGCGGCTTCGGCGGCAAGGCCGTGACGCTCGCCAGCGGCGAGGTCTTCGTCGACGATCCCGAGTTTTATGCCAAACAGCTTGAAATTCTCGCCACGCTGACCCCTGCCGAAGTGCAGGCAGCGATGCAGCGATGGATGACCCGCCCGGCGATGACGCTGGTCCTCGAACCCGGCGAGCGCGAAGACGATTACGAGGAAGCGGCCTCCGTCGGCGACAGCGAAGATGCCGACGCAGACCCGGCCGACAATACGCTGACGGTATCGGTGGAGCGGCCCAAGCCGGAGATCGAAACGCTCGCCGAGCTCGATTTCCCCACCGTGCAGGAAACCACGCTGAGCAACGGCATGAAGGTTTATTATGCCCAGCGCGACGCCGTACCGGTAACGCGCGTGGCGATTTCCTTCGATGCCGGCTCGGCCGCCGACCCGGTCGCGAAGCGCGGGCTCGAGGGGCTGGCGATGAGCCTCTATGATGAAGGCACCACCACCCGCAGCTCGCGCGAAATCGCGGAAGAGCGCGAGCGGCTCGGCGCGGTCATCTCGACCGGCGGCGGCTCGGACCGGTCGACCTTCACACTGACGGCGCTCACCGCCAACCTCGCGCCTTCGCTCGACCTGATGACCGATATCGTGCGCAACCCGGCCTTCGACGAAGGCGAGCTGCGCCGCGTCAAAGCGCAGACGATCACCGGTATCCAGCAGCAGATGCGCACACCGCAGGGCATCGCCAACATGACGCTCACTCCGTTGCTCTACGGTGAGGACAGCCCCTATGGCGATAGCGGCAGCGGCACGGTCGAATCCGTCTCGGCGATCACGCGCGACGATCTGGTGATGTTCAAGAACCGCTGGATCCAGCCCGACAATGCCGAGCTGTTCGTGGTTTCCGACATGGCGCTGGAGGATATCAAACCGGCGCTCGATGAGGCGTTCGGTCAGTGGGCCGCCAACCGCATGGCCCGCGGTCTGAAGGATTTCTCGACCATCGCCGAGGCGCCCGAGCAGACCAGGATCGTGCTCGTCAACCGACCCAACTCGCCGCAAAGCTTCATTTACGGCGGGATGATCACCAATGCCCGTGCGCAGGATGCCGGTATCGTCGACCTGCTCAACGCCAACAATGCGCTGGGAGGCAACTTCCTCGCCCGGCTCAACATGAACTTGCGTGAGACCAAGGGCTGGTCTTACGGCGTGCGCGGAGGCGTGTCGCAGCGAGAAGGGGCGGTCGGCTACCTCGTATCCGCCCCGGTGCAGGCCGACCGGACGGGAGATTCCCTCGCCGAACTGCGCCGCGAGATCGGCGAGTTCCTGACCGACCGGGGCGTCAGCGAGGACGAGCTGGTCCGGATCGTCAACAACGAGATCCGCGAGCTGCCGGGCCAGTTCGAAACCTCGGGCGCGGTGCTGAACGCGATGCAGACCAACGCGCTCTATGATCGCCCGATGGATTATTACGAAACCCTGTCGGAACGGTACACTAACCAGACGACCGAAAGTCTCGATGCCGCAGCGCGCGAAGCGCTCGACCTCGATCGCTTCACCTGGGTCGTGGTGGGTGATGCCGAAAAGGTCCGCCCGCAGCTCGAAACCCTCGGCCTGCCGATCGAACAGATCGAGCTGGAGCAATAATTGACACGCATGTAAATAGTGGCGAAAAGCCGCGCCACACCAACCAAAGGAGATTTCAATGTCCGTAGCAGGAACCTACAATACCGTCGTCAAGAGCCCGATGGGCGACCAGAGCGGCACCTTCACCGTGGTGCCGGGCGACGATGGCGACACCTTCACCGGCAGCATGGCTGGCGGCATGGGCTCGATGGATGTCGAGAACGGCAAGATCGACGGCAACAAGCTGACCTGGGACATGAACATGACCGTCCCGATGCCGATGAAGCTCGAATGCGAAGCCACGGTCGAAGGCGACCAGCTGACCGGCAACGTCAATGCTGGCGCTTTCGGCGCCATGCCACTGACCGGCGAACGCCAGGGCTGATAACTCACAGAATCAGCGAGAAATCGAGGGCCGCCGGAGCGATCCGGCGGCCCTTTCTTGTGCGAGGTTCATGGGCCTCTCCTTCCTAGTCTGTCACGCCACCTGGCATGGCGACGTCGCATGGCCCGCGGCTACGCTATGGTGGCCGCGGCAACACTGATTGACCGCGCGCCCGGCTGCGCTTTTAATTGTATGTAAACCATGCCGATTTGACCCGATCCCAGTTGTTGGTAGCATGGCGAATCGAAGGGCCAAAAAGCCTGCGTGGTCGCCACAGCGAATTTCATCAGGGGAAGAGAAAGATGAAGCGGATTGCAAAATATGCCGTAGCTGGAGCCGCCATGTCAGCCGTGGTCGCCACGCCGGTCCTAGCCGAAAAGGCGAGCCAACTGGTCGATATCAACGGAATGTTCGGGCGCGATGCTGAAAGCGCACTGCGCGATCGTGGCTTCGCGCACATTTCCACTCACAAAAATACCATGGGGTATGTTTACAGCTATTGGTGGAACGAGAGCGACGACGATTGCGTCCAGGTCGAAGTCTATAACGGCAGAGTCGAAACGATTCAGGATGCGACCGATCAGGATTGCGGTCATCACGAGGGTAGCAATGCCGCTGCGGCGGTCGGTGTAGTGGCTGGCGCGGCCATCCTAGGTGCTTTGCTCGGCCACAAGTCCCACCACCATGACGATGGCAAACATCACGACGATTACGCGACCGAGCAGCAATACGACCGCGGATACCAGGACGGGCTGCACAACGCTTCCTATCACAATTACGATCGCTCCGATTCCTATGCAAACGGCTACGAAGCCGGGGTCGAAGAGCGAGAAGCGAATTTGCGCCATCACAAGCGGCGCGGCGGCTATAGTCCGACAGCGCAGTTCAACGACCTGAGCGGCGCACGAGCAAGCAGCGGCATGGATGCTCTCGAACAGAGGGGCTTCCGGCAGGTCGACAATTTCACCAGTGGCAACACCCGCTATTCGATCCAGTGGCGCGGCCAGTCGCAGCAGTGCCTGCAAGTGACCATCGCTGACGGACGCTTCTACGACATTCGGGATATCGGCCAGCATCCCAATTGCCGCGGGCGGTAAGGAGAGCGAGCATGCGTAACACAGTGATTGCGGGGGCTCTTGCCCTCGCACTCGCCGCTTGTGGCGAGCCCTCAGATGTTGCGAACACTTCCGCGCCGGACGCTCCAAACGATACTGTTGCCGCAATTCCCGGATCCCTTGCGCCTTTCGGCGACGGATATCCCGCTTCAGGCGATTTGTGCCGTCGTCTGGGCGAAAGCGCGGCCACTTCCAACTATCTCGACGACAGTGCAATCCTGATCGGTTGCCCGACCGAGGCGGCGGCGAAAGCGCTGAGCGGAGAGATCGTTGCCACTATCGAGGGCGTTCGCCTGGTCAGTATCTCGACCGGTGATGCGAATGCCGGAATGGGCGAAACCGGTCCTGTGACGGGCACCACAGATGACGCCTTGGTCGCGGGTACCGATTACAACGCCACTGCTTCCATCCAATGCGGGTTTGCCAACGCCGCGCCGACGCGCAGCTGCGCTGCAGGCGTGAAGCGCAACTGGAGCGAACGCCCGGGTGAGCATCTTGTCGAAGTGACCAAGCCAGACGGTCGCAAACGGGCGATCTTCTTCCGCGGGACCGAGCCCTTTGGTGCGGACAGTGCACAATCGGACGGCTCCGCCGGATGGGACTTCGAAACCAGCCGCGATGGAGACAAGGTAACGATCAGCTACGGTCCGGAAACCTATGTTATCGTCGATGCGCTGATCACCGGCGGTTAAGCGCTCTCAACGTCTCCACAGCCAGTAAAGAATGCCGGCATTGATGACAGGTGCCAGTATGGCGAGCGCGGGGCCCGCAAGCCCCGCTTTGTCGCCCAGCCAGTTCCACGGCAGTCCGAGCGGCACGAGAAACACGCCCGACAGCGGGTCCTGCTCCTGCCCGAACCAGCCGAATGTGCCGACCGCCAGCAGGAAGAGCGCCAGCGCATACAACCCGATGAAAATCATGAATGCCCATCTCATGCCGCACAGGTTACCACTCCCGCCTGAATTGGCAATCAGCTGAGCTGCCCCCGCATCGCCTGATACGCCGCCGCCGCAACCGTGTTGGCGAGGTTAAGCGAGCGGACCTTGTCCGAACGCATTGGCAGGCTGACCATCTGCGCGCGATGGGCCGCGACTATGCCCTGTGGCAACCCTTTGGTCTCGCGCCCGAAGACGAGATAGGCATCCTTGGGATAGTCCGGCTCGTAAAAGCTGCGCGGCGCATATTCCTCGAACAGGAACAGCTGGTCCGCGCGCGGCGCGCGTTCGGCGAGAAACGCGTCCCAGCTGGCACATTCGACGAGCCGGATATGGGGCCAGTAATCGAGCCCAGAACGCTTCACCCGCTTGTCGTCGATGGCAAAGCCGAGCGGGTGGATCAGCACCAGCTCCATGTCGAGCGCGACGCAGGTCCGCCCCACCGCGCCGGTGTTACCGGGAATTTCCGGGTGGACGAGGACGATTGCAGTCACGGCTGATCAGCCGAGCTTGTCCTTGAGGATCTGGTTCACCACCGCCGGATTGGCTTTGCCCTGCATCGCTTTCATCGTCTGGCCGACGAAGAAGCCGAACAGCTTGTCCTTGCCGCACTTGTATTGCTCGACCTTGTCTTCGTTGTTGGCAAGGATCTCGTCGATCGCGGCTTCGATGGCGCCGGTGTCGCTGACCTGCTTGAGGCCCTTCTCGTCGGCGATGGTGGCGGGGTCGCCGCCTTCCTTGAGGACGATCTCGAAGATTTCCTTGGCCTGGCCGCCCGAAATCTCGCCCGCGTCCTGCATCTTGAGTATGGCGGCTTGGCGCTCGGCGGTGGCGTTTTCGACATGCGCTTCGTCACCCAGCGACTTAATCACGCCCGGCGCGACCGACAGGGCCCAGTTGGCGACTTGCGTGGCGACCTTTTTCTCGTCCTCGCCGATGGCCTTGGCGGTGGCGGCGAGCAGCGTTTCGAAGCGGGCGAAAGTCTCGACCTCCGCGGTCAGTTCGCGCGCATTGTAGGGCGTCAGGCCTAGCTCGTTTTCATAACGCTGGCGCTTGGCATCGGGCAGTTCGGGCAGGCTCGCTCGGCATTCGTCGAGGAAACTGTCCTCCAGCTCCAGCGGCAGCAGGTCGGGATCGGGGAAGTAGCGATAATCGTGCGCGTCTTCCTTGCTGCGCATGGTCCGCGTGGTGCCGGTGCCCGGATCGAACAGGCGGGTTTCCTGTTCGACCGCGCCCCCGCTCTCAATCAGGTCGACCTGCCGGTTGGCTTCGTATTCGATCACTTGCATGACGAAACGCACCGAGTTGACGTTCTTGGTCTCGGTCCGCGTACCGAATTCTTCGCCCGGGCGGCGCACCGAAACATTCACGTCTGCGCGCATCGAGCCTTCTTCCATATTGCCGTCGCACGAGCCGACATAGCGCAGGATCGCGCGCAGCTTGCGCACATAGGCCCCCGCCTCGGCGGGCGAGCGCATGTCCGGGCGGCTGACGATTTCCATCAGCGCCACGCCGCAGCGGTTGAGGTCGACATAGGACATGGTCGGGTGCTGGTCGTGCATCAGCTTGCCGGCATCCTGCTCGACATGGATGCGCTCGATTCCGATGACCTTGTCTTCCGAAATGCCCGCCTTCTCGTCGGCTTCGATCAGCAGCTGCCCCTCGCCCACCAGCGGGTGGTAAAGCTGGCTGATCTGGTAGCCCTGCGGCAGGTCGGCATAGAAGTAGTTCTTGCGGTCGAACCGGGACCATGTGTTGATCTGCGCCTCGATCGCCATGCCGGTGCGCACCGCCTGGCGGATGCACTCGCGGTTGGGCACTGGCAGCATGCCCGGCATCGCGGCATCGACGAGGCTGACCTGCGCGTTAGGCTCGGCCCCGAACTCGGTCGACGCGCCCGAAAACAGCTTAGCATTGGAAGTGACCTGCGCGTGGACTTCGAGGCCGATCACGACCTCCCATTCGCCGGTTGCGCCCTGGATGCGGTAAGTGCTCATGGGATGGCCCTTAGCTATTCTCTTGGTGGATGGCGAGACAGTTCACGCTGGTTTCGTAGCGCTGGAACCGTTCGGTGACGGCGTAGCCGTGCTCGGCGCAGAATTGCTCGAATGCGGCGAGGTTTTCGGTCTCGACTTCGACGAACAGCGGCGGGTGATCGCGGGCGATGGTGGCGGTGAGGCCGCGCAGGACCGGGAGTTCGAAGCCTTCGGTGTCGATCTTGATGAAGCCGATGGCTTGCTCGCCGACCAATGCATCGCCGGTGACGAGGTCGATGCCGCCCTCGCCTTGCTCAAGACGGGCTGCGCCGAGATTGTTGCTGGTGCTCTGCAATCTGGCCTGCCCCGCGCTGTCCGATAAGCCGACACGGTGCAGCTCGATCCGATTTGCAACGTGATTGAGCGCAGCGTTGGTTTCGAAGATTCGCGCCGCTACTTCCTGCGGTTCGGAAGCGATCACTCTGTCCGCGCCCAGCACCAGCGCAGCGAACAGCGCATGGTTGCCTACGTTCGCTCCGACATCGAGGAAGGTGCCGCCCCCAAGACGTTGGTCCCAGGCGCTCTTGATGATCGCCAGTTCTTCCGGCTCATAGAATTCGCCCTTGCGGTGGACCTGCTGGATCACGTCGAGATCGTTGGCGACGAAGAGCCTGATCGGCACCCCGTCATGCGCACCCTCGACCACCGCACCCCGCAGCAGGCCGGGTTCTTCCTCCCGCCACGCCAGCCGCGCGCCGGCGATGCGGTGGTCGCGGGTCAGCGTCGGCATCACGTCCATGCCCAGCCGCCGCGCCAGCTTGATGATGCGGCCGCCCCACAGATAGGGCCGGAACAGCTTCACGCCGCGCCCCCTTCGCCCACGAAGAAGCGCTCCACCTGCGGCAGGTCGAGCGCGACACCGCGCTTGACGAGATGCGCTATCCGCGCCGGATCGCTGACGGTCAGGCATTCATCGAAGAAGCGCCGCGCATCCGCCTCATTGCAATCGAGCGCGATATCGCCGATCGCGCGCCGGGCGGCGAAATGGACCGGACGCTCCTCGCGATTGCCGCGCCGCTGGCCGAACTTGTGCAGGTAGCTCTCGGCATCGGTGAAGTCGAAATGCAGCATCTTGGCGCGTTTCGCCTTCACGGTCTCGCCTTCGCCATCGCCCTTCTTCCAGTGATGGATCGTCGGCAGCCAACCCCGCGCCAGCCGCGTGCGCAGGATAGACTTGTGGCTGGAGTAAGAAAGAAAATAGCCCGCCGGGATCGCCTCGCCCGTCTCCGGATGGAACAGCCGCCGCGGCAGATCTCTGCCCAGCGCCTTGTCCCAGTACCACTGGTCGTAGCGCGCCACCTTGAGCGGGTTCGAGACCACCGACAACGCTTTTCGCGACGTGCGCCACGCCGCCTCCAGCGCAGGAAAGCGCGCCTGGAAGTGCCGATGCGCGAAAGGATACGCCCGCGCTGCGCCATCGGGCAGGACATCGCAATTGGGCAGCAGGACCTGCGCGACATCCGGCTCCTGCCCGGCGAGCAAGCTCTGCATCGCGATGGGATCGACGCCGCCGGACGGATCGGGCAGCAACAACTCGTCGGGATCGATCATCGCCAGCCATGCGATGCCGTCCTTCAGCGCCAGCCGCGCCGCGACCCACGCGTTAAGGTTCTTGCGGGCATCGATGAAGCTGCCCCAGCCCTTGGCCAGCTTCTTCGAGAAGCCGGGAGCATCGCGGACTTCATCGGGCGGCACGCTCTCGCGCACCATCACGTCGCGCTGCTTGTCCAGCCAGTCGCGCATGGAATCGGTGGTGCCGTCGAGGAAGACGTAGAACCGTTGCGCACCAAGCGTCCGATGCCACTTCAGCGCATCGGGTAGCAGCCGGGCCTCGTTCTTGACCGTATAAACAATCCCGAAACTCGGCCCAACGCTCGACGAAGTCACGCCCACCATGTCTCCGGCCTGGCGGTGAACCCATTGCGCTGCTCGATGGCGAGACCGGCGTTTAGCACGCCCTGCTCGTCGAAGGGCTTGCCGACCAGTTGCAGGCCGAGCGGAAGGCCGTCCGAGTTCAGACCGCCCGGCACGCTTATCGCGGGCAGGCCTGCGAGCGAGGCGGGGACGGCGAAGACATCGTTGAGATACATCGCCAGCGGATCGGCCTGCATTTCGCCGAGGCCGAAAGCCGCATTGGGCGTGGTCGGGGCGAGGATCAGGTCGCATTCGGCCCAAGCCTGCTCGAAGTCGCGCGCGACCAGCGTGCGGATCTTCTGCGCCTGGTTGTAATAGGCGTCGTAGAAGCCCGCGCTCAGCACATAGGTGCCGATCAGGATGCGGCGCTTGACCTCGTCGCCGAAGCCTTCCTCGCGAGTGGCGGCATACATGTCTTGCAGTCCCGCGCCATCGGGCAGGTCGCGCAGGCCGTAACGCACGCCGTCATAGCGCGCGAGGTTGCTGGAAGCTTCGGCCGGCGCGATGATGTAATAGGCGGGCAGCGCATATTTGGTGTGCGGCAGCGAGATATCGACGATCTCTGCGCCTGCATCCTTAAGCCATTTCTTGCCGCGTTCCCAGCTGTCGAGAATATCCTGCGGGGTGCCGTCCATGCGGTATTCGCGCGGAATGCCGATCTTCTTGCCGCTGAGGTCCGCAGAAAGGCCCGCTTCCCACTGGGGCACAGGCATATCCAGGCTGGTCGCATCCTTGGGATCGAAACCCGCCATGGCCTCGAGCATGATCGCGCAATCCCGGACGCTGCGCGCTATCGGGCCGGCCTGGTCGAGGCTGCTGGCAAAGGCCACGACGCCCCAGCGGCTGCAACGGCCGTAGGTCGGCTTGATCCCGGTCGTGCCGGTGATCGCGGCGGGCTGGCGGATCGAGCCGCCGGTGTCGGTACCGGTCGCGGCCGGGCACAGCCGCGCAGCAACAGCGGAACTGGAGCCACCAGAAGAGCCGCCCGGCGTCAGCGCAGTGTTGCTCCCGGCTTTCCGCCACGGGCTCTTCACCGGGCCGAAATAGGATGTCTCGTTGGACGAGCCCATCGCGAACTGGTCCATGTTGAGCTTGCCCAGCATGCCCGCACCGGCGCGCCACAGGTTGGCGCTGACGGTCGACTCGTACTGCGGCACGAAGCCTTCGAGGATGTGGCTGGCTGCGGTGGTCTGCACGCCGTCGGTGCAGAACAGGTCCTTCATGCCGATCGGCACCCCGGCCATGCTGCCGAGCGTTTCGCCATTCGCGCGCGCCGCATCGACCGCAGCGGCGGCTTCGAGCGCCTTTTCCGGCGTCTCGACGATAAAAGCGCCGAGGTCCTTGGCTGCGGCCACCTGCGCGTTGAAGGCCTCCGCCACTTCGCGGGCGGTGAAGCTGCCATCGGCAACCCCGTCGCGGATGTCTGCGACGCCGAGTTCGGTTAGTTCACTACTCATACTTCGTCATTCCCGCGCAGGCGGGAATCCAGCTTCCCTTTGTTTCTGGATCCCCGATCGGTCGCGGCTGCGCCGCTGTCGGGGATGATTGAATGAAAACCTGCGGTCTTCATTCAATCACCTTCGGCACACCGAAGAACCCATGCTCCGCCGCAGGCGCATTCGCCAGCACCTTGTCGCGCACGCCGCCGCCGGTCAGCGGGTCGGCGTTCACCTCGTCTTCGCGGAGGCGCAACGTGTTGGGAATGACTGCGGTCATCGGCTCGACATCGGACGTGTCGACCTCGCCCAGCTGCTCGACCCAGTCGAGGATGTTCGAAAGTTCGGGCGCCATCTTCTCCAGCTCGGCATCGGTCATCTTGATCCGCGCGAGCGAAGCGATCTTGGCTACGGTTTCCTTGTCGACGGACATGGCGTCGGGGGCCTCCTGTCGTGAGGGAGATTAGTTCTGCGGCGGCGGGCCGGGGACCTGCTGTGGCGGGGGCGGAGGAGCGACACCGCCCTCGCCGCCCTGCTGCGCTTCCATCGCCTGCTGCATCGCCATCACGCGGCGCTCGGCATCTTCGCGGCTCATGAAATCGACGAGTTCGACTTCGAAAGTGAGGTCGGCGCCCGGCGGGATCGGCGATCCGGGGCGCGGCTCGTCGCCATAGGCGAATTCGGACGGGATATAGAGCTCATAGGTGCCGCCCTTTTCCATCTGCTGGAGACCGATCAGGAAGCCATCGACCACCTGGCCTTCCTCGAGCAGGAAGGGCGTGCCTTCGGGGAAGATGCCCGGGGGGAACGGCGACGGGCCGCTTTCGTCGAACACGGTACCGTCGGCCAGCGTGCCCTTGTATTTCACGAAGGCGACATCGCCGATCGACGGGCTACCGCCCGAACCGGCGGTGATGGTTTCGACGCTTACACCCTTGGGCACCGCGGCCCAGGCGACGCCTGCGCCGATCAGCACGGCGACGATGACGCCCAGCCACAGCTTGGTCAGCGAGCCCTTGGCAATCGGCTGGAGCGGAACGCGGGTAACTTCGGTCATGACCAATCCTGGATTTGCGGCGCCCGCCGCGATTGCAGATAGGCGAAGGGCGCGGAAATTGCTTCCCGCGCCCTTTGGCGTAACCGTGCCGCCACTTCAAGCGGCTGCGGCATAAGAATCGCCGTGCGACTTATTTGATGCCATCACGCTCCATGCGCTTGCGCTCCATCTTGCGGGCGCGGCGCACGGCAGCGGCCTTTTCACGGGCGCGCTTTTCGCTCGGCTTTTCGTAGTGGCGACGCAGCTTCATTTCGCGATACACCCCCTCGCGCTGCAGCTTCTTCTTGAGCGCGCGGAGAGCCTGATCGACATTGTTATCGCGAACCATGATTTGCATAAAGAACGTCACCTCAAAACAAAGGGGAGAGCCCGCCCAACGCGCGGGATACACCGCAAATTTCCAATTAAGAATGCGCCGAATCCGCTAAGCGGTCGGCTTTCGTGACACTGCTATAGGCAAAACCGCGCAAAAGCGCAAGGCGTCAGGCTGTTGCAGCAGCGCAACTTGTCGCTTGGCGAGGACGCCCCGCAGCGGCTAAGGCAGCGGCCGTGAGTACCCTTCCCCCACTTTACGCCACACTCAATGTCGCCCTCGGCGGCGCGATCGGTGCCGTGTTGCGCTACCAGATGGGCCGCTGGATGACCGGCTGGCTCGGCGCACCGGCGATGAGCGTCTTTCCCTGGGCAACGCTCGCCATCAATGCGCTGGGCAGCTTGCTGATGGGCGTGCTGGCGGGCGTGCTGTTCAAGCTTTCGCCCGGCGTGCAGGACCAATGGCGGCTGTTGATCGGCACCGGTATCCTCGGCGGCTTCACCACTTTCAGCGCCTTCAGCCTCGAAGTCTGGGTGATGGTCGAGCGCGGGCAACCGGCCTTCGCCGCGCTCTATGTCGTGCTGTCGGTCTCGCTTGCGATCAGCGCGCTGGTGTTCGGTCTGATGCTGACCCGGCTGTTCGCATGACGAGACGGCAGGATCCCGACGGCGTGCGGCAATTCACCGTCGAAGCGGACGATGAAGGCGTCCGGCTCGACCGCTGGTTCAAGCGCAACCTGCCGCAGGTCGGTTTCGGCACGATCTCGCGCTGGGCACGGACCGGGCAATTGCGCGTCGACGGCAAACGCGCCAGGCCCGAGGACCGGCTGGCGGCGGGCCAGGTGCTGCGCATTCCACCAGGCGGCGAAGACCCCGAGCGCAATCCGCGCGCCCGCAAGCCGCTGAGCCCGGAGCAGGTCCGGATGGCGCAGGACATGGTCATCAAGGAGACCAAGAGCGCGATCGTCCTCAACAAGCCGCCGGGCCTCGCGACGCAGGGCGGGACCAAGACGACGAAGCATGTCGATGGACTGCTCGATGCCTTTGTCGATGGGGAGGACGATCCGCGCCCGCGCCTCGTCCACCGGCTCGACAAGGACACCAGCGGTGTCCTGTTGATTGCGCGCACCCCGGGCAGCGCGGCGGCCTATTCCAAGCGCTTCGCGGGCCGATCGGCCAAGAAAGTCTACTGGGCGTTGGTGGTCGGCGTGCCCGACTTGCATGAAGGCGAGATCGACGCGCCGCTCGCCAAACAGCCGGGAACCGGCGGCGAGAAAATGCATGTCGACGAAGAGAACGGCCAACCGGCCAAGACCCGCTACCGCGTGGTCGAACGGGCCGGCAACCGGGCCTGCTGGGTCGAACTCGAGCCGATGACCGGACGGACCCACCAGCTCCGCGTACACATGGCGGCGATGGGGCACCCGATCGTGGGCGATGGCAAATATGGTGGGCAGGACGCATTTCTGACCGGAAGCGTCAGCCGCAAGATGCACCTGCATGCGCGGCGGCTGATCATCGCGCAGCCCGCCGAGAACGGGAAAAGCGGAGGCAAGCTCGATGTAACGGCCGACCTGCCCGAGCATTTCGCGGCCTCGATGGAGCAATTGGGCTTCGACATTTCGCTCAGCAAGGCGCGCCCGCTGCGCGAGGACATTACCGAAAAGACCCCGGCTGAAAAGAAGCAGGCCGCGCGCCAGCACGCCAAGCAATATCGCAAGTCGCAGCGTTCACCCCGCCGGGCGCGTGGCGGCGATACGACCCGAAAACTCGGCAAGAAGTCGGGCGGCGCGAAGGTGAAGCGCGGCAGGAAACCGGGTGGGCCCGGAGGCAAGAAAAAGTGACCGCCCGCCTCGCCGTATTCGATTGCGACGGGACGCTGGTCGATGGCCAGGGCGCGGTGTGCGACGCGATGGAAGCGGCGTTTGCCGCGGCCTCGCTGCCCGCGCCGGACCGCCGCGATGTGCGGCAGATCGTCGGGCTGAGCCTGCCGCAGGCGATCCGCATGCTGGCCCGCGAGGCGAGTGACGATCAGGTCGCGCAGGCTGTCGATGCCTACAAGGCGAGCTTCTTCGAGGCCCGCCAGCAGGGCCGCGTGCACGAGCCGTTGTTCGACGGGATCGTGCCTTTGCTCGACCGGCTCGGAACGGGTGGATGGGCGCTGGCGGTCGCGACCGGCAAGAGCAATCGCGGGCTGCACACAGTCCTCACCCAGCACGGCCTGATCGAACGCTTCGCCAGCCTGCAGGGCGCGGACCATCATCCGTCAAAGCCGCATCCGGCCATGCTGCATGTTGCGATGGAAGAGGCGTTCGCCGAGCCCGCCGCGACCGTGATGATCGGCGATACCACCTACGATATCGAAATGGGCCGCGCCGCAGGCACGCGCGCGATCGGGGTCGCCTGGGGCTATCACCCGCGCGAGGCCTTGCTCGACGCGGGCGCGGAAGCCGTCGCCGAAACGCCTGAACAATTGGGGGATATGCTCGATGGATGACCAGGAAAAGCTCGCCCGCCAGCGCTTCATGCTGCTGCAGATCATCCGGCTTGGGGGCGCGGCGATGGCGATGATCGGCGCTGTCATCATATCGGGTCGCTGGATCGACAGCCCGGAACTTGGCTATGTCCTTTTGGTGCTGGGTGCGCTTGAGTTCTTCATCGTGCCCAACCTTGTCGCCAAGAGCTGGCATGCGCCGGACCCATGAAAAAGTTCTGGAAAGAGGTAAGCGTCGAGCAGGTCGACGGCGGGTACCAGGTCGCGCTCGACGGGCGCGGCATCAGAACGCAAGGCAAGCGCCCGCAAATCGTGCAAACCGCCGCACTGGCTGAATTGCTGGCCGACGAATGGCGCGCGCAGGGCAAAGACATCGACCCCGCCAGTTTTCCGCACCGCGACATGGCCGATTACGCCATCGACCGCATCGCTACCGCCGCAGACGATATCCCGGCCAAGTTGATCGGTTTCATGGAAACCGACACGCTCTGCTACCGCGCCGATCCCGACGAACCGCTCTACAAGCGCCAGCTGGACATGTGGGAGCCGCTCGTCACCGCTTTCGAAATGCGCGAGGACATCAGGGTCGAGCGCGCCAGCGGCATCATCCACAAGCCCCAGCCGCCGGAAAGTCTCGCCAAGCTAAGGGCGCGGATCGACGCGCTCGATCCGTTCACCCTGGCCGCCCTGTTCGCCACCACGTCGCTCAGCGCCTCGCTTATCATCGGCCTGGGCACCTTGGAAGCCGATGCCGACTCCGAAACACTGTGGGACGCCGCCAATTGCGAGGAGGACTGGCAGGTCGAGCTATGGGGCGACGATTTCGAAGCTGCCGACCGCCGCGCGAGGCGCAAACGCGATTTTTTACGCGCGGTAGAGTTTGCACGGGCAAGTGCAACGCCCTGAATGAGCGTGATCGCAGGAGAACGGGCGCGTGCTATCGGTCCTAGCGTATCACATAAGCGACTGACGGCGTTGTTGCGCCACGGCGTCCTCAAGCGTTGAATAGACGTAGGATCCTACGCGATATCGGACCAATGTTTCGGCAATGATCCCTTCGGGCAGTGCCGTGCCGGCAATCGATCCCGTGGATCCGCCTTCGTTTTCCCATTCGTTGCTTGCGCGCTGGTCGGGATTAGCTGTTTCTGACATCTTGCTCGCCTCGGCATATCTCTGCAACGGGGAGCCGTTCCTCGCGGGGCCAGCCGAGCTCGGAGAGGCCATTCGCCTTCCTCCAGTCCGCGATCCGCTTTGCACGCCCGCCCAACAGGTCGGCAGCCCGCATGCGCTCGTCAGCCGAGCCCGAGCGGTCGACTTTCATGGCGGCTAGCTGGTGATCGAAAAGAAATCGGTTCATCGGCACGCGGAACACTCCTTGCGAGTGACAATGTGCAAGAGCCGGGAGTTAAGCTCCCGGCCCTTGCTCTTGTCCGGATCAGCCCTGCTGTGCGCTGGCCTGGTCCTTCTGGCTTTGGCCGTCGCCCTGCTGGTGCTGCAGATTCACGGCTTGCTTCTTGCCACCGTCGACTTCGCTGGTTTCATAGCTGAAACGCTGATCGACTTTCGGCATCTGGCCTTCCTGCTGCAGGTCCGCCTTCTTGAAGCGAAGTACGTCGCCGCCCTTTTCCGCGGTGATCGAACCGGTGCCCGAGCTGCTGTCGTAGCTCTTGATCTTGCCATAATGTGTCATGTGCCATTCCTTCATGCGAGTGTGCAGCGCGCCAGAATTGACCCGGCTGCGACTAAGAGGCGGAACTGAAGGAAAGGGCTTCCGATTGGGGAAGCGGTGACCGTCGATTGCGGCTGGTAGCTGTGACTTAGATGGCTACGGCGGCCCGCGATTACAACTACGCTTGGACGCTAAAGCGACGAAGCGAGCGTATCGCTGGGAGGAAATTCGCCCCTACCCCCCAACCCAATCCGCAACCTGCTGCGCCACGTCGTTGGCGGCTTCGTTCAGCGCATCGCCGACCGGGCCCGCTTCCGCTGCCACGCCCGGCACCACGCTTGTAAAACGCTGCGTCGTGATCACGTCGCCGCTGCCTTCGCGCACGGCATCGAAGGTCACGATGACGGAGGATGTGCGTGCATCGTAGCCGAAATCGACCAGGCTGCCGCGCAGCTGGTCGCCGGTGGCGATGGTCGGGTCGAAGCCGTCGATAACGACGCGGTTGCCGCTCGCGCGGATCGTCTCGCTCAGCAAGCGGCGGAACAGGCGGGTCGGCTTTTCGACCCACATGGCGTCCTTGAGATAGGCGACATTGGCATCGTCCACCTGCACCGGCACGCGGTTGACGGAGAGGCGCTGCGGCGCTGTCGGCTCGACCACGGTCAGCGCGGTCTGGCCGGTGCCCTGGGTCGGCTGCCCGGCGCTGGCTGTGCGTTCCGGCGTCAGCGTCAGCAGGCTCTCGGGCGGCTCGCTGCCGAAACTGAGGCAGCCTGCGAGCGAGAGGGCGGCGGCGAGGCCCAGGGCAGTGCGTGAAGCGAAGCGCATCATTCGTCCTCTCACGGTTCGTAGTCCGGCAGTTTGGGGGAGCCGACGAGGCCGGCGGCACCTTCATTTTCGAGCCGCTCGGTCACGGCGCGCAGCGCACGGCTGGTCTCGCGCAGGTCCTGCAGCGTGGCATTGGCGGCGGGCAGCGTCTGGTTGTTGAGCTGGCGGGCGGCGGGCTGCGCCTCTTCGAGCGTCTTGCCCAGCGAATCGAGCGCCCCGGCCGCCGATTTGAGCGTACCGCGCAGTTCGACGGCCAGCGCCTGGCCTTCCTGATTGATCAGCTGGTCGGTCGATTGCGTCACGCTTTCAAAAGCATCGAGCGTCTCGCCCGCTTCGCGAAGGGTGATTTCGAGTTCGGCCAGGGTGGCCTCGATTCGCGGAGTGGCGCGGGCGAGGTCTTCGGTCATCGCGTTGGTATTGGCGAGAATGCCGGTCAGCGCGGCCTGGTTATCGTCGGACAGCGTCAGCGTCAGCCGCTCGGTCAGCGTCGCCAGCCGTTCGAGCAAAAGCGGCGCATTGGCCAGCAGTTCGCCCAGCCCGCCCGGCTTGGTCGGGATCACGGGTACACCTTCGGGACAAGCGCTGGCTTCGTCGCAGGCGATCGGCGGAGCGCCCGCCCGCGCACCGTCGAGCAGGATCGTCGAGACGCCGGTGAAGGAGCCCTGGATGGTGGCCGTCGTGCCGATCAGGATCGGCACTTCCTCCTGCACACGGATACGGACGCGCACGAATTCGGGATCGCGTTCCCACAGTGCGATCTGCGACACCTGCCCGACCGGGACACCCGCGAAGGATACTTGCGACCCGGTGGCGAGCCCCGAAACCGATTGCTGGAAGAAAATGTCGTATTCGTTCTGGTTGCCTTCGTTGAAGCGCGCGATCCAGATGATGAAAGCCGCGAGCGCCGCCAGCAAAGCCAGCGAAACCGCCCCGACCCAGATATGATTTGCCCGCGTTTCCATGCCTTATCCCTTTGAGCCGCTGCGGGCCGAATTGTCCATATCGCCGGTCTTCGCGCGATTGGCACGGTCCTGGCTCGCCTTTGCCGCCCGGCCGCGCGGCCCGTTGAAATATTCCTGTATCCACGGATGCTCGGTTTCGAGCAGTTCGGGGATCGTGCCCACGGCGATGACTTTCTTGTCGGCGATCACCGCCACCCGGTCGCAAATCTCGTAGAGCGTATCGAGATCGTGGGTGATCAGAAACACCGTCAGGCCGAGCGTTTCCTTCAGTTCGCGCGTGAGGTCGTCGAACGCAGCCGCCCCGATCGGATCGAGTCCGGCGGTCGGCTCGTCCAGGAACAGCAGTTCCGGGTCGAGCGCCAGCGCGCGAGCGAGGCCGGCGCGTTTTTTCATGCCGCCCGACAGCTCGGACGGGAATTTGCTCGCCGCATCTTCCGGCAGCCCGCTCATCACCACCTTGTAGCGGGCGATTTCGTTCATCACCTCGGGCTCGATGTCGGGATAGAACTTTTTGAGCGGGACCTGCACATTCTCGGCCACCGTCAGGGTCGAGAACAGCGCCCCGCCCTGGAACAGCACGCCCCAGCGGCTGCGCACGCCGATTTCCGTGTCGGGATCGGCTTCGGTGATCGAATTGCCGAAGACTTCGACCTCGCCCTCGGTCGGGCGCTGCAGGCCGATGATCGAGCGCATAAGCACCGACTTGCCGGTGCCCGACCCGCCAACGACACCGAGAATTTCGCCCTTGCGCACGTCGAGGTCGAGATCCTCGTGCACGACGGTGCTGCCGAACTGGTTCTTCAGACCGCGCACGCTGATCGGCGTATCGTGATGATAGGCTGCGTCCGACATTCAGCCCCACCCGATCTCGGTGAAGAAGACGGCGAAGAAGGCATCGAGAACGATGACCATGAAGATCGCCTGCACCACCGCCTTGGTCGTGCGGCTGCCGACCTCTTCCGAATTGCCGCGCACCTGCATGCCCTGGTAGCAGCCGGCGAGCGCGACGATCAGGCCGAAGACCGGCGCTTTGATGAGCCCGACCCACAGGTCGTAGGTCGGCACAACGTCCTGGATGCGTTCGAGGAAGTTCCAGAACGGGATGCCAAGCGCGAATTCGGAGACAACCGCACCGCCCACGATAGCGACACAGGCGGAATAGAAGCCGAGCAGCGGCATCATCAGCACGGCGGCGAGAATGCGCGGGAGCACCAGCGCTTCGACCGGGGAAATGCCGATCGTGCGCATGGCGTCGACTTCCTCGGTCAGTTTCATCGTCCCGATCTGCGCGGCAAAGGCGCTGCCGGACCGGCCCGCGACCATAATGGCCGTCATCAGTACGCCCAGTTCGCGCATGGTGATGCGGCCGACGAGATTGACTGTCAGCGTTTCCGCCCCGAACTGTTCGAGCTGCACCGCGCCTTGCTGGGCGATGACGATCCCGATCAGAAAGCTCATCAGGCCGATGATCGGCAGCGCGTTGATGCCGACCAGTTCCAGCTGGCGGAACAGCGCCTTGTGCGGGAAACGGCCGGGATGGAGCAGCAGGCGGCCGAAACCCGCGACGATCGCGCCGGCGAAGCTGAGCAGGTCGAGCAGATTGTGCCCGAACTCCACCACCCGCTCGCCGGTCATCATGGCGACCCGGCGGAACAGCGGGTCGCGCTCCGGCGTTGTTTCGGCCTTGTTGATGCTGCCCTGCACCGCATCGATCAGCCGCGAGGCTCGATCGCTGGCATTGCGGATTTCGGCATCGTGGGCACCGGCGACAGTGCAGGCCATCCAGGCCCCGACCGTGTCGATCTGCGAAACGTCGCCCAGGTCGACGGCGGAAAAGCCGCCTTCGAGCGCGCGCAGGTCCTGGTCGATCGGGCCGATGGTGGAGACGAGATAGGGACCTGCCAGCCGCAGCACCGTGGTGCCGTCGTCCTGCTCCTGCAGTGAAAAGCTTGCCCCTTCCGACATCGCGGCAACCTATGCGGGCAAATCGCTGGCCAAACAAGACGCTATCGGCTTTTCGTTGCAATGCACAAATCGCGCTGGCAATGCCTCGCCGCATGAGCACTGCATTGCCCACCACGTTCGACCCCGCCGCGATCGAAGCGCGATGGTACCGGCATTGGGAAGAGAACGGCTGCTTCCGGCCCGAACGCCCGGATGCCGAGCCCTTCACCATCGTCAATCCGCCGCCCAATGTGACGGGCAGCCTGCATATCGGCCACGCGCTCGACAACACGCTGCAGGATATCGTGATCCGTTACGAGCGGCTGCGCGGCAAGGATTCGCTGTGGGTGGTCGGCACCGACCATGCGGGCATTGCGACGCAGATGGTGGTCGAACGCCAGCTCGAAGACAAGCAGGACAAGCGCACCAATTACACGCGCGACGAGTTCAACGATATCGTCTGGAAATGGAAGGCGGAAAGCGGCGGCACGATCACCCGCCAGCTGCGCCGCCTCGGCTGCTCGATGGACTGGAGCCGCGAGCAGTTCACGATGGACGAGCACTTCACCAAGGCCGTGCTCAAGGTCTTCGTCGACCTCCATAACGACGGCCTGATCTACCGCGACAAAAGGCTGGTGAACTGGGACCCCAAGCTGAAAACCGCGATCAGCGATCTCGAGGTCGAGCAGCAGACGATCCCGGGCCATTTCTGGCATTTCAAATATCCGCTGGCCGACGGTGTGACGCTCGATAGCGGGCAAGACTATATCGAAGTCGCAACCACCCGGCCCGAGACGATGCTCGCCGACATGGCGGTGGCCGTGCATCCGAGCGACGAGCGCTATGCCAGCGTTGTCGGCAAGCACGTTGTCCTGCCGCTGACAGGTCGCCGCATCCCCATCGTCGCCGACGAA
Organism: Erythrobacter litoralis HTCC2594; assembly: GCF_000013005.1. GTDB lineage: Bacteria > Pseudomonadota > Alphaproteobacteria > Sphingomonadales > Sphingomonadaceae > Parerythrobacter > Parerythrobacter litoralis_A. Next base: position 299,027 of record NC_007722.1, on the reverse strand, counting down.
CACGCCGATCCGGAGCTTGGCTCGGGCGCGGTGAAGATCACGCCGGGACACGATTTCAACGATTTCGAAGTCGGCAAGCGCGCGGGGATCGCGGCGGGCGAGATGCTCAACATGCTCGATGGCGACGCCAATGTCTGCCAGACCGCCGACGGGTTGGTGCCGGAGGAATTTATCGGCCTGCACCGCTTCAAGCGCGGCAATATCGCGGGCGAGGACACCGGCGCACGCGAACTGGTCGTCAAGCGGCTCAAGGAACAGGGCTACCTGATCCCGCACATCGCCAAGACCAAAAAGGGCGAGGAAGTCGAGATGGACGCCGAGCCGCGCCAGATCGCCACCCCCTTCGGCGACCGCGGCGGCGTGGTGATCGAGCCGTGGCTGACCGACCAATGGTATGTGAATGCCGAGGAACTGGCCAAAAAGCCGATTGAAGCTGTGAAGAGCGGCGAGATCGAAATCGTCCCCAAAGCTTGGGAGAAGACCTTCTTCAACTGGATGGAGAACATCCAGCCCTGGTGCGTCAGCCGCCAGCTATGGTGGGGGCACCGGATTCCGGCATGGTATGGCGATAATGGCGAATGCTATGTCGCGATGTCCGAAGAAGAAGCGCAGGCGCAAGCCGGCGACGGGGTTACTCTGACGCAGGACTCCGACGTCCTCGACACTTGGTTTTCCTCCGCCCTCTGGCCCTTCGCCACGCTCGGCTGGCCGGACGAAACGGCGCTGCTCGAAAAACACTACCCCAACGACCTGCTGATATCCGGCTTCGACATTCTGTTCTTCTGGGATGCGCGGATGATGATGGCGGGGTATTACAACACCGGGCTCAAGCCCTGGCCCAAGCTCTATCTCCACGGCCTGGTGCGCGCGGCCGACGGCGCAAAAATGTCCAAGTCCAAGGGCAATGTCGTCGATCCGCTCGGCCTGATCGACCAGTATGGCGCGGATGCCCTGCGCTTCTTCATGGCGGCGATGGAAAGCCAGGGCCGCGACATCAAAATGGATCAAAGCCGTGTCGAGGGATACCGCAACTTCGCCACCAAGCTGTGGAACGCGACGCGGTTTTGCCAGTCCAACGGCATCGGTGCTTCGACCACGATAAAAGCGCCACCTGCGCGCCTGGCTGCCAACCAGTGGATTATCGGCGAAGTCCAGCAGGTCTGCGAAGAGATCGAGCAGGCGATGGCCGACCTGCGCTTCGACGCGGCGGCCAATGCGATCTACCAGTTCACCTGGAGCCGTTTCTGCGACTGGTACCTCGAGCTGATCAAACCGATGTTTGCAGAAAAGCCCTCTCCCCTTGAGGGGAGAGGGTTGGGAGAGGGGAATGAGGACAGCGCTAGCCAGCCCCCTCCCCCCCGACCCCCCTCCCCTGAAGGAGAGGGGAGTGGTCGCCCGCCACCGAAACGCGCCAAGTCGCCGGCTGGGCGCTCGACCAAATCCTCGTCATGCTACACCCCTTCATGCCCTTCATCACCGAGGAGCTGTGGCATGCCCAAGGAACAACAAGCGGGCGTGAGCGGCCCTACGAACTGATCCTCGCGCAATGGCCAAACCCGCGCGCGGAAGTTTCCAAGGAAGCGACCGATGCGATCGACTGGGTGATCGACCTCACGACCAATGTCCGCTCGGCCAAGAACGAGCTCGGCATCCCGCCGGGCGAGAAGCTGGCGGCCTTCGTGCCCTCGCCTTCGGACTTGGCCGCCAGCACGATCGAGCGCAGCAGCGCCGCCATCGAACGGCTCGCGCGGTTGACGCCCGTGACAGTCGGCGAGGCCCCGTCCGGCCCCGCGATGCAGGTGACTGCGCTCTCGGACGTGTTCGTTATCCCGCTCGAAGGCATAATCGATATCGAGGCCGAGAAAACGCGCCTCAGCAAGGCCCTCGAAGCCTCCCAGAAGGAAGTGAAATCGCTCGACGGGCGGCTGTCCAACCCCCACTTCGTGGAGCGTGCCAAGCCCGAAGCGGTCGAGAAAGCCAAGGCCGACCACGCGCATCACAGCGCCGAAGTCGAGCGGTTGCAGACAGCGCTCGCACGGTTGGGGTAGACCTACCCAAACCGCCGGAGCGACCTTACCTTCACCTGATGTCGCCTTGGCTTGCCCTCTCGATACCGCTGCTGATCGTCGCAGCCCTGCTGTACCGGCGGCAATCGCGGTTGCGGAAACGCCGCGAACTGCTGGCAACGCCGCTGACCCCGCAGCAGCGCGCAGTGGTCGAGCGGCTGGTGCCGCTGGTGAAGCGGTTGCCGCGCGAGTTGCAGGCGAAGCTGGAAGGCAAGATCAACCTGTTCCTCGACCAGGTCACCTTCCGCGGCCTCAACGATCTCGAGGTGCGGGAGGAGATGCAGCTCTCCATCGCCGCGCAGGCCTGCCTCCTCGTCGTCAACAGCCCGGTCTGGTATGACACGATCAGGAACGTGCTGGTCTATCCGTCCGCCTTCCTGACGAACCGCGATACGCAAGATGGCCACTTCGTGCACGAGGGGCGGCACGCGACGCTCGGCGAAAGCTGGGCGCGCGGCCCGGTGGTGCTGTCGTGGGACGATGCGCTGCAGGGCGGGCTCGACGCGACGGACGGCCACAATGTCGTCATCCACGAATTCGCGCACCAGCTCGATGCCCTGTCCGGTCACACCAACGGTATTCCGATCCTGCGTAGGGGGCAGACCTATGCGCGCTGGGAAAAGGCCATGCTGGACGCCTACAACGATCATGTCGCGCGGCTCGAGCGCGGGGAGCGGACCCTGATCGATCCCTACGGCGGCACCAACCACCAGGAATTCTTTGCCGAAGCGATCGTGACCTTCTTCGAAAAGCCGACAGGGCTCAAACGCGAAGAGCCGGCGCTTTACGCGCAGCTGGTCGAGCTGTTTGCGCTCGACCCGGCAGAGTGGTGATTGCAGCGTTTTCCTTGGTTGCGACCATCCCTGTGGCCGTCACCCCGGACTTGATCCGGGGCCCAGCTTGCTTGCAGTCGAGCGCGGGGGCCAAAAGGCAGCGGGATCCCGGATCGGGTCCGGGATGACGGTGGTATGCGGTGACGATTGCCACGATCGAATTTTCCTACGCGGGGTTTTAATGGCATGGCGGATCAACGCGCGTCTCAGGCGGGCTTTTTGGAGAAAAGTGATCTGCGATGTGTCACCTGTCCGGAATTATAGTTATCCTCGTAAAATCAGATATTTAGACCGACCATCCCCGGGTGACACCCTGTCACCTTTGTCACCCAAGTAGGAAATTTTCGCATACCATGGCGCAACTCACGCTCGCGACCGACGATACCGGGGGTCCGGAAATTTTCGCCTCCGTCCAAGGCGAAGGCCTTTCGGCCGGTGCGCCGGTCGCCTTCGTGCGCCTGTCGCGCTGCAACCTCGCCTGCGTCTGGTGCGACACGGCCTACACCTGGCACTTCGAAGGCGATACTCGCCCGCATCGCAGCGGCGAGACGTTCGAGCGCAAGGCCAATCAGGTCTCTCTCGATCCCGCCGATGTGGCGGAGCGGATCGCGGCGCTGGGACAGAAGCGGCTGGTCATTACCGGCGGCGAGCCGCTGATGCAGGGCGGGCCGCTGGCGGAGCTGCTCGAGCTTTTGCCCGATATGACTGTGGAAATCGAAACCAACGGCACGACCAAGGCCCCGCCCCGGCTCGATATCCGCATCGACCAGTACAATGTCAGTCCCAAGCTCGCGCATTCGGGCAATCCGGCGGAGCTGGCGCTGATCACCGAACGGTTGGACAGCTACGCGCTCGATGACCGCGCCTTCTTCAAATTCGTCATCGCCGAACCCAGCGATGTCGAGGAAGTGCTAACCCTGCAACGCGCACATGCCATCCCGGCCAAGCGCATCTTCCTGATGCCAGAGGGTACCGACAGCGAGACACTGCGCGAACGCGAGCAATGGCTGGTACCGCTATGCCTTGAGCATGGCTTCAGGATGAGTGACCGGCTGCATATCCATCTGTTCGGAGATACGCGGGGTACGTAATTTGTTTGGCCTCAAGCGCCGGCGGCCGCATCCGCGGCCTTGGGCTATCCTCCGGGGGCCCGACCCCTTCGGGGCCACCCCTCCGGTCGCGCAGTCGCGCTCTGGCTCGGCTATGCCTCGCGATAACTCCAGCTCTCAATTCTTGGTCGCGGAGCACGGCGCGTAGCGCCGCAAGGCCGACCGGCCGCCCGCATCGATTGGGCCGTCAGGTCCCTTGAGCGAGGAAATCGCATCCCGGAAGGGATGCGGACAACAAAAAACTTAACCCTGCGCGCGCCAGCGATGGACGACGCGCTGAACCGAATCCTCTTCGCCGCCGCTCTGGTTCCACAGCTCGACGAAGCTCGGGTCTTCCGACGCGGGGCGCTTGGATTCCTCGAGATTGTCGAAGGAGACGCGGATCGGAATGGCCACGCCCTCGCCGCAGACGATGCATTCGCGGTTGCGCAGCGCGGGGATGGAGTCGAGGAAACCGCGCGCCCCTTCGGGCATGGCGGCTTTCACGAAGGCTTGGTCGCGCTCGTTGTTGAGGCGCATCGAGATGATCGTGCCGCATTGCGACAGTACGCCTTCGGCAAGGTCCGAGGGACGCTGGGTGATGAGGCCCAACGAGATGCCGTATTTGCGGCCTTCCTTGGCGATCCGGCTGAGGATGTCGCCGACCGAGGAGCCGTCGGCATTCTTCTCCGAGGGCACGTAACGGTGGGCTTCCTCGCACACGAGCAGGATCGGCCGGGTGCGCTCTTCGCGGGCCCAGATCGCATAGTCGAAGACCAGGCGGCTGAGCACGGCCACGACGGTGCTGGTAATGTCCGAGGGCACGCCCGAAACGTCGATAATGGCGATCGGTTTGCCGTCGCTCGGCATGCGGAAGATCTTGGCGATGAAATCCGCCATGGTGTCGCCGACGAGCATGCCGGAGAACATGAACTGGTAGCGCGGATCGCTCTTCAGTTCCTCGAGCTTGTTCTTGATCCGCATATAGGGCGCGGACGAGGTCGCCTTGTCGAGCTTGCCCATTTCGTCGGCGATCGCGGTGGAAAGGTCCGACAGCAGATACGGTATCGGGGAATCGACGGTGATCTTGCCGAGGCTTTCGGCCAGCCGGTTCTTGCTGCGCGCCCTGAGCAGGCACTTGGCGAGGATATCCTCGTCGACCTGCCGGTCGTCGCCGTTGCTGGTAAGGAGAACTTCGCAGTGTTCCTGGAAGTTCATCAGCCAGTACGGCATCTGCAGGTTCGACACGTCGAGGATCATGCCGGTGTTCTTGAACGCGGCGGAATACTCGCCGTGCGGGTCGACCATCACGATATGACCCGCTGGCGCGGCCTCGCAGATCCGGTGCAGGATCAGCGCGGCGCTGGTCGATTTACCGGTACCGGTCGAGCCGAGCAGCGCGAAATGCTTGCCCAGCATGGCGTCGACATAGATGCCGGCACGGATATCCTTGGTCGGATAGACTGTGCCGATCTGGATGTTGGAGCGGCCATCGCTGGCATAGACCATCTTGAGGTCGGCGGTGCTGGCCGGGTAGATATAGGCACCGGGCACCGGGTAACGCGTCACGCCGCGCTTGAAGCTGTGAATGCGACCGGTGAGTTTTTCTTCCTGCCCTTCGCCCAGGAAGTCGATATTGGCGATGATGCCGCCGTTCTGGCGCCGGTCCTGCCGCTGGTTGCGGACGCTGGCGAGGAGCCAGCTATCGCCGACCTTGATCTTGATCTGGCTGCCGACCTGGCCGGCGAGCGCGATCGAAGGATCTTCATCCTTCATGCATTCGTTGAGCCGCTGGAGGTCGAGCGCGATCTGCGAGCCCGAGCCCGCTATTTCCAGCACCACGCCGATCGGCTTGGCGGCATTGTCGGCGGCCCGCGCTGCACTTCTTGCGCCCTGCGCTTCGCCCGCCGGCGCTGCTGCGCGAATGTCCTGGTTACCCATATCGGTCATGCAATCGGACCCTGCTTCCCTGCTGAGGTTCAACGGCGGGACGCTAGCCGCAGCAGGGTTAAGATCGCGTCAATGATGCCGGCAAGAAGCTCAGATCATTGCGAACAGGCGGCCGGCCAGCCAGCCCATGCCGACCGAGAGCATGATCGCGGTCAGGCCGTAGAGGAAGGACTGGTACTGCGCGAAGACTTCCACGAAGCGTTCGAAGCCGACCTTCTCCACTTCGACTTCGGCGATGGCCGAGGCGATCACCCGGCCCCGGCTGACGGCAAACGTCTCCGCCGTATAGGTCCCGGTCTGGACGTTGGACGGCAGCGATATCCGTGCCTGGTAGAGCACACCTTCGCGCACCTCGACCCCGCCGAAATCCTGCTTGTAGAGCTGTTGCCGCTCGCGCAGGTCCACCAGCCCGTTGCGGAACCGGGCCTGTTCGTCCGGGTTGATCGCACCGCTCGGGGAAAGCTGTATGAAATCGGTCCCGAATTCGAAGATCGCCGCCGTACGGTCGTCCACTATCTCGTCGATCGGGCGGCTCGATGCGACCGCGAAAAAGGCCGGGGCCGAGCGGAAGTCCATGCTGTCGGCATTCATCCAGATGCCGCCGATCTGCTCCTTCTCGCGCAGGCGGATCGGCTCGGCCGGACCCTTGAGCACCACCACGATATCGAAATCGTTCTGGCGCTGCGAAGGATCGAGAATGGCCCCGAACAGCAGCAGTTCGGTACCGACGAAACCCTGCCGCAACTCGATCCGGTGCTGGGAGACTTCGGGCACGAGCACGGGATCGCTTTGCCCGGTCAGGCCGAACAGCGCGAGCATCAGGATGAGAGTGCGCTTCACAGCGCGTCCACCGAATATATCTCGTCGGGCTGGACCCCGAGCCCGAACAACATCCGCAGCGCGACGAGGATCACGATGGTCGCCAGCACCAGCCGCAGGATGTCGGGCCGCGCCTTGAGCGCGACCTTGGTCCCGAACTGCGCCCCCATCACCGACCCTATCAGCAACAGGCCTGCCAGCACGAGATCGACAGCCTTGGTGGTGAGCGCATGCGTCATCGTCGTCGCCATGGTCACGAACAGGATATTGAACAGCGATGTGCCGACCACGACCCGCCCGCTCATGCCGAGAATGTAGAGCATGGCGGGCACCAGCATGAAACCGCCGCCGACCCCCATCAGCATGGTCAGGATACCGACGAGAAACCCGAGGATCAGCGGAGCCAGTGGCGAGATATAAAGGCCGGACCCGTAAAACCGCCAGCGATAGGGCAAGGCCGCCACAAGCGGGTGGTGCCGCCGCTTCGCCGCCTGCTTGGCGGCGGACTTGTCGCGCGCCAAGATGGCGTCGAGCGCCTCGCGCATCATCAGCCCGCCGATGGTGCCCAGCATCAGGACGTAGAGCACGTTGATGACCACATCGATCTGGCCGAGCGCCTGCAATAGCCGGAACAGCAATGCGCCGATCATCGCCCCGAATACCCCGCCCGCAACCAGGACCAGCCCCATGCGGTAATCGACCCCGCCCTGGCGCTGGTGCGCGAGCACACCCGAAACGCTCGCGCCGGTAACCTGCGTCGCGGCCGATGCGGCGGCGACGGTGGGCGGGATGCCGTAGAAAATAAGCAGCGGCGTCGTGAGGAATCCACCGCCCACGCCGAACAGCCCCGACAATACGCCGGTCAGCGCGCCGAGGGCGATGATGAGGAGACCATCGACCGAAAGATTCGCAATGGGAAGATAGACATCCATGGGCCGCTCCGCCCTAGCCGAGCGGGCGTGGGTATTAAAGCTATCAGGTGCCTAGAATCCGCTGCTGAGCGTCAGCGCGACCCCGTTGCCGGGCTGCGCATTGCCGGCAACGCGCTTGTGGTAGTCGAGCGACAGGCGCAGCGGCACCTTCGCGACCGTGAGATCGGCTGCAACGGTTGGCCCCACATCGAGCCGCGAAGCCCCCTCCTGCGCACCGCCCCACACACCTGCACCGACCTGCAAAGCCATCCGGTCGCCGATTGCGATACGCCGCACCACGCGCATCTGACCGTCCGCGAATGGCGTGGCGAAGGCACCGCCGACATATTCTCAATCTATGTAGTTCGGCGGGCTTGCAGAGTAGGATTTCGCGATCTACTCATCTTTGCCGACACCCTCGCGCGGCTTCGCGTCGGCTCTACTTCCGTCGGCAACCCGCTCGGGCCAATCAAATGCCGACCCGCCATTATCGAGATTGATCTGTAACGCCCTTCGATAGACATTAGGATTCGTGCTGACCAGCCGATCACCATCAACCTTCTTGATTATGCGATCCTTCAGGAGCGACCGAATGATGTAAAGAGCATCGCTGGCATCGATCCGCGTCGCCTTTACGACATTAGTTACAGTCGCTCCTTCTTTTTCATCCTTGATAATTTCTGCAATTATTGCGTTGATAATTCCCATTCTTGCGCCCCATTATTTGAAACGCTGTCCTCTGTAGCTAGATTAGCTAACTGGATTGAAGATCAATTGCAACACGAAAGGTTCCGTTTCCACACGCAAAGCATAAAGCTCATGGAAATGCTGCTTTGCGTTTGGATTCGGTCAGATCATTTGGAGGCGGGGTCCGAAACAGCGGTCTGTTCGGTCACTGGAGCTGTTGCTGACGCGTTGCCAACACTCATCGGCTCCGCCGCAGCGCCAACGACCATCGGCGCGGGCTTCGACGCAGCGATAGCCAATGGCACGTCTTCATCGATGAAAGCTCCGAACTCGCCTCCTTTGGGCAGAACGGCGCTCGTCCCGGTTACGAAAAACCCCGCGAGAGGCACAAGTGCGATGGAAGCGACCACACCGCCTGTACCAGTAACACCTTTATCGTCGACCGTGCCAGACAATCGGATTTGGCGTCCATTGACCCTAGTAAACAGAGCCTGCGCTTCCAGGTGCCCAGATTTACCCCACATGCCCTTGTTGCGAACCGACGTAATCTCACCCTCCGCAGGGCTGCCCGCTGGAATAACCACGACACCGTTGACCTCTACCGGTGACACGACTTCCATTCGGACACGCTGGCCGACTCTCGCGCGTTTCTTCTTCGTGGTCACTTCCTCCATGAATCGCAAAGTGACAGGTGTGCCGGCGCGAAGCGTAGCATTTTGCGTAGTCGGCGCTGCAATCGGTGCAGGCGCGATCTGGGTCGTTGGTTGCTCGGCTTGCGCCATTTGCTGTGATGAATCTTGAGCAACTGCCGTGGCGGCAGCACAAAGCGCTGCCACCGCTATGGGCGCATATCTCATTATTTACTTCCCCCCTATGCTTTTCAGCGATCGACCTTCTTCTTGCCTAGAAAGGCCCAAAAGAAAAGTCATTTTGTTTCAGCTATGTTTTACCACTCGACGAAACGAGCCGTTCTGACTTCTGCGACATCACAGGGTGAAAAGCGTGAACAACCCAAGTGCAACCGATCCTGCCCAAATGGCACAAATAAGCGCAGTCTCTGGCGCGATCCGCTCGCGACTAGCTTCCCTATGAATCCGCTTGTTAAAAGCACCTTCATCATGAACTCGATCTTTTCTTGGACCGTGCATGTTTTTCTTACTACGAAGTTAGGCGTGTAAGTCAATACAACCAACTCGCGCCCTCTGCGTTTCTTTGACCAAGACATTAGCGCATCGCGCACCACCATCGCCTTGCCATGCGCTTCGGCGAATTCCTCGCAGTAATGGCTGCCGATCCAGCGCGAGCGCTTCTGCGGCTCCGGCAAGACCGGCAACTGGATGAAATCGGCAGAGGCGATGGCGCGACCGCACAGTTCGAGCGCGGCGGGATCGACCATATCCTCTGCATCGTGCAGCAATACCATGCGGCAACGCTCTCCCGAGCGAGCCTCGTCTTCCTCGACAGCGCGATAGAGCCGGTTGAGGCAATCGGCCTTGGTGGTCGGACCATCGCAATCGTGGATCACCACACGCAGGCGCGGATCGCCCGGCGCGGCCTCGACGATCGCCGCAAGCGTCGCGGGATCGTTGCGATAGCAGCCGACATAGAGCCGCAACGCGCGCTGCGGCCAGGCCGACAGCATGTGCTCGACGGTGGTGCCGATCACGTTCGCTTCCTGCCAGGCCGGGATAAAGACCGCCGACTTGCCTTCCAGCGGAAGAGACCGCTCCCGCCGCCTGACCTCGATGGTTTCGCCGCGGCCGGTCAGTCTCAGCCACAACCAGACCGCGTCGACGATCAGTTCGTCGAGCGCCCCCAAAAGGAAAAAGAGTCCGGCAAAGAGAAGAAGTTCGTATTGGACGAGAACCAGACATTCGCCCGCAGTCAAGCCTGCGAGATTCACGAGCGCTCCTGACTCTGTCCTCGTTAACTGACCTAGCGAACCGGATCGGGCCTTGCAACGCGGGAAATATCCATCGATAGGGCGCGCACCTATGGTTGACCCGATCCGCAGCCCCCTGTCCCGCGCCTTTGCACCCGTCCGCGCCCTGTTTGTCAGCGATGCCTCTGCCGGCATTCTGCTGATACTCGTGGCAGCGGCGGCCATGATCGTCGCCAATTCGCCGCTGGCGGGCGCTTACGAAGAAATGTTCTACGGCGATCTGGCATGGACCCCGATCGCCAAGCTCGACGATCTGCACCTGTGGATCAACGACGGCCTGATGGCGATTTTCTTCTTCGTCGTCGGCCTGGAAGTGAAACGCGAGCTTATTTGCGGACAGCTATCCAGTCCCGAGCAACGCACGCTGCCGGTGCTCGCGGCGATCGCAGGGATGGCCGTACCTGCGATTGTATATGTCGGCGTTGTCGGCACGGACAGCGCGCTGGTGCGCGGCTGGGCGATCCCGGCCGCCACCGACATTGCCTTCGCCATGGGGGTGCTCGGCCTGCTCGGCAGTCGTGTGCCAGCCTCGCTGCGGTTGTTCCTGCTGACTGTCGCCATCGTCGACGATATCGGTGCGGTGCTCGTAATCGCCGCCTTCTACACCGCGAACCTCAAGGTCATGTGGCTCGTCATCGCGCTGGGCATCTTCGGCGTCATGGTCGGCATGAACAAGTTCGGGGTCGACCGGATCTGGCCCTATATCCTCGTCGCGCTGGTGCTTTGGGTGGCGGTGCTGTTCTCGGGCGTTCATGCGACCATCGCCGGCGTGATGGCGGCACTTACCATCCCGATGCGCCGCAAGGACGGACACTCGCTTCTGGAGAAGCTCGAGCATGGCCTCGCGCCGTGGAGCGCCTATCTTGTGGTGCCGATCTTCGGTTTCGCCAATGCCGGTGTGAACCTCAGCGGCATGGGTCTGGACGCTGTCCTGGCCCCACTGCCGCTGGCCATCGCAGCAGGCCTGGTGGTGGGCAAACAGCTTGGCATTTTCGGCATCATCGTGGCTGCCGTGAAACTCGGCATTGCCAAAGCACCGGCCAACGCCAACTGGATCGAGATCTGGGGTGTCAGCATCCTGACCGGGATCGGCTTCACCATGTCGCTCTTCATCAGCGGGCTCGCCTTTACCGACAGCCGCCTGCTGATCGACGAGGCCAAGATCGGCATTCTCGGCGGCTCGCTGATCTCGGCGATCCTCGGCTACACCATCCTGCGCCTGACGACGACGCATCCCGAAGAGCGACCGCCCCAGACAGTCACCCCCTGACGGAGCGCGAGCGGCTCACCAGCTCCCGGTATTCTCCATGCTGGCCCAGGGTTCCTGCGGCGGCAGATTGCCTTCCTGCAGCAATTCGACCGATATTCCGTCGGGTGACTTGACGAAGGCCATGTGCCCGTCGCGCGGCGGACGGTTGATCGTCACACCCGCATCCATCAGCCGCTGGCAGGTCTCGTAGATATTGTCGACCCGGTAGGCGAGATGGCCGAAATTGCGGCCACCGTCATAGTCCTCCGGTTCGCTGCCGTCTTCGGGCGGCCAGTTGTAGGTCAGTTCGACCTCGGCCACGCCTTCCTGCCCGGGCGCGGCGAGGAAGATCAGCGTGAACCGCCCAGCTTCGACATCGAAGCGGCGCACCTCTTCCAAGCCAATCAATTTGAAAAAATCGACTGCCGCGTCCGGGTCGGCGACCCGGATCATCGAATGCAGATATTTGACCATGCAGCTTTCCTTCAGAAACGGTTCAGCGACACAAATGCACAACTCGTCGCAGGGTGAGACGGATGGAGGAATGAATGAGCGAGGAGACCAGACCCGAAACCATGTCGGGGGACAAGCCCTTCGTCGGTGAGTACGATGGCAAAGGCGGCAGCTTTCTGGATGCCCTGACCAAGCGCTGGCTGAGCACTGCGGCTGTCGTGTCGATCGGTCTTATCGCCGGTGGCTACCTGTTGGGCGACGGATTGCTGCGCGCCAAGGAAGCCGATCGCTCGGTAACCGTGCGCGGACTGGCCGAGCGCGACGTCACGGCCGATCTCGCGACCTGGACGATCAGCTATGCCAGCAGTTCGACCGACCTGGCCGGTGCGCAGGCCAAGGTGCGGCGCGATACCGAGAACATCCGCGCCTTCTTCAAGGACCTCGGCTTTCCCGAAGATGCGCTCCAGCCGACCGGCGCCAATGTCTCGAGCTATACCGAAAACGGCGTCACCAAATATACTGTGCGCCAGCGGCTGGCGCTGCGCAGCGACGATATCGCGCTCGCGCAGAAAGCCGTCTCGCGCCAGTTCGATCTCGTGAGCACGGGAGTTTTTCTCGAGGAAGGATCGGGCATGTCCTACAGCTTCACCAAGCTCAACGAGATCAAGCCGGAGATGGTCGCGGAAGCCACCCGCGATGCCCGTGCGGCCGCCGAGCAGTTCGCGGAGGACAGCGGGACCGAGGTGGGTGCCATCCGCGAAGCGACGCAGGGCTATTTCACCATTGAGGCACGCGACGGCGAAGCCGGAGGCTGGGGCGTTGCGGATTCGCCCTTCAAGAAGGTCCGCGTGGTGACGACGATCAATTTCTCGATCGGTTGACGCGGAAAAGGGGGCGGTCGCCCGCCCCCTCCTTCGTGTTCTGCGACTCGGATCAGAAGCTGGCGCTCACCGTGACGACGAAAGCATCGTCGACGAAATCGTAAAAGCCGGCCGGGATATCGCCCTCGGCCCCGACATAGGCTGCGCTGACCGACAGCGGCGTGTCGGGGATCGCGACCTCTGCACCGATCGACCAATCCCACGCCTTGCCGTCGTTGGTGAAGGTCAGGAAGCCATCGGTGTATCCGAGATGGCCGTTGATGGTGATCGGCGTATTGGGAATGCCGATACCGACGTCGGTGTACAGATACAGATTGTCGGTGCTGCCGAGCGAGTCCTGGTCAGGCGCATAGGCGACGCCGAGCGTGGTTTCGGCGGGGCCGAAAGTGAAGGCGACCGAACCGTAGAATTCGACATAGTCGAAATCGCCAGGGCCCGCATCGGGATAGAGATAGCCGATCACACCTACATCGAGGGCAACGCCGTCGGTGACATCGCCGCTCCAGCCGCCATAGACGTCGAGCTCGGTGCTGCCGTAGCCGACTGTGGTCTCGTCGAGCGAGCTGGCCCAGGTACCGACATAGAAGCCGGCCGGAAGCGTCACGTCGAAGCCGCCCTGGATGGCGAGCTCTCCGCCCGACAGGTCGACGCCGCGGAAACGGTATTCGGTCGTGAGCGCGACATTGGCGGAGAATTCGACACCGCTGTCGCCACCGGCCTTGCTGGGCTTGTCCACCGGAGCAATGACACGCTCGAGCGCGTCGGCCTCCACCGAGAATGCATCGGCAGGCGCATCGGCCTGCCCGTCGCCAATCAAGGCATCAATGGCTTCGATTTCGATCGTTTGAGCCACCGGCCTTGCCTCGCTGCCCGCGACGGTCTCGTTGGTTTCGGTGGCGAAAACCGGAGTTGCCACGAAGGCAGTACCGGCAAGAAAGGTCGCGGCGAGGCCGCGAGAGGACGTAAGCATGACATTTTCCTTCGTTAGGGTGTCGCTTCGTCCCACCTGCGCGCCGACCGGTTGCAATTTTTGCCTGCAATCTCGGGTCGACGAGACAGATACTTGCACGGGTTTGCTGCGCTGCACAAGAAAATTGTAGACTAGCCCTCAACGCCGGGGCGAGCGTTGCGTTTTCGCACCACTGCTCCGCTACGCTCACAGGATTGTGCGTTGCGATAGGTGGCCCGAGCCCCTATGGCGCCCCCCGACGAATTGCCGTAGCCCCACACCTCCATGCTTAAGTCGATCAAGAAACTCATCCGATCCAAATCGGACGCGCCTTCCGCATTCGTGCCGGAAGGGACGCGCTATTACGCGATCGGCGATATTCACGGTCGCAACGACCTGTTCGAAGCGCTGATCAAGGCGATCGACAAGGAATGCGACAAGGTGCCCGAACTCGACACGCAGGTCGTGCTGCTCGGCGACCTGGTCGACCGCGGTCCCGAAAGCGCAAAGGTGATCGAGAACGCGCGCGCGTGGAAGAAACGCCGTCCGGTACGGATTCTCGCCGGCAATCATGAAGAGATGTTCCTGCAGTCCTTCGAAAATACCAAGGTCCTGCGCCATTTCCTCCGCCATGGCGGCCGCGACACAATCCTCAGCTACGGCATCTCGCCCAAGAAATACAACGCCGCGACACTCGACGAACTGCAGGAGTTGCTGCACGACCTCGTGCCCAAGTCGCACCGTAAGTTCATCAAAAACTTCGAAGAGATGGTCATCGCTGGCGATTACGTCTTTGTCCACGCCGGCATCAAGCCAAAGGTGGCGCTGGAAGAGCAGGCGCGCGACGACTTGCTGTGGATCCGGGACCGTTTTCTGGCCTACGACCAGCCGCATCCGCGCGTGGTCGTACATGGTCACACGATCTTCGAAGACGTCGATGAGAAAAGCAACCGTATAGGCATCGATACGGGAGCCTTCCGCTTCGGGCGACTAACCGCGCTGGTGCTGGAAGAAAACCGGCGGCGCATGATTCAGGCCGTGGACGACAACGGCACAATCAGGATCGAAAAAAGGGACAGCTTGGTATGAAAATCGCAATGGTGGGATCCGGCTACGTCGGCCTGGTTTCCGGTGCATGCTTTGCCGATTTCGGCCACGACGTTGTCTGCATCGACAAGGACCAGTCCAAGATCGACCGCCTGCATGATGGCATCATGCCGATCTACGAGCCGGGGCTCGATGCGCTGGTCGATGCGAATGTCAAAGCCGGTCGGCTCAGCTTCACTACAGACCTCGGCGAAGGGATCGAGGGCGCAAAGGCGATCTTCATTGCCGTCGGCACGCCAAGCCGCCGCGGCGACGGGCACGCCGATCTCACCTTCGTTCACGAAGTCGCGCGCGAAGTGGGCAAGAACCTCGCCAACGATGCGGTCATCGTGACAAAGTCCACCGTCCCGGTCGGCACCGGAGACGAAGTCGAACGCATTATCGCCGACGCCGGGACAAAGCATCGCTTCGCCGTTGTTTCCAACCCCGAGTTCCTGCGCGAAGGTGCCGCAATCGGCGACTTCAAGCGCCCCGACCGTATCGTGATCGGTACCGAAGACGATTTCGGCCGCGAGATCATGACGGAGGTCTATCGCCCGCTCTATCTGAACGAATCTCCGATCCTTTTCACCAGCCGCCGATCGAGCGAGCTGATCAAGTATGCCGCCAATGCGTTTCTCGCGACCAAGATCACCTTCATCAACGAAATGGCGGATCTGTGCGAAAAGGTCGGCGGCAATGTCCAGGACGTGGCGCGCGGGATCGGGATGGACGGCCGCATCGGCCCCAAGTTCCTCAATGCCGGCCCAGGGTATGGCGGCTCCTGCTTCCCCAAGGACACGCTGGCCTTGCTGAAGACGGCCGAAGATTATGACAGTCCGGTGCGGATCATCGAGGCGGTGGTCAAGACCAACGAAAGTCGCAAGCGCGCGATGGGCCGCAAGGTTATCGATGCGCTCGGTGGAATGGATGCAGCCCGCGGCAAAAAGGTCGCGCTGCTGGGCCTGACGTTCAAGCCCAACACCGATGACATGCGCGACAGCCCGGCTATCGCAATCGCCCAGACGCTGACCGATGCCGGCGTCAACGTCGTCGCATACGATCCGGAAGGCATGGAGATCGCCAAGCCGCTGATGCCCGAGGTTGCTATGGCAGAGAACTCTTATGAGGCAATCGAAGGCGCCGATGCGGTGGTCATCGTGACCGAATGGGACGCCTTCCGCGCGCTCGACCTCGATCGGGTCAAGGAGCTGGCGGCAGCACCGGTGCTCGTCGACTTGCGCAACATCTACGCACCGTCCGATGTTCGCGCGAAGGGCTTCGACTACGTCAGCATCGGACGGGTCTGAGGATTAGCCGAACCAACGGCGTCGGCTCTCCGCATCGCGCAGGCCGACTATCGCTGCACCGATGACCAGCAGGCCGGCGATGATGCAGGCGAGTGCTATGCTGTCCGCCTCCTGCCCGCCGCGGAAATAGATCGCCAGAACCGCCCAGCAAAAGACTGCCGCAAACCAGGGATTGCCCTTGCTGCGCACAACGGCCGCTGCGGCGATCGTGCCGCCGACGACGACCATGAGCGCAGCGATGGCGGGATATTCGAAGCCCCCGGCGAGACCATGGTAAACCAGTGTTGCGGAGATGTTTACGATGGTCGCGGCAGTAAGCCAGGAGGCCAGCGCGCTGAATGTCACGCCCACGATGATCCGCTCGGCCAGCGTGAAGTCCCGCGAGAAATGCGTCATGATTCGCAGGATCGCGAGGAGGCCGAACAGTGAAGTTGCGATAATGATCGCGCTGATCGCGGTCAGGTTGGCGAATTGCGTATAGGTCGCCCACGCCCCCTGCGCGGCAAGCGCCAGCGCCGCCCACCAGCCGATCCACGCGACCAAAGCATTGTCGACCTGTTTCGGCAATATCTGCCACAGCGCGAAAACGGCCGAACCGAAGAACAATGGCCCCCAGATGGCAAAGGCCCAGCCCGATGGGGTGATCAGCGTGCGGACGCTGTCCGAGCGATCGCCGATCGGCTCTCCAAGGCCAAGCTGGGGGAGGAAGGTCGCGCCGATCTGCCAGGCGACGGCGACAAGGATGGCGAGGCGCTGGAGCAGGCTGCGCTGTCTGGGATTTTCACCGGTCATGCAGTCGATACCGCGCCGCGCGCTACATTGTTCCCATCACCGAAGAATAACGATCCGAAACCATAGAGATTAGGGACGCATATTAGTTGCGAAAAATCGAAGCATTGACGACTGCGGAGCGATGGTATCTCTTCCTGACATCATAACAGGGCGGGGTCGCGAGTCGCTCTATAGTTGCTAGTCGATTGCTTGAGCGGCTTGTGGCCTCTCCCATCACGATGGGGGAAGTTCATGAAGACTCGGAAATATCTCGTAGGCGTCGCCACGATCGGCCTCGCCACAGCGCTCGCGTCCAGCCCAGCGCTGGCAAATGACGATAACGACGCCAGCGACGAAGTCTCACTGGAAGCGCAAGGCAACTTTGCCGGTTTTCGCACTATGCAATCGGCGGACATTATTGTCTCGACCGAGATTGCGATCGGCACCCCTGGTCCGGCGATCGAACGACAGGTCAATGGCGCACTGGTTCCAGCCTATCCCGAGCTAATCGTGCGTGACGATATCGGCACCGCTGGTGCAGTAGATACTGCCAATACACTCCCGTCGGTCGTCCAGATCTTCCGCCAGAGCAATATCTCCGGCGGCGTGTTCTTCAATTGCACCGGCACGATGATCAATCCGCGTACCGTGTTGACAGCAGCGCACTGCCTCAACGCGCGCGGATCGGAGGACTACGGCCTGCCGAGCACCGGCGCCGACAGCACCATGCTGGTGGCTACGGGCGTCGATACGTCGAGCCGCCTTTTCAATTATCTCGATTTCGGCAGCGGCTACAACGAAGGCGGCGTGGCTCAGAGCACCGACGTCATTATTCACCCATCCGCCAACCTCGAGAATGGCGCCCTGCCCTTCCCCTGGGCCGATGTCGCGTTCATCGCGCTCGACACGCCCATCACCGACGTTCCGGCGATGCCGCTGTTGCTGACGCCGCTCGACGAGCTGACGCACATGATCGTGACCGGCTACGGCACCACCGGCACCGGCGAAACCGGTGCGCAAGGGATCGGATTCCTGCGCCGCGTGGGCGAAAACATGCTCGGCGCGGTCGCTACCTCGGCCGATCTGATCGACACGATCTTCCCGGGCTTTGCTCCCAGCGAGTCGTCTCTCGGCTTCGAGACGCAGGCGCTGTACTGGATCGATTTTGACGATCCCCGCCGCACCTCGCCGGGGGAAGATAGTTGTACCTTCGATGGGTTCGGAATAAATTGCCCGAACATAGACACCGTGCTGGCGATCGACTGGTTCGATGGCGATGCCTTGCCCCAGGAAGCCGGCACCGCGCCGGGGGACAGCGGCTCCCCGCTGATCGCAGACCAGATCGCGCCCTTCCCGCTCATCACAGGCGTGCTGAGCGGCGGGTTCGACTTCTTCGGCACCGGCAACCGCTATGGCGATATCAGCTTCTACAATCCGCTCTACCCGTTCTTCGAGTTCATCACCGAGAACACGCCGTACAAATACGTTTCGGCCAAATCGGGCAATGGCGTGTGGTCCGATCCAGCACGCTGGACGCAGGATCTCGATCCGGGGTTCTTCATCGAAGATTCGGACGGCAATATCGTCAATGGTGTTCCGGGCGGCGATGAGCCCGGTGTTTACGAGCAAGGTCCGCGCCTCGGCCTGATCCTCGGCGAAGACATTTCCGGCAACAGCAACGATGCTACCGCCGTCCTGCCGCCGGAAGGCACACCGAACTTCGGGGCCAACATCCCTGAGTCCTCGGTGCTGCTTGGCCCGGGCTCAACCGGTTTCGTGCCCAACAACACCGACGGCACGCCGGGCACCGCCTTCGAAAACCCTGCCCTCTATTTCGATGTCCTGCTGGTCAATCCCGGCACCACCACGGTGGATATGGATGTCGAGATCGACCGCCTGACCATCGATGGCAAGAACACCGGCTTTGCCCTGCCAGAGGCATATGAGTTCACCAGCATCATCGGGGTCGAGCAATATCGCGGCAACGCCGAAATCGATGGCCAGCTCAATGCCGGCAACGTGCTGCTGTTCGGTGGCACGATGGGCGGCGATGGCACAGTCGCGACCAATGCCTTCTTCAATGTCTCGGGCGTCGTCTCGCCGGGCGGTGACAATGCCATCGGCACTTTCACTATCGATGGCGACTACGTGCAGACATCGCAAGGCACGCTGCTGGTCGACGTGAAGCGTCGCGGCAAGAAGCCGCTCGAATTCGACCAGCTCGTGGTGACCGGCGATGCCAGCCTGGCGGGCGATCTCTTCGTCAAGCCGACCGGCAAGATCACCGCCAAGTTCGGTGCCGAATGGACTGTGCTGACGGCCAACAGTGTGCTCGGCAATTTCGACGAGGTCACGCTGCTGACGCGTTCGCCGGTGCTGTTTGCCGGTACGCGGGTCGATGGCGGTGACGTGATCGTCGCGATCGGAGCCAATCCGATCGCGCAGATCGTCGGTGCGCAGAGCGACCTCAGCTCGCTTGCCTCCGTGCTCGACACCTTGCGCTTCGGCGGTCGCTATGCCGACTTCGAAAGCGTCTTCAGCGTCGTTGACATGGCCGGGTTCGATATCTTCGGGCAGACCCTTGCCGGCCTGACCCCGACGAGCGGGTTCCAGCAGACCTTCTCGGCCACCAACTTCGCTCAGCGCTTCACGGGCCAGGTCGCACAGCGGACGCTCCGCCTGCGCGGCGCGGATAGCGGCGCGGCAGGCTTTTCGGCAGCGGGCAGCGCAAGCTTCGCGCAAGCCGGGACGGCCCCGGGTACGAAAGGCAAGCTCGGCTTCTTCGCGTCGGTCAGCGGTTCCTACCTGACCATGGCGCAGGGCGATCGCAACACCGGCACCAACGCCGTTCGCGAAGCAGCCTTCACCGAGGCCGGAGAGCTGACGCTGGGTGCCGACTACAAGGTCGCCGACGGCCTCGTGATCGGTGTCGCCATGTCGAGCGTGCGCGACAGCGCCAATGCCTTCGGCGCGTTGAGCCCGATGGACAATGAGAGCACCTCGGGGGCGATCTATGCCGCGAAGACCTTCGGCAGGGGCTTTGCCGATGCCTACTTCGGCTTCTCAGACCAGCGCTACGGCACCGCTCGCGGCTCCGTCGGCAACGCCACAGGCAGCTTCAACAGCGCCATCGGCAATGCCGAAGGCAGCCAGAACTTCGCCGGTATCCGCATGGGCTATGCGATGGAGCCGATGGAGAACGTGCGACTGGGTCCGGTCGCCAGCGTGGATTACGTCCGTTCCAACCTCGGCGGCTACCGCGAATATGGCGCCGGGCAGTTCGGACTCAATGTCGACGACCGCAGCTTCACTTCGATCGGGGCGAAGATCGGCGCGATGGCCTCGCTCGGCATGAAGGTCGGACAGACCGGTGTCATCAAGGCGTTCGGTTCGGTAGCCTATGCCCGCGAGCTGGGGGACAGCCAGGATGTGGTGACGGCAAGTTTCGTCGGCGCAGCGGACCTGCCTTTCTCCATCGCGCGTCAGCTCGACACGCAGTGGGTGGCGGTCAATGCCGGGGCGGAGATGGCGCTGACCAATCGCCTTAGCACCCAGCTCAGCGTGACCTCGGACATCGGCCGCGGCGAGCTGACCAACAACCAGGCCAACATGACGCTCAACTGGCGTTTCTGATCGCCTGATCGAAGGCCAGACAAGGGGCGCTCCCGGACCATCCGGGGGCGCCCCTTGCTATTAGGCTGCCATCACTTGCCGACGGCCCGCATTTCGCCAAAGCCGGCCCGTGCGCCGCAGGTGATGAAGTCGGCGGCCTCGTCAGGTGTATCGCCCATATTGCCGGAATAGCGGAAGAACAGGCGGTTATCCCACACGCGCAGGATTGGCACGAGCGCGCCATCGTCGAGCTCCCCTGCGTACCAGCCCGTGTCGGGATCGTAGACCAGCGCATCGCCGTGGAGCGAGCAGGTATGCGCATTGCCGCCAACCGCTTCGCCGCGCGCGAGGATGCGACCATCCTCCATGGCGGTCAGCGTGACGCTTTGCATCGAGAAGCTACGGATGACCGGCACCATCTTCTGGTAGAGAGCGCTGCTTCGCATGGTGTCGGCGACCGGCAGCAGGTCCTCTTCGAATTCCAGTGCGGCATTGGGGGTCAGCACAAGCTCTACCCCCACCGCGCCAAAGAGCGCATCCATGCGGGCCTGATAGGCCTGTGCGACACATTCGGCGCTGTCGCAGCGATTGCGCTGGCGCAGCCATGCGCGTTGCTCGCGTTGCGACGTTGCGCCTCGCTTCACAGCATGCCGGTAAAGCGAAGAGAGATCGCGATCCATGTGGCGCAGTCCGCTTTGATATTCAGCGCAAATCAGCACTTCCGCCTTAATGCTGGCCTTTGCGCAATCGAAGGATGGCTCATCCGTCTGCGTCTCGATACTCGCTTTCAGCTCCGTAAATTCGGCTGTGGTCAATCGGACCTGCGCACGCCGGTCACCAGCTTCATCGCTGCGATGGCCGAGCGTGATCGAGCGCCGCACTTCGACATCGTCCAAGTATTTCACAGCACGCGGCGAAATGAAGGCACGGTTGAAATCGGCACCGGTGAATGTGTCCAAGCCCCAGATCGGGTAACTGGCCAGATCTGCGTTGCTGAGATTGGCCCCGCTGAAATCGACTCCGCTGCTGCCACCGCACTGCATGTCCATGGTGATGCCGCAATCGAATGTGAAATAATTGAGGTATGCCCCTACGAAGCTTGCCCCCGCTAGCTTGCTGCCGAAGTTCTGGCCCACCCATCTGGCGTTACCGAGTTTCGCGTCGGCGAAATTTGCGCCGCCGGCATCTACACCCACCAGGCGTGCGTCGGTCAGATTGGTTCCTTCGAACCTGGCCCCCGAAAGGTCCGTGCCGACGAACTTGGTGCCGATCAGGTCGGTCCCGCTCCAGTCGGTGCCCGAAAGCTTGGTCTGGTAGAAGCAGGATCCGGGCAGGCTCCCCGAGAGGCGGCGCATGTCGGCCCCGCTCAGGTCTCCGCCGACGATCATGATCTTTTCGCCGAGCGCCGCTTCCACCTGCGTCGCAAAATCCTCGAAATCGGATGCGCTGCCCGCATCGATTGGCGTGACATCGAATTCGGCAAAACCGCACGCGGAGATCGCCCGGGCGGCCAAATCGTCATCAGTTTGTACCGACGTCGCTGAAGCTACCACCGCCAGTAGTGTCTCGAACATTTTCATCCCCCTGTGTCCGCTCGATATTGAGGGAGCCCGGCGTGGGCATGGCATGAACGGGGGTAAGTAGGAAAGCCGCAAACGGTAGTGCCAGGGGGCCTGTAAGCCGGGTTCTGTCCTGCTGATGCAGGGGCAGCCATTCATCTGGGCGAGCGATTGCTCGCGCGCTCAAGCAGCCAACCCGGACCTCTCGGAACGAAGCGTTCCTGCCTTTCGGCGCGAGGTCCCTATTTGGCCTTGCTCCGGGTGGGGTTTGCCATGCGGAGACTGTCGCCAGCCCCCCGGTGCGCTCTTACCGCACCCTTTCACCCTTGCCTGACGGATCAGGCGGTCTGCTCTCTGTGGCACTGTCCCTCGGCTCCCCCGGACGTAATCCGGGGTCACCGGGCGGGTGTTACCCGCCACCCTTGCTTCGTGGAGCCCGGACTTTCCTCTCCTAACAACCCGCTCATCCTGAGCTTGTCGAAGGAGCGGCTGCCCGGCCCCCTGGCAAGAGCACATATAGGCGCGATTATCCTTGCAGGAAAGCCAGTGCGCGCCGTTAGCGGGACACGCCCCGGTCGCGGTCGAGCAACAGCTGGAACAGGATCGCGCAGATCTGGCCGTCGATTTCGCCATCGATCTTCTCCGGGCGCCAGCGGCGCTGAAAGGCTTCGACCGCCTTGAGTCCGTCGGTAACGTCGTATCCGAACCGTTCGAGCGCGAGGTAGAAGGCACCGGCATTGTCGAACGGATTGCCCAGGTCCAGCTTCTCCGGCTTGGGCAGGCAGAGATTGTACTCCGCCAGCCGGTCCCACGGAAACAGCTCGCCCGGATCGACCTTGCGCGCCGGCGCGACGTCCGAATGCCCGACCACATTGGCGCGCGGAATGTCATGGTTCTGCACGATACGGTGGAGCAGCGGGATCAGCGCATCGATCTGCGCGTCGGAGAATTCGCGATAACCGAGCACATGGCCGGGATGATCGAGCTCGATCCCGATGCTGGCCGAATTCACATCCTTGTGCCCGCGCCAGTAAGAGACGCCCGCATGCCAGGCGCGCTTGTCTTCCGGCACCAGCCGGGTGACTTCGCCTTCCTCGCTGATGAGATAATGCGCACTGACCCCGCCCTCGGGATCGCATAGCCGGTCGAGCGCGGTCTCGACCGGCTTCATCTCGGTATAGTGCAGGACGACCATGCTGATCGGCAGCTTGCGATCGTTGAAATTGGGCGAGGGCCTCTCGTGATGGACCAGTTCGCTCATCCTTCGGGCAACATCGCTCCGAGGACCAGAGCGTCCTCCGATTTCTGGTATTGCAGATTACCGCCCGATTGCTCGGCGATTAGCGCCAGCATGTGCGCGGCGGCGGTGCGGCCGCTCAGCCCGTCTTCCGGCAAGCTGCCTTCGAGCGCGCGACCGATGCTGTCGTCGAAAGCGACTTTCGCGCCGGTTGCGCGAACGACGATCTCGCTCGCCCCGTCACGGCGCTCCGCCCCGATATCGAGCGTGCCGCCGCGCACCAGCGCGTCCAGCCCCATCTGGGCGAAATTGAGCATTACCTTCACCGCCGGCTTGGGCAGTGCATCGACCGCCAGCGCCCAGTTGACCTCGACCCGCTTTGCATCCTGTGCCAGCGCATCGATAACCGCCTTGGGTTCATCCACCCCGACACGGTCGCCGAAACCACCCGCGGCACCGAATGCGAGACGGAAGAATTTCAGCTTGTTGGCGCTCGTCCGCGCACTCGCCTCGAGCAGTTCGAGGCACCGCTGGCGCATCTCGGGATCCTCCTCCTCGGCGAGCAACTCCAGACCATTCGACAGGGCGCCGACCGGCGAAAGCAGGTCATGGCAAAGCCGCGAGCACAATTGGCTGGCGAGCGTGACGGCGTCGTTATCGTTCATAGATGAAACCTGGTTCCTGAAGACGTTCACGAGACATGGACCGCATGGACCACTGTCCTAGCGCAAAAAACGCGCCCTGCCAGCCGCCCGCGTAGAGCTTGGGGGTCGAAGCGGGATTCAGTCGCGGCATTCGTCCGCTCTAGCCGTCGAGAATGGAGTAGGAAAGTTGCGCAAATCCATCGTTCCTGTCGCGCCAGAAAATGATCTCGCCCTGTCCTATGATCGCCCAAATGCTGCCATCCTGCGCAGCCATGGCCGCGTCGGTAGCCGAGGGTTCGGGCACAGTGGTCGGATGCGAGTGGTAATAGCCAAGCACCTGCGGTCCACCGTTGCGGCCAGCGCGGTGCGCATCGACCAGGGTCTGCGGATCGATCTCGAAATGGGTTTGCGGCTGGGGATGGACATTCGCGGCAGGCTGGATTGCGGTGATGTGATTATGCTCGCCCAAGAGAATACCGCAGCATTCAAGGGGATGCGCAAGAGAAGTTTCTGCGAGCAACGCATCCATCACCGAGGCTTCAATCGTCAGCACCGCTACCCCTTGCAACACCCCGTCATTCCCGCGAAGGCGGGAATCCAGCTTCTCACCCTGTGGGTCTTCGAAGTAAAGCTGGATCCCCGCCTTCGCGGGAATGACGGCGGAATGGATCGAACACTTGGCAGGACGCGAAGTCATAACTGGCATACTCACAGGCGTCGGCCGCCTGGACAAGGCACTGGCCGAAGCATCCGGGCTTTCGCGCGAGCGGGTGAAGGCATTGATGCAGGGGGGTGCAGTGCTGGTGGATGGCGATCCCGCCACCAATCCCTCCGCGAAGGGCAGCGAAGGCACGCCCTATACCATTACCCTACCACCCACGGTCGATCCCGAGGCGCAGCCACAGGACATCAAACTCGATGTCGTGTTCGAAGACGAACACCTGCTCGTCGTCAACAAGCCGGCCGGGATGGTCGTGCATCCGGCGGCAGGCAATCCGGATGGCACGCTGGTCAATGCGCTGCTCCATCATTGCCGTGGCCAGCTGTCCGGCATCAACGGCGTCGCCCGGCCCGGGATCGTCCATCGGATCGACAAGGATACCTCGGGGCTACTGGTGGTAGCCAAAACGGATAACGCGCATGAGGGACTGGCCGCGCAATTCGCCGAGCATACGATCAATCGCCGATACTTGGCGCTCTGCGCAGGCCATCCCAACCCGGCTGAAGGCACGATCGAGGGGCGAATTGGGCGCAGCGAGCGGGATCGCAAGAAAATGGCGCCGCTTCCCGAGGATTCTTCGCGTGGCAAACACGCCGTCACCCACTACAAGACCCTGCGACGATTGAGGGATTGCGCCCTGATCGAGTGCCGGCTGGAAACCGGGCGCACCCACCAGGTACGCGTTCACTGCCAGTCAATCGGCCATCCGCTATTGGGAGATCCAACATATGGCCGGGATCCCAAGGGGTTACGGCCGATTCTCAAGGAACTGGGCTTCGCGCGACAGGCTTTGCATGCGGCAATGCTGGGGTTCGAGCATCCGGTAACCGGCCAATGGGTCGAATTTACCGCCGATTTACCCGCAGACATGCAGGAACTGATCGACGAAACCGCTCGTTGATATCGATGAATAGCAGTGCAAATCCGTGGGCATTGCTCTATATGTAACCATGTGGCCCACCCGCACGGATGCCCAGCAGGGGTCCGGCATCTGAGGTCGACGCTAGAAAGGTTAGGGAAGACGTGAGCAAATCAAAAGCAGTCGCCATTCCGGCGCTGGGCGGTGAGCAGAGCCTCAACCGCTATCTCTCCGAAATCAAGAAATACCCCGTGCTGACCGCCGAGCAGGAATATATGCTCGCCAAGCGGTATCAGGAGCATGAGGATCCGGAAGCCGCCGCACAGCTGGTCTCCAGCCATCTGCGGCTCGTGGCCAAGATCGCGATGGGATATCGCGGCTACGGCCTGCCGGTCAGCGACCTCATTTCCGAAGGCAATGTCGGGCTGATGCAGGGCGTGAAAAAGTTCGAGCCCGATCGTGGCTTCCGCCTCGCGACCTATGCGATGTGGTGGATCAAGGCGAGCATGCAGGAGTTCATCTTGCGCAGCTGGTCGCTCGTAAAAATGGGCACCACCGCCGCGCAGAAGAAGCTGTTCTTCAACCTGCGCCGGATGAAGAAGCAGCTCGAGGCCTATGAAGACACCGACCTGAGCCCCGAAGACGTAACCAAGATCGCAACCGACCTCGGCGTGCCCGAGCAGGAAGTGATCAACATGAACCGCCGGATGATGATGGGCGGCGATGGCTCGCTCAACACACCGATGCGCAATGGCGAGGACGGCTCGGGCGAGTGGCAGGACTGGTTGACCGACGATCGCCCGCTGCAGGACGAGACCGTGGCCAACGCCGAAGAGGCGCAGGTCCGGCACGAAATGCTGGTCGAGGCGATGGACGCGCTCAACGAGCGTGAGCAGCACATCCTGACCGAACGCCGACTGACGGAAAACCCGCAGACGCTGGAAGAGCTCTCGCAGGTCTACGATGTCAGCCGCGAACGCATCCGCCAGATCGAGGTGCGCGCTTTCGAGAAGCTGCAGAAGGCGATGCAGCGGATCGCTGGCGAGAGGCTGCTGCCCGGCGCGGCGTAAGTCGTTTCGCGAATTCTTGACGAGGCCCCGTTCCTGCAAGGTCGGGGCCTCGTTGCATTTGGCGATAAGCGAACCTAATCCAGCGCCATGCTCTGGTTCGCCAAGTTCCTCACCAAAATCGTGCTCGGTTTCGTCGCGCTCAGCCTGTTGCTGGTGGTGCTGTTTAAATTCGTTCCGGTGCCGATCACGGCGACCATGGTGATGGACGAAAACGCCATTACCAAAGACTGGGAGCCGCTCAACAATATCGACCGAGACCTCGTACGCGCGGTGATCGCGGCGGAGGATGGCAAGTTCTGCCTGCACGGTGGGTTCGACACCGAAGCGATCGCGAAGGCGGCGGAAAACAATGCGCGTGGCGGGCGCATCCGTGGCGGCTCGACGATCAGCCAGCAGACCGCCAAAAATGTCTTCCTGTGGCAAGGCGGCGGCTATGTTCGCAAAGGCTTGGAGGCGTGGTTCACCGTGCTGATCGAATATATCTGGGGCAAGCGGCGGATCATGGAGGTTTATCTCAATATCGCCGAAATGGGGATCGGGACCTACGGCGCGGAAGCAGGCGCGCAAAGATACTTCCAGAAATCCGCAGCATCGCTGAGCGAGATCGAAGCCGCGCGCATGGCAGTCGCGCTGCCCCTGCCCAAGCAGCGCGCGGTCACCAATCCCGGCGGCTGGCTGCGCCGTCATGGCAATACGATTGCTGCGCGTATCGGCGTCGTGCGGCGTGACGGATTGGATTCCTGCGTCTACGACTAGGGTAATGGGCGCGACACACCCACAACACGGGCATGCCCCCTCGCAAGGGCACGAGCATGGGCTCAGCCATGGCCATAATCATGGCCATGGGCATCACCACCACGCACCCAAGGATTTCGGTCGCGCGTTCGCGATCGGCGTGGTTCTCAATACCGCTTTTGTCATCGTCGAAGCGACTTATGGCTTCCTGTCGGGCTCGATGGCGCTGGTCGCGGATGCCGGGCACAATTTGTCTGACGTGATGGCGCTTCTGCTCGCCTGGGCCGCGGCCGTGGCTGCGAAGAAGCCGCCGTCCGGACGCTTCACATATGGCTACAAGAGCTCGACCATCCTTGCCGCGATCGCCAATGCCGCGCTGCTGTTCGTCGCCATCGGCGCCATCCTGTTCGAGACCATGCATCGCCTGCTCGACCCGCAACCGGTCGAAGGCTGGACCATGATCGTGGTTGCGGGAATCGGGGTGGTCATCAACACAGCGACGGCGCTGCTGTTCGTGAAGGGCCAGCACGACATCAACATCCGCGGCGCGTTCCTGCATATGGCGGCGGATGCGCTGGTCTCGGTGGGGGTGGTGATTGCCGGGGCGGCGATCCTGCTGACCGGCATGCTCTGGATCGATCCGGCGACCAGCCTGGTGATCGTCGCGGTGATCGCCTGGGGCACCTGGGGCCTGGCCAAGGACAGCATCAAGATGGGCCTCAACGCTGTGCCCGACAGCATCTGCGAGAAGGAAGTGGAAAGCTTCCTGATCGGGCAGCCGGGCGTCTCGCTGGTGCACGACCTCCATATCTGGCCCATGAGCACCACGGAAACCGCGCTTACCGCGCATCTCGTCATGCCCGATGGCAGCAATGGTGATGAGTTCCTGACCGCGCTCTCCGCCCGGCTACGCGAGAGGTTCAAGATCGATCACGCGACGATCCAGATCGAGCGCAGTGCGGACTGCGGGGGCGGCTGTTGAGCGACGATCGCGCCACTGCAGCCCGCGAGAAATTGCGCGCGGCCATGGTGCGGTTGTCCGAAGGCGATCGCGCGGCGCTGGAAGAGATCTATAGCGCGACTCATGCGAAGCTTTTCGGCATTTGCCTGCGTATCTTGAAGGACCGCAAGGAGGCCGAGGACGCATTGCAGGATGTCTATCTTACTCTGTGGCGGCGCGCAGACCGCTTCGAACCCAAGGCTGCCAGCCCGATCAGCTGGCTGGCCACTTTCGCGCGTAATCGAGCCATCGACCGCCTGCGCACCGGCAAGGTTCGCGCAGGCGCCGTACCGGTCGATGAAGCGATGGAGCTCGCCGACGAGGCGCCCCGCGCAGACCGGCTGCTGGAAGACGCGGAACGCTCCGCGCGCATCCATCACTGCCTCGATGAACTGGAAGAACCGACGCGGTCCTCGATCCGTAGTGCATTCCTCGAAGGGCGGACCTATGCTGAACTCGCTGAAGAAAGCGACACGCCGCTCGGCACGATGAAAAGCCGTATCCGACGCGGCCTCGCCAAACTCAAGACCTGCCTCGATTACCAATGACCGATACAGATACTCTTGCCGCGGAATACGCTTTGGGCCTTCTCGAAGGGGAAGACCTGCTGCGCGCGCGCGGGATGCAGGCGAACGATCCGGTGTTCGCGGAAGCGGTCGAGAAATGGGAGACCCATCTCGGTCCGCTGCTGGACGATGTGCCCAGCGCCGAACCGCGACCAGACCTGTGGCACGCAATCGAAGCCAGGCTCAATGCCGACACGGATACCGGCGACACTGTCATTTCGCTGGAACGGCAGGTCGTACGCTGGAAGTGGCTTGCCGGCCTCAGTTCGGTAGCGGCCGCGGTCCTGCTCGCGTTGACATTTCTGCCTGTCGGCACCCAGCCCGGGCCACCGCCCGTGGAGACCACAACGCTGGCGTCCTCAATCCCGGTAGGCGAGTCAGGGCTGCGGCTCGAAGTTACCTATCTCGGCGGCGAGCGCGAATTGCTCGTTTCCGCTGCTGGCCTGTCCGCCGACGGCGTGCACGATCACGAGCTTTGGGTAGTCCCTGCGGAAGGGTCGGCGCAGTCGCTTGGCGTGGTCGCGCCGGGCGAAATCAGGCGCACCTCGCTCGACGAAGGGCTGGCAGCACAATTGGTCGATGGGGCGGACCTCGTTTTGACCCGCGAACCGCTCGGCGGGGCCCCTGCCGACGGAGAGGTTGGCCCGATCGTCGCGCGCGGCGAATTCACCGCGCTCTGAACAGTTTCTTTCAAGAATTGCAAAACCCAATGCATCCCCCGCCCGGGTCGATGCGTATCTCCTATGCCAGGTTGGACGGGGCCTTTGGCGAAATAACAGGAGAGAATAGCCATGTCGTTCACCAAGAAAGCCCTCGCCGCTGCATCCGCCTTCGCCCTATTGGGCGGCGGAGCCGTCGCGCTGACACAGCCGGTCGTGGCGCATGATCACAAGTCTGCGGAGAAGAGCGCGCCGACCATCGTCGGTGTCGCGCAGAGCACCGGCGTTCACACTACGCTTGTCGCCGCGGTCCAGGCAGCCGGTCTTGTCGAAACGCTGTCGGGCAACGGCCCTTTCACCGTCTTCGCGCCGACCGACGATGCCTTCGGCAAGCTGCCGCACGGCACGGTGGACACGCTGCTGCTGCCCGAAAACAAGGCCACGCTGACCAATGTGCTGACCTACCACGCCGTGGCCGGCAGTGTGACAGCAGCCGACCTTGTGGGTCAGATCGAGCAGGCGCGCGGCGCGATCACCGTCGATACGCTTGCCGGTGAAAAACTCACCGTTTCGCGCTTCGGCGACACGCTCGCGATCACCGACGCGACCGGTCGCACCACCGTGGTGGCGACCGCAGACGTAAAAGCCTCCAACGGCATCGTGCATGTCGTTGACGGCGTCTTCCTGCCGGGCTGATCCACCCCTGACGCCCGCAGGTGCGCGGGGCCGGCATTGCCCCCACCCCCAGTGAAGGCAGCGCGATCTGCAGCCCGCGCCTAAGAAGAACCCCGTCCGGCATCCTCCAGCCGGGCGGGGTTCGATGCTTTGATAGGCGCAGCCGGACGCGACGGCGAGTTCGGTCCAGGTGCGCCCGCCCGTCAACGCGAGCAGCGTGGAGAAATGGCGGCGCTATGGCGAAGGCACCGAGCGCCCGACTGCGCAGCGGGGGGCTACGGACTGACGCTGCGAATGGACAAGCGGGCTAACGCTCGCCGGTATCCTGCTCCCGCGCCCACCTGCTCAGAAGCCAGAGGACGAAGCCTTGCCCGCCGAGAAGCGAGGCAGCGGCAATGAGGATGCCCATCATCGGATCGCCGTTTTGCATTTCCGGCGGGACGATCCAGAACAGCACGGCTGCACCGAACATGCTGAATGAAAAGAGCACCGGCAGGAACCATGCCATGAACGAGCGTGGGGCCACTCTGGTCGCACGGCCCCCCACATCGTAGTGTGCCGGAACTTGGTCAAACCGCGCGTATCTGGCGTTCGTCCAGACACCAGAACCGACGAGGAGGGCGATCGTCACTGCGGCAACAGTGACAATCTCGAGCACCGAGGCCTACGCCGCCTCTTCCTTCTTGCCGTCATCATCGTTGGACACGACGCGGATCGGCTCTTTCTTGCCTTCCACCACGTCGGCGTCGATCACGACTTCGCTGATATCGTCCAGATCGGGCAGGTCGAACATCGTGTCGAGCAGGATACCTTCGACGATCGAGCGGAGGCCGCGCGCGCCGGTCTTGCGCAGGATCGCGCGTTCGGCGATCGCCTGCAGCGCCTCGTCGGTGAAGGTCAGTTCGACATCTTCGAGCTCGAACAGCTTGCTGTATTGCTTGACGATGGCGTTCTTCGGTTCCTGCAGGATCGTGACCAGCGCATCGACATCGAGATCGTGCAGCGTGGCGATGACCGGCAGACGGCCGACGAATTCCGGGATCAGGCCGAACTTGAGCAGATCTTCCGGTTCGCTCTTTTCCAGAAGTTCACCAACTTTGCGCTTATCGGGGTCGGCAACATGTGCGCCGAAGCCGATCGAGCGCTTCTGCAAGCGGTCGGCGATGATCTTGTCGAGACCGGCGAACGCGCCGCCGCAGATGAACAGGATGTTGGTCGTATCGACCTGCAGGAACTCCTGCTGCGGATGCTTGCGGCCACCCTGCGGCGGGACCGAAGCGGTCGTGCCTTCCATCAGCTTGAGCAACGCCTGCTGCACGCCCTCGCCCGACACGTCGCGGGTGATCGAGGGGTTTTCCGCCTTGCGGGTGATCTTGTCGATCTCGTCGATATAGACGATGCCGTGCTGCGCCTTGTCGACATTGTAGTCGCTCGCCTGCAGCAGCTTGAGGATGATGTTCTCGACGTCTTCACCCACGTAACCCGCCTCGGTCAGTGTGGTGGCATCGGCCATGGTGAAAGGCACGTCGAACGTGCGCGCCAGCGTTTGCGCCAGCAGCGTCTTGCCCGAACCGGTCGGCCCGACCAGCAGGATGTTCGACTTGGCCAGTTCCACCCCATCCGCCTTGCCGCTGTGCTTCAGGCGCTTGTAATGGTTGTGGACCGCAACCGAGAGCACGCGCTTGGCACGGTCCTGGCCGATGACGTAATCGTTGAGCGTCGCGCAGATTTCTGACGGCGCGGGAACATCGCCTTCCTTGCGACCGGTCAGGCCGGCCTTGGTTTCTTCGCGAATGATGTCGTTGCACAGCTCGACGCATTCATCGCAGATGAACACGGTCGGACCGGCGATCAGCTTGCGCACTTCGTGCTGCGACTTGCCGCAGAAGCTGCAATACAGCGTCGATTTGCTATCGGTTCCGCTCAATTTCGTCATATCCTAAGCTTTCCGGCCCCGGGCCGGAGGGCTCAGGGGATTCGCCGGAATGTATCGTTCATAGCGGCGATTACAACCACCGCCTATAGCACGGCCACCTTAACATTCGCCTGTAGGGCCGCAGTTACCGCGATCTTGCGATGCCCTGTCCCGGGCTGGGGCGGACCGCGGCGGCAGGGGTTAACGCCCCCGCGCCTGCCGGGTCACTCGGGCGCGCCGCCCGATCCCTCTTCCTTGTCGCCGCCTTCATTCTCCGGACGGGTCTCGAAAACCTTGTCGACGAGGCCGAATTTCATCGCCTCTTCCGCTTCGAGGAAGGTGTCGCGATCCATCGCTTTTTCGATGTCGGCGAGCTTCTGGCCGGTATACTTGACGTAGAGATCGTTCATGCGCTTGCGGATGCGCAGGATTTCGCGGGCCTGGATCTCGATGTCGGAGGCCATGCCGCGCGCGCCGCCCGACGGCTGGTGGACCATGATCCGCGCATTGGGCAGCGCAACACGCATCCCCGGCTCGCCCGCCGCGAGCAGGAAACTGCCCATGCTGGCGGCCTGGCCCATGCAGACGGTCGAAACCTTGGGTTTGATATACTGCATGGTATCGTGGATCGCCATGCCGGCCGTCACCACGCCGCCGGGCGAGTTGATATACATGCTGATCGGCTTGGACGGGTTCTCGCTTTCCAGGAACAGCAGCTGCGCAGTGATCAACGAGGCCATGCCGTCTTCGACCTGGCCGGTCACGAAGACGATCCGTTCGCGCAGCAGGCGGCTGAAAATATCGAAGCTGCGCTCGCCGCGGCTGGTCTGCTCGACGACCACCGGCACCAGCGCGCCCGTGAGCGGGTCGCGGGTGAACTGGCCCTGTGTGCCGTGGGTTTCGCCAAGCTGTTCGCGGACATCGATCATCGGGAAGGCTTCCTATAGGTTTGGTGTTGGCGACTTATGTTGTCCGTGGCGTGGCGATGTTCAACCCCCTTAACCCTTCGCCTGTGAACAGCTTCCGCCGCACCGGCGAGGCGAGCCGGGAACAATCGGGAATGATTTCTTTTGTAACCACATGGATGGCGCTAGGGCACGCGCCCCGGCCTCTGTTTGGACTGCAAGACTTGAAACCCCGCACCTTCCGCTCTCTACTGCTCGGCGCAGCGCTGGCCGCACTCGCGCCTGCGGCAGCGCTCGCGCAAGCCGACGAGACAACCGCGGAAGCCGACGAGCCGCCCGCCGGCTCCGTCGCCCGTACGGGACAGGGGCAGGTGTACGGGCCTGAGTATTTTGCGCAATTCGCTCCGCGTACTGCGCTCGACATGATCGAGCAGGTTCCCGGCTTCCAGATCAGCGGAGGCGGCGGTGGCGACGGCGGCCGCGGGCTGGGCCAGGCCAACGAGAACGTCATCGTCAACGGCGAGCGGCTGTCCAGCAAGAGCGACAGCGCGCGCAGTCAGTTACAGCGCATCCCGGCGAGCGACGTGCTGCGCATCGAAATCGTCGACGGCACCAGCCTCGACCTGCCCGGCCTTTCCGGCCAGGTCGCCAATGTCGTCGTCGACCTGCAGGGAATTGCCGGCTCTTTCCAATGGAAGTTCCGCGCCCGCACGACGGCGGTCGATCCGGAATGGTATGGCGGCGAAATATCGATCGCGGGCAAGACCGGCGCACTCGCCTTCACCGTGGCGTTGCAGAACGACAATAACCGTTTCGGGGCCGAAGGGCCGACCGTGATCGTCGATGGCGACGGGGCGTTGCTGCAGGAGGAGGACACAGTGTTTGTCGGCGCCTTCGACAAGCCGACGCTGACCGCCAATCTCGGTTACGATTTCGGCAACGATGTTTCCGCCACGCTCAACCTCACCTACGCGCGCAGCTATTTCCGGCGGAACGAAGACGAAGCGCTCACCGGGCCGCTGATCGATCCGAACCTGCGCGCCATCCGCACGGGCGAGGATGGATACGAGTACGAAATCAGCGGCGATGTGTCCTTCCCGCTTGGCGCGGGGCGAGTGAAGCTGATCGGGGTCGAGCGCTTCGACAGCGAGGATTTCAGCCAGCAGGTCGTCGCGACATTCGACGATTTCACGATCCTGCCGACCGGCAGCCGCTTCACCCGCAACGACGGGGTTGGCGAGCGGATCGGGCGGGCCGAGTACAATTTCCCGCTATGGGGCGCGGACTGGCAGATCGCGGGCGAGGCCGCCTTCAACCGGCTCGACCGCGTATCCGGCCTGTTCGAACTCGATGCGGCGGGCAATTTCGTCGAGCTCGACTTCCCCGCAGGCACCGGCGGCGTGACCGAGGATCGCTACGAGGTCTCAGCCAGCGTCAGCAAGCCGATCACCGACCGCCTGAGTTTCCAGGCGACGGGTGCTTACGAATTCTCCACGCTCAAGCAGACGGGCAGCGCGGCCAACACCCGCAGTTTCGCCCGCCCGAAAGGCTCGGCCTCGCTGGCTTGGAACAATGGCGAGGGCCTCGACCTGACGCTGACGCTGGAACGCCGCGTGGGCCAGCTTTCCTTCGGCGACTTCCTCGCCCGCGTCTTCCTCGACGATGACAATGCCAATGCCGGCAACAACGAACTGGTGCCCTCCCAGACATGGGAAGTGACCGTCGAGGTCAACAAGTCGCTCGGCGCCTGGGGGTCGACCACGTTCCTCTACGAACAGCGCTGGATCGAGGACATAATCGATATCGTCCCGCTGCCAGGCGGCGGGGAATCGCGCGGCAACATTCCCTCCGCCCGGCGGACCGAGATGGAATGGACGACGACGCTCAAGATGGAGCCGATCGGCTGGACCGGCGCGCAGTTCGATATCCGGCTGGAGTACGAGGAAGGCGAAGTGCGCGATCCGCTGACCGGCGAGCTGCGCGACTTCTCCAACGGCCGCGATCGCGAGATCGAGGTCGATTTCCGCCACGACATCCCCGGCTCGCAAATCGCCTATGGCGGCGGGATCGAATACAATCGCGACCGCCCCTATTTCCGCACCGCCGAGATCGGGCGCGAACAGGACGGGCCGACCTTCGCCAACGTGTTTATCGAGCACAAGGACCTGTTCGGGCTGACCGCGCGAGCGACGCTCGGCAATATCCTGGGCGGGCGCCAGCTGTTCCAGCGCACCGTGTTCGACGGCTTTCGCGACACCGCACCGGTGCTGTTCATCGAGGATCGCGACCGCCGCATCGGCCCGATCTTCCGTCTGGATGTCAGCGGAAACTTCTGATTTGCAGCGATAATTCGCACAGATATGCCGTTCGACGCCGGCGAAAAGCGCTTCGTCGGGTGTTGCACGAATTGCATGTCACTAATCCGGACGAAACGGCTTTCGGTCGATGACTACTTTTGTAATCGATCGCTTTGTTGAAGGTAGCCCACACTTCGAAAGCCGTGAGGGACGGGAATTTTGGCTTATACCCCCATAGCGCGCTCGTGCGTGTCGACCATTGCTCTTTGTGCATTTCTGACTACGCCGCTAGCGGCACAAGAGGACGACGCGAGCGCGCCTGCGCCCGCAGCGGCCGACGCGCAGGGCCAGGTTTTCGAGCCGGCCTATTTCGAACAATTCGCACCGCGCAACGCGCTCGACATGGTCAGCCGCATTCCCGGCTTCACCATCGACGACGGCAATCGCGGCCAGCGCGGACTCGGCCAGGCGAACCAGAATGTGATCGTCAACGGCGAGCGGTTCTCGAGCAAATCCGACAGCCTGCGCGACCAGTTGCAGCGCATTCCGGCGGCCGACGTGGTGCGGATCGAGATTCTCGACGGGACGACGCTGGATATTCCCGGCCTGTCGGGCCAGGTCGCCAACATCGTCACCAGCAGTACCGGCACGTCGGGCCAGTTCACCTGGCGCAGCGGTTTCCGCGCCTACAACACCGAAGCGCAGCTTTACGGGGGCGAGGTTTCGCTGACCGGCAGCAGCGGCGCGCTCGACTACACGGTCGCACTGTCGAACGACAACAACCGCTTCGGTGCCGACGGGCCGACGCTGATCACCGACGCCGATGGCGCGCTGATCGAGGAACAGTTCAGCAAGTTTTCCGGCAAGTTCGATAATCCGAAGCTGGCGACCAATTTCACTTACGATTTCGGCGGCGAGACGGTAGCCAACCTCAACCTCAGCTATCGCGAGGACTATTTCTCCGCACTCGAGCCGGAGACTGGCACCGATCCGACCGGTCTTGTGCGCACTCGCGATGCCCGCCGCAGCGAAGACGGGCCCGAATACGAGATTGGGGGTGATATCGAGTTTCCTTTCGGTCCGGGCAAGCTCAAACTGATCGGGCTGGAGCGTTTCGAACGCGACAACTTCACCAGCAGTGTCGTCGACGCGTTCAGCGACGGGAGGCAATCCACCGGCTTCCGTTTCGACCAGGTCAACGAGGCCGGCGAGCGGATCGGGCGGTTCGAATATGGCTGGAACATGTGGTCGGCGGACTGGCAGCTGTCCGGCGAGGCCGCGTTCAACCGTCTCGACCGTGCCTCGCGCCTGTTCGAACTCGATGCCGGCGGGAATTTCGTCGAACTTGCCTTCCCTGCCGGCACCGGCGGCGTGACCGAGGATCGCTACGAAGGCATCCTGAGCTTCTCCAGGCAGCTGACATCCAAGCTTTCGATGCAGGCCAGCGGCGGGATGGAATACTCGAAGATCGAGCAGACCGGCTCGGCGGCCAATTCGCGCAGTTTCCAGCGTCCGAAGGGTTCGGTTTCGCTGGCGTGGAAGCCGGAAAACGATTTCGACATGACGCTGGAGGTGCGGCGCAGCGTTGGCCAGCTCTCCTTCGGCGACTTCCTCGCCAGCGTTTCGCTCAACAACGACAATATCAACGGCGGCAATAACGAATTGCAGCCCGACCAGAGCTGGAACGTCGAACTGGAAGTCAACAAGGGTCTGGGCGCCTGGGGGTCTGCCAAGCTGCAATTGCGGCAGGCGTGGTTCGAGGATTTCGTCGATTTCTTCCCGCTTCCGCTCGGCGGCGAGGCGCGCGGCAATATCGGCAACGCCAAACGCTTCCATGCCGAGCTCAACACCACGCTCAAAGGCGAGCCGATCGGTTTTGACGGCGCGCGGCTGGAAATCCGCGCGATCAAGCGCTGGATGGACATCACGGATCCCTTCACCGGCGAAAACCGCCCCTTCTCCTTCGACCTCAATGCCCTGCTCGACGTGGATTTTCGCCATGACATACCGAACAGCGACTGGGCCTGGGGCAGCGGTATTTTCACTGCCGACAACGCGCCTTATTCGCGTCGGCGCGAAGTGGGCCGCGATTACGAGGGGCCGACCTTCATGAACGTCTTCGTCGAGCACAAGGACGTGTTCGGGCTGACGGTGAATGCGAGCTACGGCAACGTGCTCGGCGCGCGCAACAAGTTCGAACGCACGGTCTTCGCCGGCGACCGGCCGGGCGCGCCGATCCTGTTCCGCGAAGTGCGCGACCGCCGCATCGGGCCGATCTTCCGCTTCAGCGTCAGCGGCAGCTTCTAAGGCCTTGCATCGTACCGCAGGGGTGGCACTCTGCCGCGCGATGAAGATTTTTGCACCGCTGATCGCCCTGACGCTCACCGCGCCTGTCCTCGCGCAGGAGGCCGCCGGTCTGCCGCCGCTGCCCGGCACCAGCGCGGCGCAACAGGCGGCGGAGCAACAGCTGGCAAGGATTGCCACGCTTGACGATGCCGGGCCCGAGCTCAATGCGGTCATCGTGGTCAACCCCGCCGCGCCCGCGCAGGCGCGCGCCGCCGAAGCGGCCGGCCTGCCGCTCGGCGGGATGACCGTGCTGGTGAAGGACAATATCGAGACCCGCGACATGCCGACGACGGCTGGCAGCCTGCTCCTCGCCGACAATGCCACCGGCCGCGATGCCCCGCTCGTCGCGCGCATCCGCGCGGCGGGCGGCGTGATACTCGGCAAGACCAATCTCAGCGAATGGGCCAATTTCCGCGGCGACGATTCGACCAGCGGCTGGAGCGGGGTCGGCGGGCTGACAAGGAACCCGCACGCGACCGACCGCAACGCCTGTGGCTCGTCCTCGGGCAGCGGCGCGGCGATTGCCGCGGGCTTCGCGTGGGGCGCGATCGGGACGGAGACGAACGGCTCGATCACCTGCCCGGCCTCGATAAACGGGATCGTCGGTTTCAAGCCCACGGTCGGTTTCGTCAGCCGCACGCACGTGGTGCCGATCGCGGCGACGCAGGACACCGCCGGGCCGATGACCATCGACACCTACCGCGCGGCGATGCTGATGAACGCGATGACGGGCAGCGACCCGCTCGACCCGGTGACCGCCGAAGCCGACGCGCGCAAGGTCGATTTCACCGAGGGAATGCTCGACGCCGGCCTCGCCGGGGTGCGTATCGGCGTGATGCGCGAACAGATCGGCAATCGCGCCGATGTCGCCGCGCTGTTCGAGCAGGCGCTGACGGACATGGAGCGCGCTGGCGCGGTGCTGGTCGATATCGAGTTCAACCCCGACCGTGCGATGTTCCGCGACAGCTTTGCCGTGCTGCTCTACGAATTCCGCGAAGGAATCGATGCCTACCTG
Source organism: Erythrobacter litoralis HTCC2594 (assembly GCF_000013005.1). GTDB lineage: Bacteria > Pseudomonadota > Alphaproteobacteria > Sphingomonadales > Sphingomonadaceae > Parerythrobacter > Parerythrobacter litoralis_A. The sequence goes on along the minus strand of NC_007722.1, from coordinate 260,217 downwards.
CAAGCCCTGCCGCGCAACCGGGCCAGCGATGCGCTGCTGCCGCGCAGCCTGCAGGAGCTGGTCGAGGGCAATGAAGCGGCTGGCGAAGCCGAGCTGCGCTGGTTCGGGCAGCAATTGTTCGAACAGGCGCTCGAAGCGACCGACACCGCGGCCTATGAAACCGCGCGCGAAAACGCGGTCCGCATTGCGGGCGAGGAAACGATCGACCGGCTGCTGGCCGATTTCGATGTCGAGTTCCTCGTCGCGCCCACTCGCGGCCCTGCCTGGGTCAGCGACCTGGTGGTGGGAGACAATTTCAACAGTTCGATCGGCTTCGGCAGCCCGGCGGCCATTGCCGGCTATCCCCACCTGACGGTGCCGATGGGCCAAGTCGAAGGCCTGCCGGTCGGGCTTTCGATCATCGGCGCGAAGTGGGAAGATCACGCCGTGCTGAAGGCGGGCAGCGCCTATGAAAGGATCCGCATGGCCGAACTGCCGGTCCCGACATTCCGTCCGTGGACCCCGGAGCGTTAATCTGCGTTAATAGCGGGTATGCTCGATCTCGACCCGCGGATTATCATTCTCGCCCTGTTCGGCCTCGGGCTAATTCTCTCCGTCGGCCTCGAGCGGTGGTTGTCGGACCGCTATCTGTCCCTGCCGATCATCTATGTGGGCTTGGGCTATGCCGCCTTCGCCCTGCCGCTCGGCCTGCCGAGCATCGACCCGACCGCCGATGCCTTCGATGCGATCACGCTCGAATATGTCACCGAGTTCATCGTGATTGCGTCTCTCGCCGGTGCCGGGATCGCCATCGACCGCCCGGTCACCTGGCAGAACTGGCGCCAGATCTGGCCGCTGCTCGCGATCGCCATGCCGATCACGATCGTCGGCGTCGCCATGCTCGGGTGGTGGGGACTCGGCCTGGCACCAGCGAGTGCGATATTGCTCGGCGCATGCCTCGCGCCGACCGATCCGGTGCTGGCGCGCAGCGTCCAGGTCGGGCCGCCGGGCGAGAACCAGCGGCATGATGTGCGTTTCAGCCTCACCGTGGAGGCCGGCCTCAACGATGGTCTCGCCTTCCCCTTTACCTATCTTGCCATCGCCGCCGTCGGCATGACCGCGCTCGGCGGATGGACGCTGGAATGGTTCGCGCTCGATGTCGGTTGGCGCATCTTTGCCGGGATAGCGGTCGGCTATGCGGTCGGGCGTGCCGGGGCCTGGTATGTCTTCGAGCGCGATATCGACAACATTGCCGAGACAGAAGCGGAGGAAGACGACGATGCGCCGCTGAAATATTCGACGTCCGAGGGGCTTATCGTCCTGGGCACGCTGCTGACGGCCTATGGACTGGCGGAGATCGTCGAAGGTTACGGCTTCCTCGCCGTCTTCGTGGGCGCCGTCACGGCGAGGCAGCGCGAGAACGCCAGCCGCTATCACAAGATCAGCCACCACTTCATCGACCAGATCGAAAAGATCGTGCTGGTGGGCGTGCTGTTCGCCTTCGGCGGCATGCTGGCGAGCGGGGTATTGTCGGCGCTGACATGGCCGGGAGTGCTGATCGGGCTGGCGCTGATCTTCGTCATCCGCCCGATCGGCGGTTTGATTTCGGAGGCGTTCTGCGACCTGCCCCTGCCCGGCCGCGTCGCCATCGCCTTTCTCGGCATACGCGGCATGGGGTCGATCTATTACCTCGCCTATGGGCAGAACAATGCCGACTTCGCGCAGATCGACGTGCTGTGGGCGGTCGTCAGCTTCACCATCCTCGCCTCCATCGTCATTCACGGCGTTTCTTCCGCCGGCCTCATGCGCTGGATCGAAATCCGTAAGGCGCATGTCCATCGCGGGCAGGAACACACGATGGATTGCCTGACGCCCGACCAGAAGCGGATCGCCGTCGAAGGGCGGGTCGACCAATAGGGAACGCCGCCGAACCCCGGGGCTCGGCGGCGCTGAATTTCCCTCTAGGAGCGCTTATTTTTTGGCAGCAGGCTTCTTGGCCGGAGCCTTTTTCGCGGCTGGCTTCTTTGCCGGAGCCTTCTTCTCGGCGGGCTTCTTGGTGGAAGCCTTCTTTGCCGGGGCTTTCTTGGCGGGCGCCTTCTTGGCGGCAGGCTTCTCGTCGCCGTCCTTGGCAGCGGCTTTCTTCGCGGGTGCCTTTTTGGCCGGGGCCTTTTTCGCAGCAGCCTTCTTGGGCTCGGCTTTCTTGGCCGGAGCCTTCTTCTTCGCAGCCGGCTTCTTCTCTTCTTCGGCTTCCGCTTCGATCGCGGCTTCGAGTTCCTCGCGCGTCACTTCGCGGTCGGTGACCTCGGCCTTGTCGAACAGGAAGTCGACGACCTTGTCTTCATACAGCGGCGCGCGCAGCTGGGCCGCGGCCATCGGATCCTGCTGGATGAATTGCATGAAGCGCTCGCGATCTTCCTCGCGATATTGCTGCGCCGCCTGCATCGTCAGCATGGACATTTCCTGCTGGCTGATCTCGACGCCATTGGCCTGGCCGATCTCCGACAACAGCAGGCCCAGCCGTACGCGGCGTTCGGCGATCGCGCGGTAATCGTCCTTCTCGGCTTCGATTTCCTTCAGCGCCTTGTCCGGGTCTTCTTCCTGCGCGGCTTCCTGCTGCAGCTGGTTCCAGATCTGCTCGAATTCAGCGTCGACCATGCCTTCCGGCACCGGGAAATCGTGCCCGGCGGCGAGCTGGTCGAGCAGCGAACGCTTCATCGCGGTACGGGTCAGGCCGTTGGTTTCCTGCTCCAGCTGGCCGCGGATCAATTCCTTCAGCTTGTCGAGGTTTTCTAGGCCCAGGTTGGCGGCAAACTCGTCATCGATCGTGGTGTCGGTCTCGACCTTCACCTGCTTAACCTTGACGTCGAACTGGGCCTCCTTGCCAGCCAGGTTCTCGGCCTGGTAATCCTTGGGGAAAGTGACCGTGATGGTCTTCTCGTCGCCCGTCTTCACGCCCTTGAGCTGCTCTTCGAAGCCCGGGATGAAGGTGCCCGATCCCAGTACCAGCGGGGCATCTTCGGCCTTGCCGCCTTCGAACTCGACACCGTCGACCGAACCGGTGAAGTCGATGATCAGCTGGTCCCCGTCAGCAGCCTTCCTGGTCTTGGCGGCATCCTTGTAGCTCTTGTTCTGGCCGGCAATGCGCTCGATGGTTTCCATCACCTGCTCATCCGACACCGGAACGGTCAGCCGCTCCAACTTCAGGTCATCGATGCTCGGAGCTTCGACCTTCGGCAGAATTTCGAGGCTGACAGAGACGACAGCGTCCTTGCCCTGCTCGTAATCCTCGTTGAGGTCGATCTTGGGCTGCATCGCGGGACGCAGTTCCTTTTCCTTTATCAACGCATCGACCGAATCGCGGATCGAGTCGTTGATGACCTGCGCGTGCATTTGCTCGCCATGCATCTTGCGGACCAGATTGGCCGGCACCTTGCCCGGGCGGAAACCCGGCATCCGCACTTGCGGGGCGACTTTCTTCACCTCGGCGTCGATCTTGGCATCGATTTCCTTGGCGGTCAGCGTCAGCTTGTAGGCGCGCTTGAGGCCCTCATTCGTGGTCTCTTTGGTTTGCATAACGTTTGGTCTTTGCGCTCTTTCGAATAATGCTCTGTGTGGAGGCCTACGGCGGCGGACTGGTGCGGGCGAAGGGACTCGAACCCCCACATCTTTCGATACTGGTACCTAAAACCAGCGCGTCTACCAGTTCCGCCACGCCCGCAAACCCGAACGAAGCCGCGCGTTGCACCGCAGTGCACCGCGTTGAAGGCGCGCCTCTAATGGGGTTCGCCAAAAAGGGCAAGCTGTAGGTACGGATGCGACGAACCGACGGAACTTGGCGGGCCGTCCGGCAGTTTAATTTCCGAGAGGAGACCGTCGTGGAAGATTTCAGCAAGACGCAAACGCCGGGCGCGCATCTCGCGACGCATGACCCCAAAGAAGGCGACCTGACGCCGAAGGAAGGGTCTGCGGCGGACATGAACGCTGCCAAACCGCTCGTTTCCTGGCGCAACGAAGAAACGCTTGGGCGGCCCAACCGTTCATCCAGCCGATCCGGACAGGAATAGACCATGGCCACGACCCCTGATCCGGCGCCGGACCGCATCGAGCCGTCTGCACCGCCCGAGACGCCCGTCACACCAAACCCCGATCAGCCGGATCCCCGCCCCGACGAGATCGAACCGCCGGTTCCAGACACCGATCACCCCGGCGTGCATCCCGACGAGACCCCGCCGGATCGCCAGCGCAGCCTCTGAGTCAGCAAGAGGATTGCCACAGCCCCCTGCGCGAATTATCGGCCAGCGGCATGAGCGAAAACGAAACGAACGACGCTGCCGCGGCAGCCGACACGCCCCCCGATCACCTGTCCGTCAATCCGCGCAGCCCGGCTTTCAACGCCGAGGCCTTGCAGCGAGGCGTAGGTATCCGTTTCAAGGGGCGCCAGCGCACCGATATCGAGGAATATTCAGTCTCTGAAGGCTGGGTCCGGGTACAGGCCGGCAAGACCGTTGACCGCAAAGGCCAGCCCCTGACGCTCAAGCTGAAGGGCAAGGTCGAGGCCTGGTACGAGGATCTCGGCGACAATCCGCCGGTCGCCAAGAAGGGCTGAATTGGGCCGGGGCGGCGTTTAGCGCGCCGGATCGTATTTCGACACGATAGCCGCGAACGGGTCGGCAGGTTGCTGAACCGCGGTGCTGCGTTCAGCTATCGGTTTCGCCGCTCGCTGCGGGCGATGCACATGCGCGGCGGTGTGCGCGGGTTGCTTGGCCTTGTGGCGACCGACATCGGCAAATGCGCTCATGAAACCGCGCGATGGCTTCTTCGCGATGGCCACACGCACCGGCGGTTGAGGCGCAATGTCTCGTTCGAAGGGCTCGCGGTTGATCACGGCCTTGCTGTAGATGAAGCCGTGCACCGGCCAGGCGGTTTTGCCGAGACCCTGCAGCGGATGGTACCATACCCGCACCTTGCTCCAGTCGTTGTCGCGCGACACGTCGACCGCCCTGACGTTGCGCTCGATCTGCCCGCGCCGACCGTTGATCGGCGACCAATTGGCATGGTCGAGCAGCACGGTGCGCGAATCGATGATCTTGCTGACGGCGGCGACATGGCCGAGCCGCATTTTCCCGGTTGGCCTGAAGGCCATGACGGCGCCAACTCTGGGCACGTTACCGCGCTCATAGCGACCGGCGGCCTGTTCCCACCACGTATGCGCATCGCCGTAGATGGAGACGCCGCTCACTTCGCGGGCATAGGGCACGCATTGCAGATAGGGCGGCAGTTCCTGGCCGCCGCGCGGGGCGAATTCGGCTGCGCGCGCCTGAGCGGGCGCCTCGGCGGCAAGGCCGATGGCGCTGGCGGCAGCGACGAGTGAGCACAGAGAGAGCGGCAATTTCATTCCGCCGTTATTTGCCGGCAACCTTACGATGGGCCTTGAGAGTGTGGTAAACCGAAATTTACCATACACGACATCTCACTTGCCAAGCGCCCGCGAAGCGACCACCTGCGCCTCCATCATGCCTCACCACCTCAAGCCGACCGTCATCATCATAGGCCGCCCCAATGTCGGCAAGTCGACGCTGTTCAACCGGCTTGTCGGCAAGAAGCTCGCGCTGGTCGACGACCAGCCGGGCGTGACGCGCGACCGCCGCATGGGCGATGCCGAACTGGCGGGCATGGAGTTCACGGTCGTCGATACCGCCGGCTGGGAAGACGACGACAAGGACAGCCTGCCCGGGCGGATGCGCGCGCAGACCGAAGTCAGTCTCGAAGGCGCCGATGCCGCGCTGTTCGTTATCGACGCCCGCGCCGGGATCACCCCGCTCGATGAAGAGATCGCCCGCTGGCTGCGCACGGTCGAGGTGCCGGTGGTGCTCGTCGCCAACAAGGCCGAAGGCAAGGCAGGCGATGCCGGCCTGCTCGAATCCTATGCGCTCGGTCTCGGCGATCCCGCCCCGGTATCCGCCGAGCACGGCGAAGGCATTGCCGACTTGTTCGAAGGTCTGTGGCCCCATATCGGCCATTTCGAGAAGGACGCCGAACGCGCCGCTGCCGAGGCTGCGGAAGTCGGCGAGGGCGATGAGGACGACGAAGATGCGCCGCTCGGCCCGCTCAAGCTCGCCATCGTCGGTCGTCCCAATGCCGGCAAGTCGACGCTGATCAATCGCTTGCTGGGCGAGGACCGCCTTCTCACCGGCCCGGAAGCAGGGATCACGCGCGATTCCATCTCGGTCGACTGGCAATGGACCGACCCAAAGTCCGGCGAGCCTCGCGACATCCGCCTGATCGACACTGCCGGCATGCGCAAGCGCGCCAGGGTGACCGAGAAGCTGGAGAAGCTCTCCGTTGCCGATGCCTTCCGCGCGGTGGACTTTGCCGAAGTCGTTGTCCTGCTGCTCGATGCGACGCAGGGGCTGGAGCATCAGGATCTCAAGATCGCCAGCAAGGTGCTGGAAGAAGGCCGCGCGCTGATGATCGCGATCAACAAGTGGGACATTGCCGAAGACGCTTCCTACCTTTTCAACGGCATCCGCGCCGCGCTCGACGAAGGGCTTAGCCAAGTGCGCGGATTGCCGCTGTTCGCGGTCAGCGCCAAGACCGGCAAGGGTCTCGACGAGATGCTGCGCGCCGCGTTCGAGATCCGCGAAAGCTGGTCCAAGCGCGTGCCGACCGCTGCGCTCAACCGCTGGTTCGACGATGCGCTGGACGCCAATCCCCCCCCTGCACCCGGTGGCCGCCGTATCAAGCTGCGCTACATCACGCAGGCCGGTACCCGCCCGCCGCGATTCGTCGTGTTCGGCACGCGGCTCGAAGCGCTGCCCAAGAGTTACGAGCGCTACCTCGTCAACGGCATCAGGGCGAAGCTCGGCTTCGAAGCGGTCCCGGTGCGGGTCGTGCTCAAGAGCCCCAAGAACCCCTATAATGCCAACCGGGGTGGCGGCGGCAATTACAGTACCGGATCGGATCGCGGCTGATGCTTTGGGACATGCTTGCCGCGACCGGCGGAAACATCGCCAGCGATCTGCTGGAGCGCACGTCCAGCACTTTGCGCGTACAGGAAATCGTTCGTCTGAGCCTCGCCCCGGCCTTCCTGCTTGCAGCGATCGGCGCAGTGATGAACGTCATGATGGCGCGGTTGATCTGGGTCGCAAATCGTATCGAGCGGCTCGAAGAGCGCATGGAAGAGAACCGCGGTTCTTCGGTGCGGCGCGAGCTCGGGCGGCTGAAGCGCAGGCGCAAACTGGCGCAGCGCGCGATGATTTTCAGCACGGCGGCCGCGCTGACCATCTGCGTCGTAATCGCATTGCTCTTCGTCAGCGCTTTCATCACGCCGCAGATCGGCACCGTCACCGCGATCGCCTGGATCGCGACCATGGGCTTCCTGATCGCCGGGCTGATCCTGTTCGCGACAGAGACTATCGTCGCCGCCAGCGGCCAACGCGGCGACGGGCCGGACGAAGGCAGCTAGCGGGGCGCTCTCGGCTCAGGGACGGCCGGCCTGCGTTTCGTGTTCGCCGGCAGGGTGGCTTTGCAGCTGGACATAATTCTGCAGCCCCATCTTCTCGATCATGTCGAACTGGGTTTCTAGGAAATCGACATGCTCTTCCTCGTTCGCGAGGATATCCTCGAACAATTGCTCCGAGGTATAATCGCGCACGCTATTGGCATGCTCGGCAGCATCGCGCAGCAGCGGGATCGCTTCCTCTTCCAAAGCCAAGTCGGCCTTGAGGATTTCCTCGACCGTCTCGCCGACCTTCAATTTATGGATGGCCTGGAAATTGGGCAGCGCATTGAGGAAGAGAATGCGCTCGGCCAGCCGGTCGGCATGGTGCATCTCTTCGATCGATTCCTTGCGCTCGTATTCGGCCAGCTTTGTCACGCCCCAATCGGCCAGCACGCGGTAGTGCAGCCAGTATTGGTTGATCGCGGTCAGCTCGTTGGTGAGCGCCTTGTTGAGATATTCGATGACTTTTGCGTCACCCTTCATGGCCCGACTCCTGTGATGCGAATTGCACCATCACATACGCCGCGCAGGCGCTGTCGGACAAGGGGGAAAGGCCGAAAAACCGCAGAATTCCGCCATTTGCGAGCGATTAGCAGTAGCGGTGAATTGCCTTATGCTGCGACGCGTTTGCAGCTCAGTTCGCGCTCTTCGAACAGGATCTCGTCCGCTTCACACAGACAGTTGCCGCAATTGGGCACCTTGCCGAGTGCTGCATAGGCCTCTTCCGCATCGCCCGAAGTGCGGTGGGCAACCGCGCGCAATTCGGCCTCCCGGATGGCATTGCAGATGCAGACATACATGTCGGCGTGTTCTCCTGCGAGTGATTCGCAAGAGCCAATTTATGCGAACAGTTCTCAATAGCAAGAGGATTAGCGGCGAAGCGGGAAAATTTTTCCGTAAGTCAGGCAGCGCCAAAACCATTCGAGCGGGCCGTAACGAAATTTCTCCAGCCACGGCTTCGACCATGCCAGCATCAGCACCCAGGCAAGCACCATCACGCCATAGAGTTCCGTGCGCCCCAGTTCACCGAACAGGCCGAGCGCCCAGCCGTGGAAAACGAGCAGCATCACGATCGACGTGCCGAGGTAGTTCGTAAACGCCGCACGCCCCGCAAAGCTCAGGCGCTCGCCGAGCCAGCCGGTCGCCTTGGGTCCCCCCAGGGCCAGCAAGGCCGCAAGGCCGAGGATCATGGCGAGACGCGGCAGGTAGCTGAAACCCACCATCGCTGCCTGCGTGCCGTAATAGGTGAAGCCGCCTTCGCGCACCCAGAGCGCGATCCACAGGCTGATCGCTCCGCCGACGATCAATCCGATCCAGCCCCAGCGCTTCATCTTGCCGGGATCGAGCCCGCCGCTGAAAAAACCGAACTGGTAGAGCGCCATGCCGATCAGCATCAGCGGCAGGGTCTCGAACATCCAGAGAAAGATGAAAAAGGCGAGATCACCGGCATGCTCGCCGAACATATGCGCCACAAAATCGCCGTAACGCCCTTCGGAAATCAATTCGGTCTGCAACGCTCCATCGGCCAGCGCTTCCTGCTTGCCCGACTCCAGCTCCGCCGCGAATTCGGCCATCGGCTGGCCCGGCGCGCCGAGATCGGTATCGGCGGCAAGGACCATCATGCTCATCATCCCGCCCCAAAGCAACGCTCCCGTGACATAGCCCATCAGGCCCAGGCGAAGCTGCCACTTGGCACTGACCCGCACCAGCAACAACGCGAGCAGTCCGCAGGCGGCATAGGAGAACAGGATGTCGCCACGCCAGATCAGGAAGTAGTGGATCAGGCCGAAGAGACCGAGCCACGCCAGCCGCCGCGCCTGCAGCCACCGGCTCGCGCCGCGGGCCCATGCCTTTTCCATGAACAGCATCATGCCCGCCCCGAACAGGATCGTGAACAGGCCGCGCATCTTGTTGTCGATCAGCACGAACTGGCCGACCCACATCCAGTCTTCGGCGGCAGAATGCGGGACGGTGAAGGCAGCGGGATACATATAGGCCGCGAAGGGCTGGCCGAAGGCGACAATGTTGGCGGCAAGGATGCCCAGCACCGCGATACCGCGAATGAAATCGAGGCTCGCGAGCCGCTGCCCGTCTTTGGCCGATACCGGCGCGACGCCGTCCGGCGTGGCAGGTCGATCGCTGGCCGGCTCGGTTGTGGTCGCCATAATTGCCCTCCCTGTGCGGGAAGACCTATCACGCAGGGCTGCAAGCCCAAAGGGCGTTTATCGAGTTACGAGACAACTTTGTCCGCTGCGCTTGAGCGCGTTGCAGGCATCCTGCGCGGCGCTGCGGCTGGCGAAGCCGCCGGCCTGCAGTTTGGTCAATCGGCCGGCAGGTACGAGAAGCTTGGCGGTCCCGTCGAGTTCGTTGCGGCCCGACAGGCGCGCCCACAGATTGTCGGCATTGGAGCGGACCGAAAACGCGCCGAGCTGCACCTTCCACGGTCCGTCTGCCGCGCGTGTCTGCGGCGCGGCGACGGGAGCAGGCGGAGGCGCTGTGCGGGCCGTCGGAGCGGCTGCCACGCGAACGGGCTGGTCGACCGCCGGTCGCGGCGTCGCAGTTCGGGCCGGGGCAGCACGAGGCGGCGCTTCGCGGGCGGCGAAGGTGGCCCCTGCATCGGCCGGGCTCTGCGTTCCGGTGACGCGCGTCGCTTCGGCGATCGCTGCCTGGGCCGCTGCAACAGAAGGGGCGACTGGCGTTGGCGCGATCGGCTGGGGAATGCGCGCCGCCGCCGGAGGCAGGCGGGTCGCGTCGGAAGCGCGCGGAGCCGGTCGCGCCGGAACCGCAGCGGCGATCTGAGGTGGCGGCGAGCCGCCGAGATCGGCCGCAGCAAGCTGGCTGGAGCGGCGCACATCGGCATCGCGCTTGATCTGCGCGGCGAGCGGCTGCGCCTGCTGGCGCTGCTCGAGCGGGATGAAATCGTCCATCTGCCGGATCGCCGGGCCGGCCTGCGGCAGTCCGGCGGCATTGGCGAGCGTCAGCAGGGCATAGGCACGCACCCAATCCTTCTCGACCAGGTCGCCGTTGAAATGCGCGATGCCGATCAGATACTGCGCGCGTGGGTCCCCGCGTTCGGCCGCAGCCTTGACGTAGGGCATCGCCTCTTCGCGCCGCCCGCCCTGAAACAGCAGCAGGCCGAGATTGTCGGCCGCTTTCAAATGGCCCTGAGCCGCCGCCTTGGCATAAAAGACTTCCGCCTGCTTCAGGTTTTGCTCGACCCCGCGGCCAAGGCGATAGGCCTGCGCCATGTTGAATTGCGCGTCGGGATCGCCCTTCGTGGCAGGGCCGCGCCATTCCTTTATGGCGCGCGCATAATCGCCCGCCGACCAGGCATCGACCCCGGATTTCACGTCGGCCAGCGCAGCTCCCGCCAATGCGGTTAGCCCCAGCGCCATACTGGCGAACAATGCTTGAATGCGTGCGGTCATATCCAGGCGTACCCTCGCGTGAGCGGAGCGGAAAAGGCCCGTCTCCGGCCATTGCACATAGGGTGGCATAGTAAACAGGGCGTTAGCAAAGATTTTCTAACCCGCTCGGCGGCAGGGCCGATTTGCCGGTCCGTCCGGCCAATTCGTTAAGCGCGTCGTTAACTCAAAATTAGGGGTATCCTGCGATCCCACCGGAAGACGGCCCGCGAAAGGCGTGGGCTGAACGGACAAAACCAGGGGGATCGACCTGTGCGCGTATTGGCACTGGCATCGCAAAAAGGCGGCTCGGGCAAGACGACATTGTCCGGCCATCTCGCCGTTCAGGCACAGCGCGCGGGCGCTGGGCCGGTTGTACTGATCGATATCGACCCGCAGGGCTCGCTCGCCGACTGGTGGAACGAGCGCGAAGCGGAATATCCGGCATTTGCCCAGACCACCGTCGCGCGGCTCGCGAACGACCTGCAGATCCTGCGCCAGCAGGGTTTCAAGCTGGCCGTGATCGATACGCCGCCCGCCATCACCATGGCGATCCAGTCGGTTATCTCGGTCGCCGAACTCATTGTCGTCCCGACCCGCCCCAGCCCGCACGATCTGCGCGCCGTGGGCGCTACGGTCGACCTGTGCGAGCGCGCCGGCAAGCCGCTCGTCTTCGTCGTCAATGCAGCGACGCCCAAGGCCAAGATCACCAGCGAAGCCGCCGTCGCGCTGTCGCAGCATGGCACCGTCGCGCCGATCACGCTGCACCACCGCACCGATTTCGCGGCCTCGATGATCGACGGCCGCACCGTGATGGAAGTCGATCCCGAAAGCCGCAGCGCTGCCGAAGTGACCGCGCTGTGGGGCTATATCGCCGACCGTCTCGAAAAGAATTTCCGCCGCACCGTGTTCGCCGCTCCGGGCTCGGTCTCCCAGGTTGCGGGTGCGCATCGCCCCGCCGGGGGCTTCGGCCGCCGCGTGGCCCAGTAAGCGAGGCGCAAGCAGGTCATGAACGAAGCATCCTTCGCCTCTCTCAATCCGTCCCTGCTCGCCCGCAAGGGTGGTGCCAAGCCGGCCATGCGCCCGCAGCTCGCGCCGCTCAATCCCAACGGCTCCGACGTCGCTGCCAATCTCGAAGATCTCGGCTGGAACGACATGGGTGACGAAAGCGAAGCGGACGGCAGGCAGTCGAATGTCCTCCCGCTGACGCCGGAACCCGCCAACGAGCAATCGCAGGCCGAAGCGCGCCAGGCCGATCGGGCGTCGGACAAAGCGCTCCACACCGCCGAACAACCCGTCATTCGCAAGCAACAGCAGGACCTGGCCGAACGTGTGGCCGAGCCTGCCCCGCCGAAGCGGCCGACGCGGACGCGCCGCTCCGCGCTCGATCGCGGCAAGCGCGCGGCCTTTACGTTGCGGCTCGACGCCGAACGCCATCTCAAGCTGCGCCTTGCCAGCACCGTCAGGGGTGCCAGCGCGCAGGCAATCGTCACCGAAGCGCTCGACAAATTGCTCGACGACATGCCCGAACTTTCTTCAATCGCCGCTCAGGTTCAGCGGCGCTGATACGAACCCAAAGGGGGAAACGAACCATGGCACGCATCAATCGCACCGCCGCACTGGCACTCACCTCGGCCCTCGGGCTGGTAACGCTCGCCGGTTGCAGCGCACAGGGCGCTCCACGCGCCGACGTGTCGGCCAGCAAGGCGCAGACCGCGCTGCAGAAAGGCGACAGCGACCAGGCTGTCGCCAGTGCCGAGGCCGCCGTGCTCGCCGAACCGCGCAACGCGGCCTATCGCGCCGTACTTGGCGCCGCCTATCTCGATGCCGGCCGCTTTGCTTCGGCTGCGACCAGCTTCGACGATGCGATGAAACTGGGCGACACCTCGGCCCGCACCGCGCTCGGCTATGCGCTCGCTTCCATCGGCAAGGGCGACAATGCCCGCGCCATCGCCGTGCTCGACGATTGGCGCGACGATATTCCGGCTGCCGATCTCGGCCTCGCACTGGCGCTCGCCGGTGAAGCCGACCGCGGCGTCCACGTCCTTGGCACGGCCCTGCGCGGTGGCGAGTCGACGCCCAAGCTGCGCCAGAACCTCGCCTACGCCTACGCCTTGCAGGGCAACTGGCGCGCTGCCCGTGTAATGGCAGCAGAAGACGTTTCGCCGACGGAGCTTGATGCCCGCATCAGCAAGTGGGCGCATATGGCAAAACCCGAAGACTACCAGCAGCGCGTTGCAGGACTGCTCGATGTGCCGGTGCGCGCCGATGCCGGCCAACCGGTCCAGCTAGCGCTGGGCAACAATCCGAGCGCCGAACAGCTCGCTGCCGAAGCCGCCGCCATGGACCCGTCGGTCCGCGTGGCAGCCGCCGCACCTGCCGCCGGCGAACTTCCGCCGGTCGAAGGTTTCGTGGCCAGCAGGCAGGCTCCGAGAGAACTGCCGCCGCTCGATGCCGTGCCGGTTGGTGCGCGTCCGGTCGAGCCGGCCCCGCAGGTTGCCGTTGCAGCTCCCGCTGTGCGTGCGCCGGAAAGCTTCGAAGATGCCTTCAAGGCGCCCGCTCCAACGGGTGCCACGGTGGCGCAGGTCGCGGCCAATGCAGTCAAATTCGTTTCCGATCCGGTCGTCCAGAGCGCACCGGCACGCCGGGGCGCCGCGCAACCGACGAACCGCGTCGCAGCCCGTCCGGTCAGCGCCGATGGCTCGCACCTCATCCAACTCGGCAGCTTCCGCTCCGAAAGCGGGGCACGCCGCGCCTGGGGCGTCTATGCCAAGCGGCATCCCGAACTGAGCGATTACCAGATGGTGATCACGCAGGCCAAGGTTCGCGGCAAGACTTACTTCCGGGTTTCGGCCGGCGGCTTCCAGGTCGCGTCCGCCAATAGCATGTGCGGCAAGGTCAAGGCTCGCGGCCAGGGCTGCATTGCCTGGGCCGACGGTCGCCCACTGCCGGGCGCTGTCGATCGCAGCTACCGCCTCGCGCGCCGCTAAGGCGGTCCAGACAGATTACCGAGCTCTAGCGAGCGACTGCCCCTTCCGGTTTCGCGCCGGGAGGGGCATTCTTATTCGTTGTCCCAGCCGAGCAGGTCGGACGAAGGCGTCTCGCTAAGATTGTCGCAGATGTGCTGGTAGACCGAATCGTGCAGCGGCTGCTCGAATTCGATGCCGTTGACGTGATTGTTCCACCAGCGCACGGTGGCAGGGATCGGCCCGACCGGTCCGAGCCGCAGCGTCAGCGCCTTGCCCGGCTGCATCGTCCCGAACTTGTCGTAGAACCGGCACCCGGTCTTCGAAAGATCGGTCACCCATACATCGCGCGGCACGCCCGACCCGGTACGATACCGGCCCTGGATGCCTACGGTTTTCCGGCGCTCAGCACGTTTGCCGATCATGTCGTCGTCTTCGTCCACAGTGGAGATCCCTGTGTTGCCGTGTAGCGATCCCGTATACCAAGCGCCTTAACCTATGTTGGGCGCTGTTGCCTAATTTGCGATTACCTGCACACCGCCCTTGACCACAGCAATGGCGCGACCCTGCACAGGCTGCCCGTCGAAGGGCGTATTGCCTGCACTTGCCGTCATCCTGGCGGTCGAGACAACCCAGGGTTTATCCGTATCCACCAGCAAGATGTCCGCTTCGCGACCCGCTTCGAGTGTGCCAGCTTCGACACCCAATAGGCGCGCCGGATTGGCCGACAGAAGCTCGAATGCGCGTTCCAGTGAAAGTACGTTGTCACGCACCAGGGAAAGGGTCATCGCCAGCAGCGTCTCGGCGCCGGCCATGCCGGGCTCCGCATCGCTGAACGGCAGGCGCTTGTCTTCGGGTCCGCGCGGATCGTGTCCGCTCGAAATGACGTCGATCGTGCCGTCGCCGATCGCTTCGACCACCGCGAGCCGGTCGCTGTCTTCGCGCAGAGGTGGCGAGAGCCGCGCGAAGGTCCGGAAATCGCCGGTCGCGAGATCGGATAGCATGAAATGCGCCGGCGTGACCCCGGCCGTTACCGCCACGCCTCTCGCCTTGGCCGCGCGCACCAGATCGAGCGCTGCCCTCGTCGTGACCTGCCGGAAATGCAGCCGCGCCCCGCTCATCTCGGCGAGCGCGATGTCTCGTGCAACCGCCAGCGCTTCGGCCTCGACAGGCGCGCTCGGCAATCCGAGGCGCGTCGCCATCTCGCCGGCCGTCGCCACAGCTTCCCCGGCGATCCCGCCGTCCTCGGCATGGCTGACCACGACGAGATCGAGCATCGCGGCATAGCGCAGCACGCGGAGCATCACTCCGCTGTCGGCAATCCAGCGTCGCCCTGTCGCAATACCGCGGGCACCGGCTTCGCGCATCAAGGCGAATTCCGCCAGATCTTCACCGCTGAGTTCCTGCGTAGCCGCCGCGAGCGGGTGCACCCACAAATCCGGCTTGCCGCTTTTGGCGATGTAGTTGACCCGGCTCGGCAGGTCGAGCGGCGGCGACTGGTCGGGCATCAGCGCCGCGCGGGTGATTCCGCCGAAATGGAAGGCCGGCTTGTCGATGGCGAAGACGCCGAGATCGACGATACCAGGAGCGACGATGCGTCCTCTCGCATCGAGCGTGTCGACGTCTCCCTGTGCCTCTGAGGCGTCGACGGCGGCGATGCGGCCATCGATGCAAACTATCGGCTGCTCGCGGACCCCGTCGGGGGTGACGACCTTGCCGTTCGTAATCAGAAGGGGGCGCTGCTGCTTCATGCCCATTGCCCCTTGCCGAGGTCGCCCTGCCAGCCGGGCAGCCCGCGCCCCTTGCGCGTCAAGATGTCCAGGCAAGCCATGCGTACGGCGACGCCCATCTCGACCTGACGCGTAATGATCGAGCGATCGAGCATGTCGGCGACATCGCTGTCGATCTCGACCCCGCGATTCATCGGCCCGGGGTGCATGACCAGCGCATCGGGGGCACAGCGCTGCAAACGGTGCTGCGTGAGCCCGTACAAATGGTGATACTCGCGCGCCGAGGGGATAAATTGCCCGCTCATGCGTTCGGTCTGCAAACGCAACATCATCGCGACATCGCAGCCCTTGAGCGCGGCATCGAAATCGTGGAACGGCTCCGCCCCCATCCGCTCGATCCCGACCGGCATCAGCGCCGGCGGCGCGCAGACCCGCACGCTCGCCCCCATCGCCTGAAGGCACAGGATGTTGGAGCGCGCGACGCGGCTGTGCAGGATATCGCCGCAGATGGTGATCGTGAGGCCGGTAAAATCCTCCGACCCCTCGCCCCGCGCTTCCAGTGCATGCCGCAACGCCAGCGCATCGAGCAGCGCCTGCGTCGGATGTTCGTGCTGGCCGTCGCCGGCATTGAGCACGGGGCAATCGACCTTGCTCGCAATCAGGTCCACCGCCCCGCTGGAGCCGTGCCGGATGACGATAGCGTCGGCGCGCATGGCATTGAGCGTGATCGCGGTATCGATCAGCGTCTCGCCTTTCTTCACCGAAGACTGCGCCGCATGCATGTTGACGACATCCGCCCCCAGCCGCTTCCCCGCAATCTCGAAGCTAAGCAGCGTGCGCGTGCTGTTTTCGAAGAAGGCGTTGATGATCGTAAGGCCGGCCAGCAAATCGCAGTGTTTTTCGCTCTGCCTGTTGAAATCGACCCACTGCTCAGCCTCGTCGAGCAGGTAGAGGATCTCATGCCGTTCGAGCTGGGCGATACCGGTCAGGCTGCCGTGCGGAAACGCGTGCCCGCCCGCAGGATAGCGGCCGGATTGCGTGGGTGTGCCGTCGCTTGTCATTAAAGCGCAGCCTTTAGTCGAGCCATGTTGAGCGCTCAAGCGGTTTCGGCTGGCGATGCGCGGTTTGGCTGCCTATGTGTCAGCCAGGCAATACAAGGGTTTTGACGCATGGCGTTCGCAAAAGGTGTCTGGAAACTGCTGGTCGGGATCAAGGACGGTCTCAGCCTGCTGTTTCTGCTGCTCTTCTTCATGGCGCTCTATGCCGTCCTCACCGCGCGCCCGAGCCCGGCACAGGTCCGCGAAGGCGCGCTGTTGCTCGAGCTCGACGGCGTCGTGGTCGAGGAAAAGAGCGTGATCGACCCGCTCGAACTCTTTCTCAGCGGAACGGCTCCGATCGGCGAATACGACGCGCAGGACCTTGTCCATGCTATCGACGCCGCAACGGGCGACGACCGGATCAAGGCCATCGTGCTCGACCTGACGGGCTTTCTCGGCGGCGGACATGTGCATTTGCAGGACATCGGCGAAGCCCTGCAACGTGCGCGCGACGCGGAAAAGCCGGTTCTCACTTACGGTATCGGCTACGGCGACGACGCGATGATGCTGGCGGCGCATGCCAGCGAAGTCTGGCTGGACCCGCTCGGCGGTGCAATCATCGCCGGACCCGGTGGCAACCGCCTCTATTTCGGCCAGTTTCTCGAAGACCTGAATATCAACGCCCGCATCTACAAGGTGGGCACCTACAAGTCCGCCGTCGAACCCTTCGACCGCAGCGACATGTCACCCGAAGCCCGCGAAAACGCGCAGGCCCTGTACGGCGCGCTGTGGGAAGAATGGCAGGCCAAGGTCAAGAAAGCGCGCCCTGCCATTGATCTCGACACCGTGACCGGGTCCCCTGCCGAATGGGTCGCAGCGAGCCAGGGCGATCTGGCGCAGGCGGCGCTTGCGGCAGGCCTCGTCGATACGCTGGGCAGCCGCGTCGAATTCGGCGAGCGGGTGGCGGAAATCGCCGGCGAGGACGATTGGGAAGAACGCCCGGGCGCCTTCGCTCACACCGCTTATGACGCGTGGCTTTCCGACAATGCGCGCGACACATCCGGCAGCGCCATCGGCGTTGTCACCGTCGCCGGAGAAATCGTCGATGGCGAGGCTGGCCCGGGCACCGCTGGCGGCGACCGCATCGCCGAATTGCTCGACGCTGCCCTGTCCGACGATCTCGCCGGGCTGATCGTCCGCGTCGATTCGCCGGGCGGCTCGGTCCTTGCGAGCGAAGCGATCCGCGATGCGGTACTGCGGCACAAGGCGAAGGGCATCCCCATCGCCGTTTCGATGGCCAATGTCGCCGCCAGTGGCGGCTATTGGGTCTCGACCCCGGCCGACCGCATCTTTGCCGAACCGGAGACCATCACTGGATCGATCGGCATTTTCGCCGTCATCCCGACGTTCGAAAACCTGGCCGCGGAATACGGCGTCAACGCCGACGGCGTGGCGACCACGTCCCTTTCCGGACAGCCGGATCTGATCGCGGGCTTCACGCCGGAAGTCGATGCGATCCTGCAGAGCTCGATCGAAGACGGCTATCGCGACTTCCTCACCCGCGTGTCGGAAGCCCGCAAACTCCCAATGGAGCGTGTGGACGCCATCGGCCAGGGCCGCGTATGGGATGGCGGCACTGCGCGCCAGATCGGCCTGGTCGACCAGTATGGCGGGCTCGAAGAAGCGCTCGATTGGGTCGCCGCCCAGGCCGAACTGGAAGAGGGCGACTGGCACGTCCGCTTCCTCGGCAACGAGCAGCAGCCGTTCGACAACCTGCTTCGCACCATGCTGCTCACCGACAGCGAAAGCGCGCCAGCCGGCGACATATTCGGCATGGTTGCGACTCGCCAGCAGGCGTTGCTGGGGCAGGTCCGTACCGATCTCGAGCGGCTGCTCGGCACCAGGGGGATGCAGGCCTATTGCCTTGCCTGCCCCGTCACGCCTCGCGCCCGGGCCGAGGCCGCCGCCGACGATGGGTGGTTCGCGCAAATGGCGGCATTTTTCGCCCGCTAGGTGCTTGTCAGGGCCCGCGCCATTCCGTAAAGGCGCGCCCCTGCCCGGCAGTCAGCGAGTAACAGTCTGCTGACGTGCCGCACATGGGGCGGGCGCGTAGCTCAGTGGTAGAGCACACCCTTCACACGGGTGGGGTCACAGGTTCAATCCCTGTCGCGCCCACCATGATTTCAGGTACTTAGCTGACATCATGGATTGTGTATGAAAAAAGTATGAAAAAGATTCGTGGTCACTGCGTGCGGTGCTGAAGCAGTTTGCTGGCGAAAAATGTCGGATCAGTGGTCTGCCCAGGGCCCGACGCACAGACACCTGAGCCGCCTCATTCGCAAACGCTTCATTCCTATGCCGTTTGTTCTTTTTCTGTTCTTTTTGCTTTCCTACACCCGAGAGCGTTTGGTATCCCGCAATCAATCCTGGGGAGGATCGCTATGATACCAGGAAGACAGGATGTCAGACCCGAAGCGCGAGAGTGCCGAATTATCCGGCACGGTTAATCGAGAAGCCAGATTTCAGGAGCGGCTTGTTCGGCTACCCGAAGTTATGGCCCGCGTCGGAATGCGACGATCAGCGATCTATCAGCGGATGCGGGACGGGTCATTCCCCCGCTCTCGATCGCTGGGTTCGAAATGTACTGTCTGGATCGAGTCAGAAATTGACGACTGGATCAAGTCGGTCGAGGCGACTTGAAAATTCCACGGTTCGGTGAAACCATGGAGCAGGTCGGCTTCGAAAAACTTGAGCTAAAGGCAGGCAGAAGAGGCATCACATCCGGACTTGTTCCCCGTCAGCGCCTATGGCACAGATTTGAGGTTGTAAGTTAAGGAGGATTTGGGCTTCGTCGTAGTGACGAAGGAACGAAGATGAAGCCCAAATCCTCAAAATCCAAAATGCCTGCCGAGCAGGTCGTAAAGGACATTCGGCGCAAGACTCGCCGACACTTCTCCGCCGACGACAAGATCCGGATCGTTCTGGAGGGTCTGCGCGGCGATGCTTCCATTGCCGAACTGTGCCGCCGTGAGAGCATTGCCCAGTGCCTGTATTACACCTGGTCCAAGGAGTTCATGGAGGCCGGCAAGCGCAGGCTTGCTGGCGATACGGCCCGTTCTGCGACCACTGACGAGGTGAAGGATCTTCGCCGTGAGGCCCGCGATCTGAAGGAATGCGTAGCGGACCTCACCCTGGAGAATCGGTTGCTCAAAAAAAGCATGATCGCGGATGGGGGAGACGAAGAATGAGATATCCCGCATCCGAGAAGCTGGGGATTATCCGGATCGTCGAGCAGTCGCACCTGCCAGCCACGCGCACGCTGGACCAGCTCGGCGTGGCAAGGCGCACTTTCCACCGCTGGTATGACCGCTTCCTTGAAGGCGGACCGGAGGCACTGGCAGACCGGCCATCTGCGCCAAGCCGGGTGTGGAACAGGATCGCGCCCGAGGTCCAGGATGAGATCGTCGAGATGGCGCTGGAACAGACCGATCTGTCTCCGCGCGAACTGGCGGTGCGCTTCACCGACGAGAAGCGCTACTTCGTATCGGAAGCCACGGTTTACCTTCTGCTCAAGGCACATGATCTGATCACCAGCCCGGCCTACACGGTCATCAAGGCGGCAGAGGTGTTCCATACGAAGACCACCCGCCCGAACGAGATGTGGCAGACGGACTTTACCTACTTCAAGATCATCGGGTGGGGTTGGATGTATCTATCGACGGTGCTCGACGATTACTCACGCT
Organism: Erythrobacter litoralis HTCC2594; assembly: GCF_000013005.1. Classification (GTDB taxonomy): domain Bacteria; phylum Pseudomonadota; class Alphaproteobacteria; order Sphingomonadales; family Sphingomonadaceae; genus Parerythrobacter; species Parerythrobacter litoralis_A. The sequence goes on along the minus strand of NC_007722.1, from coordinate 239,857 downwards.
ACATCATCGCCTGGCGGCTGTGTTCGACCATGTGCGCCAGCGACGTCACTGAAACGCTCGATATGGCGCTGAAAGCCTCAGGCTGTGATCATGCCAATGTCTTGCATAGGCCGCGTCTGCTCAGCGACAATGGCCCCAACTACATCGCCGGGGAACTGGCGGATTATCTCGACGGCAAACAAATGGACCATGTGCGCGGTGCGCCCTTCCATCCGCAGACACAGGGCAAGATCGAGCGCTGGTACCAGACATTGAAGAACCGCGTCCTGCTGGAAAACTACTGCCTGCCCGGCGATCTCGAACAGCAAATCGAGGCGTTCGTCGAGCACTACAATCACCAGCGCTACCACGAGAGCCTCGACAATGTGACACCTGCCGACGCCTACTTCGGCAGGGCACCCGAGATCATCAAACGACGAGAAAGGATCAAACGACAGACACTCGAATATCGGCGCTTGCAACACCGCAAGCTCGCCGCTTAAACATCAATCCAAGACGAGGCCCACACTCCGCAAGCACACGCCGCGAGTTGTGCCAAATGTTCTGACGACGGACACCTCCCTGTAGCGTAGGGAGTCGAGAACCCATAGAAGGCTCATCTGTGCTTGATTCCCGTCTCAAATATGCGGTCGCAGTTGCTCGAATAGGTTCCTTCACAGGAGCGGCCAATGCCGTGGGCGTGACACAGTCAGCTGTGACTAAGAGCGTCGCCGATCTGGAGCAACAACTCGGAATTGCTCTCTTCAATCGAACGTCGCGCGGCATCTTGGTGACGCCTGAGGGTCGCGACTTCATCGATCGCGCGGCGCGCTTGCTCGCGGATGCAGACGATTTGTTCAGAGAACGCAATCGTGGTGCTGATCCCTACGCTGGGCTCCTCAGAATTGGCCTTTTTCCAGGTTCAATGGACTGGCTAATCAACGACGCCGCAATCGGGTTGCTCAAACGCCACGAGGGAGTTCGTCTCGAGATCGTATCGGGAAATAGTGAGCGCGCAGTGCAATTGCTGTCGCGCGGAGACATCGACGTCGCCTTCGGGCTCGAGGCTGCGCTTGCCGGTTGGCCTCAGTTCAAATGCGAGCGGATTGCAGCGGTTGATATCATGCCTTTCGTTCGCAAAGACCATCCGATCCTTTCCGAAACTGCAATCGATAAGCAGATGTTGGCGCGATGCGACTTCGTCGTCCCTTCGTCGTCCGAGCCGTATACACCTATCATTCGACAGATATACGAAGTGAACGATCAGCGCCCGGAAGATCGCATCCATATGACGGATTATTTTCCGCTCGTTCGCAGGATCGTGGCCGCTACCGATTCCGTCGGATTGGTGGCTAGCGCATTCACCTCTGCCCGATGGTTTCGCGACGAATTTGTCACGCTGCCACATACTGGTCTGCTGGAACCGCTGGTGCTAGCGTACGCCGCACGTGCTCGCTGGCCGGTCAAGCCCGCCGCTAGGGATCTCATCGCCCGAGTGCGACAGAATTGGTCATCAGAGTCTAATGCTCAGAAACAGTAGGCTGGAGCAAGTATATGTCCGGCCATATGCATGCTCGCATCGTAAAGGTCAAATGACAGACCCTCAGTATATAGCCTGTCCCGATTTTGTGGAATCGGAACAGGCTATGACCTTTTTATCTTCGTTTGTTCATGTGAAGTTGGTCAATCAATCACAGATCACTCTAGAAACTCAGCGCCACTTCTCCGCCGATCGTCCGACCCTTATTCAGGGGTGACAAGCTGGCGCCTGGGCCACCGAACGCGGCTGGCAACGGCGTATCACCGCCATATGTAACCTCGTTGAGTAGATTGCGCCCATAAACCGAAAAGCGCCAGATCTGGTCCGCGGTTTTGTATGTCAGACTTGCATCGAGCATGTCTGCTGGCGACAGAAACCCAGCATTATTGTCAGTGAACCGGGCACTGTCACGATGAGTGAAGTCTATGCGGGCCGTTGCAGTACCTGCTGAGCCGAGTGTCTGATCGTAGGTCAGCCCGGCACCATAGGTCCACGGTGAAAGCCTGGGAAGCTTCAGGTCGCGATCTACATCGTTGATGACGCCATCGCCGCTTATGTCAAACTGGATATTGCGATATTTCCCGTGAACATAGCCAACCTGTCCTGAGAGCACCAGATTTGGCATAATGAAGAACTGGCCTTCCGCTTCGAAGCCCGTGATTGTTGCATCCGCCGTATTGCGGATCACTTGGCTGACTCCCAGCGGGCCCGGGAGGTTGATTTCGCGTTGGAGGTTCTTCATCTGGTTGTAGAACGAGGCGATGTTGAGGCGGCTTCTTCCGAACTGCTTCTTCGCGCCTATCTCGAAGCTGTCCTGCGTTTCCTGATCGAAGGGGCCGGGCGGAACACCGGGATCGGTATTGCGCAAATTGTAGCCACCGCTGCGGAAGCCGCGGGTATAGAAGCCATAGATTTGGGTTTGATTATCCGGCTGCCATTGTAGCCCAAGCTTCGGAGTAAAGCTTTTCCAGCTTTCGTCATCGATGAAGTTCGTGGCACAGCGCAACGTGTTCACGTCACACCCATTTGCACCCAGCGGTGCGATGCGCACGGCCTTGCGTTCCCAACTGTATCGCCCGCCGATATTGAGCGTGAGCGTATTGCTGAAATGCCAGTCAGCTGACGCGAACGCTCCCCAGGTTGTTTGGTCTTGAGTCCCGCCACCCGATACGATCCTCGCACCGCCCAAAAGGTCGCGTTGCTCTGCGTATGCCAGGTCCTGCGCGAAGTAATATAGCCCGGTTGTCACCTCGACGGCGCCGATCTTTCCTGAATAACGCAGTTCATCGCTGATCTGTTCTTGATTGATGTTAAAGTAGCCGTTGAAAAAATGCTGTGGCGTCCCGTCAATATCGCTGGCAGCCCTCGACCGAAATTGCCGATAACCCATGATGTTGGTTATCACACCGTCTCCAAGGCCGACATCGATGTTGGTCTCTGCGATTGCTTGATTCCAGGTCGCATTATAGTACCCCGGAAAATCGATCGATATTCCAAACGTGTCGCGCGGGAAAATCGCGTGACTCTGCACTGGCGCGCCATCGCCATCAATGTCGCCGTGCTCATAGCGCAGATCCATCCGGAAGTTGTCGCCGCCCTTTACGCTAAGCGCGGGGCGAATGATGATGTCGCGGGATTTGCCAAAGCTGCTTTGATCAAACTGATTGCGGAACCATCCCTCATCCTTGCTGTAGTAGACGGCCAACTTTGCGGCCAGGACGTCCTCAGCGATCGGTCCTGTGACCATTGCACTGACGGTTTTCTTCAGACCGGTTTCCACCGATGCCTTGGCACTGGCCCTGAAATTGAAATCCGGGCGCGTCGTCCGCATCACGACCGCCCCAGCCGTTACATTGCGGCCGAAAAGAAGTCCCTGCGGGCCGCGCAACACCTCGATCCCCTCGAGATCGAAATTGTCGAGCACAACGCCTGCATTGATCCCAAGATAGATTCCGTCGGTAAAGACGCCAACCGTCGGGTCGATGGAAGGGACGGTACTATTGATGCCCAGTCCGCGGATCGTGAAGTTTGCGTAGCCTGGAGCCGTTCCGACACCCTCGAGCTGGACGTTGGGGACATCGTAGCTCAAGCTTTGAAGGTTTTGCACGAATTTCGCATCGAGCTGCGCTTCGCCAAATGCGGTCACCGCGACAGGCACATTCTGCAGGTTTTCGCCGTACCCCTTCTTGGTCGCCGTCACAATGATGACGTCAGACAAGGCGTCGGCAGTAGTTCCAGACGACGTTTTCTCAGATGGTGCCGTCTCAGTTTGATCGACTTGAGCTTGTTGAGCGAACGCTGGCCCGGACCAGACCAAGGCAACAGATGCCAAAAGCAGATATCTCATAGTTCCACCTCCCTAACTATTTGAAGCAATTTTTGGTGCAAAGGATGATCTGACTTGGGCCAATCGTCAAATTCAATATGCGGCCGATGTATTCCTTTTGCTCATGTCAATGCCAGAGGTGTTGAGCATAGTCCTCGGGCCAGCCAACCAATACGTTTGGATTAATCCCGGCGATCGTCCGCCATGATCCGCTGTACTGCATCGAGGCTGTCGTTCATGACAGTTGGATGCTCAGCGTCTGTGAAATCGACGATACTGTTCCAATGCTGGGCAATTTCTTCGGGCGCGAAAATGCCGTTCCTGCCCAAGTGATAACCGCACGTCCGTTCCCAACGAAGTTTCGCGACATAACCGGCACCGATTTCGAACAACCCTTTGGTCTCGTAACAGCTTTCGTGCGCGAGCCAGCCAACCAACGCACTGACCGCCTCAGGCCGCAACCTGTCGAGCAACGCCTTGGGAAAGACCGTTTCAGTCATCCTCGAAGCCGCGATTGGAGCGATCGTATTGACGTTGATGTTCCGCGAACGCCCTTCCTCGGCCAGTGCATTGGCGAGACCTAGGATACCCAATTTGGCAGCTGCATAATTCGCCTGGCCAAAATTGCCGTAGATGCCCGCCGCCGAACTGGTCATGATGACACGGCCGTAGGCCTTGTTGCGCAGCGTCGGCCATGCCGCTTGAGTGACGGCCCGGCTGCCGTTGAGGTGGATGTTCTGGATCAACGTCCAGTCCTGGTCTGTCATCTTGTGGAAGCTGACGTCGCGCAGGATGCCGGCGTTGTTTATCACGACATCGATCGTGCCGAACGCATCGAGCGCAGTTTCGACGATTCGAGCGCCATCCTCGACCGAATCATAATTGGCAACCGCTTCGCCGCCGGCAGATCGTATCTCTTCGACGACCCGATCCGCTGCGCTGGAAGATCGTCCATCCCCCATTCGATCCCCTCCGAGGTCGTTGACAACCAGCCTTGCACCGCGTTTGCCGAACATTAGCGCATGCTCGCGGCCGAGCCCTCCACCCGCACCGGTTACGATCACCACCTTGTCGTCGTATCTTAGTTCTTCGTGCATCGGGTGGCGCCTTCTGTTATCGAAACGCGGCGACGCCTGTCAGCGCGCGCGAGACGATGAGCTTCTGGATTTCCGTCGTGCCATCGGGGATCGGGCAGATAATCGCTTCGCGCACGAGCCGTTCTACGATGAACTCACGCGTAACGCCGTTGCCACCATGGATCTGAAGTGCATCGCGCGTCACTCCAATCGCCATCTCCGTAGCATACCATTTGGCCATCGCGCACTCAGCCTCAGCGCGCACGTCGGCGTCGACCAGCGAGATCGCCCGGTGCGCCAGTAGCCTCGCCGCGTCGATCCGTGTTGCCATGGTTGCAAGCTTGTCGGCGATCAGTTGATGACCCGCAAGCTTGCGGCCATGCTGGGAACGCTCCTTCGAATAGGCGATCGCTTCGTCCAGCGCGCGGCGTGCAATACCGATGCTCCACATTGCCATGTGGCAGCGCGCGATCTCAAAGACTTTCAACGTGTTTCGTAGTCCATCGCCTGGCTGGCCCAGCATGTTGGACGCAGGCACGCGGCAATCGGTAAGAAAAATCTGCGCGGTCGACTGACCATTCAGTGCCATCTTTTCGATATCGCGCACTTCATAGGGACTTTCGGCGCGATCGACCAGGATGTGGCTGATCTCCTTCTCTCCGGTCCGGCAGGTGCAGATAAGTAGGTCCGAATATGCGCCACTTGTAATCCACGTTTTTTCGCCGTTGATCACCCAATAGTCGCCGTCGCGAATGGCTCGCGTTCTTACCGCCGCCACATCTGAGCCTACGTCCGGCTCGGAAATGCCCATTGAGACGAAGAGCTCGCCGGCGACCAAGCCGGGCAGGTAACGCTGCTGGATTTCAGGTGACGCGCTACGCCGGATCAGTTCGGCGCCGACCGCGTTGATGAAACCTGGAATAGCGACATCAAGCGACGAATAAGCGATCTCTTCGAAGATCAGGAGATGCGTCAGCCAACCCATATCGAGGCCGCCCCATTCCTCGCGGTGCGGGGCACTGATATGACCGAAGGCGGCAAGTTCGCTGGTCCATTTTTGCATCAACGGCCGCTCGATGAAGCATTCGCCGTGAGCGCGAATTTCAGGCTCCAGCTTTTCGTCGAGGAAGCGCCGAATGCTCTCGACTGCCATCCGCTGCTCGTCAGTGGGTGTAAAATCCATATTATCCGCTCCTTAACGACCAAGGATGGTGACTGCGACGACGGCTTCCTCCACGCCCAGAACCCCGCCGCCATTCTGCGCTACCGCGACCCGCGCTCCCTCGATCTGGCGAGCGCCGGCATCGCCACGCAGTTGCGACACCAGTTCGTAGATCTGACCGAGACCCGTCGCGCCGATCGGGTGCCCTTTGCATTCGAGGCCGCCCGACGGATTTACGGGGATGCGGCCGCCAATGACGGTGTCGCCACGCTCAGCAGCAATCCCTCCCTCGCCAGGCGGCACGAGGCCCAGAGCCTCAATTTCGATGATCTCGCCCATCGCCGTCGCGTCGTGCACTTCCGCAACGTCGACGTCTAACGGGCCGAGCCCCGCCATCGCATAGGCGCGCATTGCCGCCAGCCTTGTGACGTGCCGATCATAGTCGTAAGGGTCGCGCTCGGCACTGGTCTGGAGCACCGACGCAAGTACTCGGATTGCCCTGTCGTCAGACACCGCCAGCTTGCGCAAGCCTGCCGAGTTGCAGATCACCGCAGCCGCAGCGCCGTCACTGATCGGTGAGCACATCGGCAGTGTCAGCGGAAACACGATTGGCGGTGCGGCCAGCACGGCCTCTACCGTGTAGGGTTTGCGGTATTGAGCGAGCGGGTTGTGCGTCGAATGGACGTGGTTTTTGGCTGACACCGCTGCGATCTGCGCCTGCGTTGATCCGTAAGTGCGCATATGGGCGCGCGACATCGCAGCGTAGATGTCCATGAATACGCTGTAGGGTTGGTTTGACACCGACCCTTCTGGCACCTCAACGCCTTGGCCCATAGCGAGCAGTGTCTCGCGGCTGCACTCCGTCTCGTGCACGTCCCACGCCCCATCGAAAGCGCTGAACATCAAGGCCTTGTCAGGCGAGCACATCTTCTCCGCGCCGAGCGCGAGCACGATGTCCGCCATACCCGACCGGACATAAGCAGTCGCCATCGCGACCGCCGTCGAGGCTGTGGCGCAGGCATTCTCAACGTTGACAACTGGCACGCCCTGCATCCCAACCGCGCGTGCTACGAGCTCGCCACGGATCATGTCCTGCCCTTCCATGTGGCCCTGCACGCAGTTGCCAAAGAAGACCGCCTCGATGTCCTCCCGGCCGCATCCGGCATCGGCGAAAGCCCGAGCACAGGCGTCCGCCGACAGGTCCTTGAGGCTGCGGTCGAGTTGCCGACCGAACTGCGTCATGCCAACGCCGGCGATATAGATGTCGCTCATTTTCCTTTGAACTCCGGTTCGCGCTTCTCTGCGAACGCCGCTAGTCCCTCGCGCAGATCGTGTGAGGCAGCATAGGCTCCGATGATCTCGAGTTCCTGGCGCAGGCCATCTTCGAGGATGCAATCTCCAGCGATTGCGGCCAACTCCTTGATGTGCACAAGCCCAAGGGGACTCTTGGCGGCGAGCATTTCCACCACCGCCTGCGTTGAATCGACGAGCGCCTCCGCTGGCACCACCCTGCTCACAAGTCCTGCACGCTCCATCTCCCTCGCGGAGACGAATTCACCCGTCATCATGAGGTAGGTCGCGCGCGCCGGTCCGATCTTGCGGGGAAGGCGGATCGAGCCGCCACCGCCTGGCAGAAGGCCATAGTTGGCATGCGCGTCACCGAACCTGGCGTCTTCGGCAGACACCACAATATCGCAGCACAATACGAGTTCGAGCCCGCCGGCAAGCGCCAATCCGTTGACCGCGGCAAGGACCGGCAAGCGCGACAACTCGATCCGCCTGAGCACGCGCCCGAGTTCCGCCAGGAAGTGCTCCAGTGGTTCCATGATCGACCCACCATAAGCATTGAGCGCGGCCAAGTCGGCTCCGGCGCAAAAGGCGCGTCCCGTCCCGGTGATGACGAATGCCCGCACCGCGGGATCGGCCTCGGCCGTCTCGATCGCCAACTCAAGATCGCGGGCCATTTCCAACGTCAGGCTGTTCAGCGCATCTGGACGATTTAGGTGCACCCAAAAAGCCGCGCCACGCCTCTCAACGGTGATGGCGTCGAGCGACACGAGGTCTGCCACTTTTGAGTCAGGAGAAGTTGCCCTCATGCGCCTGAAACTCTGCTGGCCCGCCCCGCCCAGTAAGGCTCTCGGAGTTTCGATCGTAGCACTTTGCCGACGTTGCTGAGCGGCAGAGGTTCGGTGGTGAAGACGACCTTGCCGGGCTTCTTGAACGAACCCAACCGTTCGCTAACCAAATCGATTATTTCCTGCTCTGGCAATTCAGTGCCGGGCGCGACCACGACCAGCGCAAGCGGCGTTTCGCCCCACTTTTCATGAGGGATACCGAATACGGCGGCGGCAATCACTTGAGGATGATCGGCGATCACATTCTCGATTTCGGCCGGATAGATGTTGTATCCTCCCGACACGATCAGGTCGTTTGCGCGATCGAGCAGATAGAGGAACCCGTTTGCGTCGATGCGACCAATATCGCCAGTCTTTACCCAGCCGTCGACGAGGCGTAGCGCGGTCTCCTCAGGATCGTTCCAGAAGCCTTGCATCTGGCCGTTTTCGAACCGGGCGACAATTTCTCCGGGTTCGTCAGGCCCAAGAGCGCGACCGTCGGCATCACGGATTTCGAGATCAACAAAGCTCATCGCCCGACCCACCGATTGGAGCGGCGTCGATCCTTCGGTTTCGCCGAACCATTCCTTTGGGCCTAGGGCAGTCACCGGCAGAATTTCGGTCTGTCCGTAAGCGGTGTGCAACACATCGTCTCCGAAAATCGAGCGGGCCTTACGCAACGTCGCTTCGGAAACTGGCGCAGAAGCACTGAGCAAACATCTCAAGCGCGGAAAAACGTGCCCACGCGGATTGCCGTGGTGAACAACTGCGTTGAGCATGGTCGGAGCGACGAACGCATAGCCGACCTCTTCGCGTTCCAGTATCTCGAGGAAGCTTGCCGGGTCAAACGCCTCCACCATAATGTTGCGGCTACCCACCGCCCAATAGGGAGAGAACATGAACCCGGAGGCGTGCGAAAGTGGCCCCACATGCAATACCGTCGCGCCTGGATCAGGTCTTGGTCCCACCTCCAGAAAGCCAGCGCAGCAAGTCATCCACGTGCGATGGGTATAGGCGACGCCCTTCGGCGCACCGGTCGTGCCCCCTGTGTGACGGATAACGCAATAATCATCTGGCGAGATGGTAGGGTCCGGATCCTGATCAGATGCCCGGGCGAGCCATTCCTCGTAAGTCCCGTCGCGCACGATCAGTCGCTTCAAGTCGGGCAATTCGGTCTCGAGTCCCGCGACCTCGGGCAAGAGCGCGTTGTCAACGAGCGCTAACCGGCAGTCGGTGTTGCGCATCATATGGGCATGGGATTCTCGGCGATTGCGGGCATAGAGCGGTACACGAACGAAATTGCCGATTGCTGCCGCGAGGAAAATGTCAGCCGCTTCAATCGAGTTCTTCTCCAGCGTGGCGATCTTGTCGCCCGGCCGCAGCCCCGCGTTCGTCAGCGCGTTCGCAAGCCGCACCCCCCGCGACCACGCTTCGGCAAAGCTGAATCGGCGCTCGCCGTGGACCAACGCTTCGTTGCAGGCGAAATAGCCGGCCGCCCGGCGGAGTTGGGTGCGCAATTCCATTAGCGCTGCCCCTTGCACGGGGCGGCGCTGCATCCGTTTGCGCAGTTTCCACGCATATGTATCCTCTCCATCGGATTTTCTCCGCTTAGACTTCAAACATCCCCGAAATGATCAGATTGGGTAAATCGTCACACCTGTCCAATTCATTATCCGCCGCTAATATTCCTCTAGTTCATGGTGGCAGGGCCCATTCAACATTCCATCTGGGAATATTTTGGAGCTTGAATGAATTTGATGCCCGATAATAGATCGGCGATGATCTCCGTAGTGTTCGAGCCATTGGAAAGAAATTGCAGATGTCGGGATGCGGTCCGCTCGCTGGTATCAGGGTCGTCGAGATTGCCGGTATCGGTCCAGCGCCATTTTGCGGAATGTTGCTGGCAGATCTTGGAGCCGACGTTGTAGTTGTCGATCGTGTTATCCCTAATCGGGATACGATCGACCTTGGCCGTGAGGCGATTCTCAATCGCGGTAAGCGATTTGTATCCCTCGATTTGAAGCAGTCCGCAGCGGTCGAGCACGTCCTCGATCTTGTTGAGCACAGCCATGCGATCATCGAGGGCATGCGTCCTGGTGTAATGGAACGGTTGGGTCTTGGACCCGATGTTTGCCTCGATCGCAATCCGGCGCTCGTGTTCGGCCGGATGACTGGTTGGGGGCAGGATGGACCTCTCGCGCAGACCGCCGGCCACGACATCAACTATATCGCACTGTCCGGCGCGCTCTGGTATGCTGGCGAACCGGGTGCGCTTCCGATGGCACCTCCCGGACTCGTCGGCGACATCGGCGGTGGCGCGCTCTATCTGGCAGTCGGCCTGCTCGCCGCCATCCTTAGCGCCCGTGAATCGGGGAAAGGACAAGTCGTGGATGCCGCCATCGTGGATGGAAGCGCGCATATGATGAACCTGCTGCTCAGTTTGAAAGCAACAGGACATTTCGTCAACGAGCGCGGTCGCAGCATCCTTGACGGTCCGCACTGGTATTCGACCTATCGATGCGCGGACGATCGATACATCTCTCTGGGGTCGCTCGAACCGAAATTTTACACATTGCTTTGCCAGAAGCTGGGCATTGCGGATCAACCGGATTTTGCAAACGGCTACGATCCGGCCTGCTGGCCAGACCTCAGACATCGGTTCGAGGAACTATTCCGACGAAGGACGCGCGACGAATGGATGACCTTGCTGGAGGGGACCGATGCATGTTTCGCGCCGGTGTTAGATCCGGACGAAGCCGCTTCGCATCCGCATATGGCGGCCCGACAAATCTACAAGAAAATCGATGGAATCATTCAGGCAATGCCCTCGCCGCGCTTCTCGAACACACCGCCACCCGAGCCGACCGTCAAGTCGGCCGGGCCGAATCAGAAACGGACAATCTTGCAGCAATGGCGAACGACGCGCCGCCGCCATGTATCTCGATCGAAACTTTCGTGACATGAGCCGCAGTGCTCTCTCCACTGGTTTCAGAGTCGGACCGCCTTGCCACGTATGATCGTGACAGACGTCATGGGTCTCATTCCAGTCGAACCTCACAATCGATGGGTAAGGAGAACTTGTCGCACGTGCTAGGGCCGCTCAATTGATAGTTCGTCAGACGGCGGAAGCAGGGAGCCCGGCCAAGGCTGACAGCAATACTTGTGTTGAAGTATCCGCCGAGCGGGCTGTCAAAGGTGAGAACTCTGGAGAGCGAGAACCGTGGACTGCAGCGTACTAATGAGGCTGTGCGCAAAGCGTCGTGATATTTTGACCAGGCGGAGCAGTAAAGCGATGACTGCATTCATTGACGAGTATCGACGTAATTCGGGATCGAACCAATCTGCCGGGGCTCTGCCAATCTGGAGCATCTCGCCCGTCAAGCTGTACGCTCACGTTTGGCGAGAACCAAAAAGCTCAACCCGGCATCCCCCAATAGCGTTTCGGAAGTTAGATTCGTACGATCTACAAAGCCTAAACGCTCATTTCAAAACTAAATTCTCACCCCGGGCGCCCTGTCCTCGATAGCGAACCGGCGCAAATCGAAGCTGGCGCTATTGGGATCCGTCAGATCACGAACTGCGCGAAACCGGCCGTCGATCCGTTCAGCATCGATGTCGAGCAGAGTGTATCCGGCGTTATCATTATCATGGAAGCGGACCTGCGGATTGCGGCCCTGGATGCCTGTGAAGAGCTCTTCGGGGCCGCTGCGCGAGGCGAGACAGGACGTGACGATCTCGCTCGCGACCACCGGCCCTTCCATCCGCTCCGGATCGGATGGGATGTCGTTGGCCCAGAAGGAATGGACGTCGCCGCCAAGCAGCACCGCATTGCGCACCGCCGGCTGGCGCAGTGCAGCGATCAGGCGGTCGCGAGAGGCGGCGTAGCCATCCCAGATATCGGACCAGCGCGCATCGCCTCCGCCCGGCAAGGGCAGCCGCGAGACCATCGTCGCCTGACCGATCAGGCTCCAACGGGTGCGCTCGTTCGCCAGGCGATCGCGCAACCACGCCTCCTGTTCGAGCCCGAGCATGGTCGCCACCGGATCGAAGACCTCCGCGCAGTCCGCGATCACCTGCCCGCCGCGTCCACACGGCTGCGACGTGCGGAACTGGCGGCAGTCGAGAACCGAGAGGCTGGCTAGGGCGCCCCATTCGAATCTGCGCACAATGTCCGCCGCGCCATGCGGTGTTAAGCGGCGCGGCGATATCGGCATGTGTTCGAACCATGCCTGATAGGCAGCGGCCCTGCGCGCAACGAAAGCGGCAGGGTCTTCTGTGACGCTGCCCTGAAGCGAGGCATAGTCATTCTCTACCTCGTGATCGTCCCAGGTCGCGATGATCGGGAAGGCAGCGGTGGCGGCCTGCAGATCGGGATCGGTGCGGTAGAGCGCATGACGAACGCGATACTCGTCCAGCGTGAACGGATCGGGCGCGCCGAAACTGCGAACGTCGGGGCCGGTCCCGAAAGACTTCTCGTAGATGTAGTCTCCGACATGCAGGAGAACATTGATCTCCTGCGCGACCATGTCCCGATAGGCGGAAAACCAGCCATGTTCCCAATGCTGGCAGGCCGCGAGCGCGAGGCGCATGCGCGTGGCCTGCGGATCGATCGTGGCTGTGCGACCGATGGGGCTCGTCGCTCCATCGAGGTGAAAACGGTAGAAATAAGTGCGTGCTGGATCGAGGTCGACCGGCTCCACATGCACTGCGTGCCCGCGCGCAGGACTTGCGGTGACCGAACCACTGCGCACGATCCTGCGGAAACCATCGTCGTCGGCGATCTCCACACCGACCGTAGCAGTGCCCGACAGACCCAAAGGCCGAGTCCAGAGCACGAACCCATCAGGACGCGGATCGCCCGAGGCGACGCCGAGCATAAAGGGATCGCCATCGGCATATGGTTGCGGTTGCACAGCGATGGCCGTTACCGGAGACAGGAAGCGAGACGCAGCCAGCGCCAGCGCCGTCCGGCCAAGCAATGCGCGACGCGACACCATCAGAAATTCCCTCGTAGCTGCACGAAATAGCTACGCCCGTTGACGCCGAGCGGCGTCTCCTCGCCCGTGGGAAAGCTGCCGCCGGTTGCGGCGATGAAGCGCGCCTGATCAGCAATCTCTTCCGGCCGGTCGTCGAACAGGTTCTGCACGCCGGCGGTAAGCATGATCGCGGAAGACAGGGCGTAGCTCAGCGACAGGTCGAATGACGTGCCGCCATCGAAGGTCTGCGTCTCCACGAGCGGTTGCGAGGTGTAGGTGCCGAAACGGGTCAGCGCTGCACGTGCGCTCACTGACCGGTGCTCGACGACAGCCTGCACGGTTAGCTTGTCGCGCGGCTGCGCTTCGGTCAGGAACAAGATCGACTTCTCGCCGAGCAACGGCAGAGTCGGCAGCACCGGATTGGCGCGGAGACTTTCCAATTCCGTGTCATAGAGCGCGAAGCCGACATCCATGCTTGCCCGCGTTTCCGGACTGAGGCTGGCCGACCAGCGCGCGGTGGCCTCCACACCGGTAGTCCTGGTATCGACCGCGTTGGTGAAGAAGCGTACCTGCGAGAAGCCAACTATACCAGCGCCGGCCAGAATGGCATTCACCGCCGCCCCGCGCAGCTGTTCACTCAGCGCGATGCGATCATCGATTTGGATGTGAAACGCATCCAAGGTGAAAGCGAGGCGGGGCGTCGGCTCCAGCACGATACCCGCGCTGTAATTACGTGAGCGCTCGGGTCGCAGATCTCCCGCACCCAACGCGCGCGCGATCGGGTCGCTCACCGGCAGCGTCGCTACCGAAACCAGCTGCCCTGCCGAAAGTGCGCCCTGCACCGCGCTGAAATTCTGCTGTTGCAACGAAGGCGCGCGGAACGCAGTTCCGATCGCGCCGCGCAGCGCCAGGCCCTCTGTCAGATCGGCGCGGGCTGAAACCCGCCAGGTCGTCTCTCCACCGGAATCGTCATACTCGTCGTAACGGACCGCCCCGCCGATCAGCAGCGCCTCGATCGGGCGCAGCTCGGCGTCGAGATAGAATGCAAAGGCATCGCGCACCTCATTCACCGGTCGGCGCGGAGCGAACCCCGCGAAACCGTCCGCACCGACTCCGGTCGAAGCGGCGGGTTCTCCCTCGCGGATGGCGTAGGTTTCGCGGCGGTACTGCGCGCCGGCGGTGATATTGCCTCCGGCGAGAAGTCCGAGCGAGCGCGAGACGCCGAAATCGGTGACATATTGTTCATAGGTCACGCCGCCCGAATCAAAGCTGGTCGGGCTGTCGAGACCCAGCGACACATTCACCGTATCGAAGACGCGGAAATCCGCCTCGTTGCGGCCGTAGGTCTGGCTCAGATCGAGCGCGAAGCCGCCGAGATCGGCGGAGATACCCAAGGTCCCGCTGCCATCCCAGATGTACGGTTCGATGACCGGCAGGAAACCGTCGGGATAGAGCAGCGAGGTGCCGGGCACGCGAAAGCCCGCACCGTTGTTCGAAATTTTTTGCGCGACCGTGCCGAAACCGTAGAGTTCCGCGTCGCCGAGTGGCAGGCCGAAATTGACCGATCCGCCAAAAAGCGAGGCTTCCGGATCGCCTATCCGGTAGGTTACCCGGTCGAAGCGCTGATCGACAAAGGCGCGGTTGGTCGCTTCCTGCGCGCGGACCAATGCACTGAGAGTCAAATGACCGCCCCGACCGATCGGCAGCCCGCCGCTGGTCGAGGCGAGCCCGTTGAGCCCGTCGCCTTCCTCGGTGATGCCACCCAGCAGTTCGAACGAAGCGCCCTGGGCATCGTCCTTCAGGATGATGTTCACTACCCCGCCGATCGCGTCCGAGCCATACTGCGCTGCCGCGCCGTCGCGCAGGATCTCGATCCGCTGGATCGCGTTCTGAGGGATCGTGTCGAGATCGACGCCCGCCGAACCGCGCCCGATCGAATTGTTTACATTGAGCACGGCGTTGGTGTGGCGGCGCTTGCCGTTAACGAGCACGAGCGTCTGATCGGGCGACAGGCCGCGTAGCGTGATCGGCCGCGTGTTCGCCGCCGTGGCGGTGGTGGCCGCGCGCGGAAAATTGACCGACGGCTCGAGGAAATTCAGCGCGCGGTTGAGATCGGCATACCCGGTGGCGTTCAGCTCCTCTTCGCTGACAACGTCCACCGGTACAGCTGCCTCCAGTGCGCTACGTCCGGCGCTGCGGGTGCCGGTCACCACGATGGTATTGGCGGGGTCCTTCACGACCGGGCCCTCCGCTTCGGAAGGCAAATCCTGAGCTTGCAGAGGGGAGGTGACGATAGCGCCGGCGGTTATGGTTAAAGCGAGAAGCGCGAGATTCATCGTTGGCCCGATCCGATTTGCTGCAACTGCGAACGGGGCCGCATGTAACGAAGGCTTGGCTGGGCCGGGTATTGCGCAGACCGGCACGGTGTTGCTTGTCGGGCAACAGCAATTCTGCAACACTCCTGCTACAACCGCTCGATGGCGTGGCGATACGAGCTGGAGCGGGAAGATCTGCGATCTGACAGGATCGAGTGGAACCCCATCTTTCCTTTCAAACCGGGAGCGGTGCTGCAACTCGCGCTAACCGCCAATGTCGTGACCTATGCCCTGACCGGCGGTCAGTTCGGCTACTGGAAACTGTTTCCGACCGAGCCTCCCAGGATCGTGCCGCCTGCCTGGGGCGAGGTGCGCCTCGCCAATGGAACGATCGCTTACGGACTGGTTCCGATGGCATCGCACGCCATTCTGCGTCTTGAGCCAGCAAAAGGAGGATGGCGGGAAACGAGCGACGAGCGCGCGGCGGTCGACCGCGGATACAACAGATATCTTCCCGCGGCCGGTTCGCTCCGCGAGCGCGAAGATGCGCTGCTGTTTCGCCCGCTGGTAGTGCTGGGCCTCGTGCTCGATCGCTGGTTACGTGAGGAGAACTGGTTCGGAGCGTCACAGATCGCGGTGACCAGCGCGTCCAGCAAGAGCGCACTTGGCTATGCCCTACGCCACGGTGACGGTCCGCCGTTGCTCGGGCTGACGAGCGCGCGTAACCGGGATTTCGTCGAGCGCACAATGGTCTACGACAGCGTCGCGGCTCATGATGAGCTTCCGCAGCTTGCCGCCGGCACGCTCATCCTGGATTTTACCGGAGACCCTTCCCTTATCCGCGGTCTGAGCGAGCGGAACGGCGATGCCCTCCGTGTCGTGCGGATCGGGGCAACACATGCGGGAGCCGCCTCGTTGAACGACGATACCGTGTTTTTCGCACCGGAGCGGATCGGTAGGGAGATCGCGCTCAATGGCCTTGAGGTATTCGAACGTGATCGCGCGGCCGCGATTGCGGAATTCGCCTCGCGATCGACCGACTGGTTCATCCGCGAGCATGTCGACGGACCGGACGCGATCGTAGAAGCCTTTCGCGATTTGCTGACAGGGCGAGTATCGCCCGAACGGCTATTGATAGCTCGTCCTGAAGGAGCGTTCGAATGACCTTGCCCGACACACCGGAAGCTATGCGCGCCCATATCGAACGCGAAGGCGTCGCCGCCTCGCCCTTCACCAGCTTCTTGGGCCTGGAAGTCGTCCGCTGCTGGCAAGGAACCTGCGAACTGGCGCTAACCGTGCGTCCGGACCTAACCCAGTCGCACGGAACGCTACATAGCGGGGTGCTTTCAAGCCTGGCTGACATCGTGTGCGGTTTTGCTGCGGTTTCGCAATGCGGAGCGGTCGTTACTGCGAATGTGACGACGCATATGCTCGGCCCTGCACGTGTCGGTGACCGAGTGTATGCCAATGCAACGGTTAAACGCGCGGGTAAGCGTCAGGTGGTGGTGACTGCCGATTTCCATGCGAGCAATGGTGCCGAGGAAAGGCTTATCGTCACCGCCAGCGCCACCTTGGTGCGGATCGGCTAGAAGGTTGATCAACCAATTGCCGCGAAGCGATCGCCCGCCTTCCTTGCCTCCCTGCGCGCCCAATGGATGAAATGCGTTTCCGGTGCGGACGGACCCGCACGGCTGCGGCGCCGATAGAGTCTGTAATGCTCCCCGATCAGTCGCGACTGGCCGCACGGGACCAGCGAACCGCGGGCCAGGTGCTCCTCGCACATGAAAGGGATCGCGAGAGCGACGCCGAGTCCTGCAGCCGCGGCCTCGTATGCGAGCACATTCGTATCGAACAGTCGAACGTCGATCTCTTCGTGATCAAGACCGGCCAAGGCGAGCCAGCGCGGCCAGAGATTCTCCGGCAAGCGCGGCGCGAGTAGAGGAAGGCGAGCGATGTCGGCTTCGCCCAGTTCACCGCCTTGTTCTTCAATGAGCGATGGAGCGGAGACGGGGCACCCCAGAACTTCCAAGACGTTTTCCGAAAGGAGATCCGGATCCTGGAACGAGGCCCAGATCGCCAACTGTGCTTCCCCGGAACGCAGGATGTTCGGATCGCGGGTCGGTCGAACGTCGAGACGTACACCGGTTGTAAGAGCGAAATCGCCGCTTCGGGGAATCAGCCACCGCAGGGCGAGACTGTGCGATGCCGCTACGGTAAGAGTCGCGTCGCGCTTGGGGGTACCCATGGTTTGGACGCGACCGAGCGCTTCGATCGCTGCCTCGGCCGCATTGCGATAGGTCATTCCAGCCGCGGTGAGTTGCAGTCCGCCGTTCGAGCGATTGAACAGATCGATATCGAGAAAGGCCTCCAGCGCGGCGATCCTTCGACTGGTCGCTGACGGGCTGAGCGACAGCGTCGCCGCCCCTGCGCGCACCCCGCCCGCTTCCGCCACCGCTAAGAACGCCTCGATCGCTTCGAGGGGGCGTACCTTTCTGGACACAAGACGGCGATAGCCGTCATCCGTTTAGTCTAGATGACAGGATCCGTTCCGCCATGCAGTTCTGGATCGAATGTAACATGTGGTGATGGGCCGCAGACTTTGTATTCTATCGAGTCGAAGATATCGAAATGTCGACCCCAGATATCCATAGTTTTTGGCAGAAGCAGAATGTCCGGTTCAGACGTGACCATGGCTGAAACCGGAAAGTCTGCTCACGGCCCCATTCCTGTCTCCATCTGTGCGACAGCGCTCGTTTGAAGCCACAGATTGCGACGTCGAGGGTAATGTGTTCAGCATTCGCCAATAGGACTATGCGCTATCGAGGCGTTGGGATATCCAAACATCGATAGCTCGCTCTTCCCAAGCGACCGAATACCCACCGAGCTCCACCGGTCCCGGAAACTTGCCTTCGGCCATCCAGCGGTAGATCGTCGAACGGCCAAGCCCGACACGGTGCTGAACCTCGGGCAAGTGAATGAGCCGCGTCACCTGGCGTGGCTCTGTCGATCCTTTGTCGATCTCTTCACCCACGATGGCCTCCATCGGCAACGGTGAAGACATCGCCAAGCAGCGCATCCTTACGTTCGAGCTCATCGATGTGGTCTGAAAGCAGCCGTGCAACACGTTGCGCGGTGCCCTTGGCCCAACGCGGCTTCACCTCATGAACCTGGTTGCCCAAGACACGCTCGAGCGCTGAAGGCAGCTCGCCGGAAAAGTCCTCGAAAAATTGTGCGAGGTCCGATTGCAGCCACGCAATCGCGTGATCTCCGCTGCTGACGAGGAAAAGAAGCAGGTGTGCGTGCGGCGCGACGCCGCTCGCGGCGAGAATGCGCAGGGCTTCCCCTAGGCTGGCCGAGCGTTCACCGGCAAGGACGCGGCGCATTGCATCCTTATGGATCTGCGCGTCGCGCGCGATGTCGCAGCGGTGACGGCCGCTTGCTTCGACGGCAGCCAAAAGCAGCCGGGCGAGGTCGGCGCGAACCTGTTGTTCGGCAAAGAGCGCCATGTTGGTCATCGACGAATCCTTAGCTCCAGAGGTGATCGACTCACCGGCTATCCGCGAAGGAAGCCTGTAGGAAAACGAAAAGAACATTAAGAGAACATAGAGGAAGGAACGAATCAGCTTCCTTCGACGATTCGCGCGAATTCCGGTCGTGTTCGCGCATATGGCGGCACGCTTTGCGCCAAAGCCGGCATAGTCGGCGCTGCTCTGCGATCAGCCTGCGCGAATCCCGTCCATTGCCCCTTCCGATGTCGCTTTCTGTTTGGTCGGCAGCCCCAAAATCCAGTTCCCGATTTCCTACACCCTGCCTTGGAAGCGAGGAAAGAACATACAGCGAACGCATCGCTGCACATGTTCGAAACGGAGTTCCTCGATGACCAAGGCAATCACCCTTCCCCGCCAATCCGCCAAGGGCATTCGTGCCCGCGACTATATTCTTCCTGCCGCGATCGCGCTCGCTTGTGCCGGTGCCGCCTATGCCGGCGCCGACACCACCTTCGACCCGGCGCTGCAGAAATTCACCGACTTCCTCGAAGGTTCGGGCGGCAAGATCATCACGGTCCTGAGCCTTGCCGGCGGCCTGATCGCACTTGCTTCGGGGCGATTTGCTCTTGGCCAGGTCGCGGTGCCGGTGGGCGTCGGAATCGGCGTCGGCACCGGCGTGCCTATCGTCACCTCGGTCGTCACTGCGGTCATCTGAGCCGCGGTTAGCGACGGGAGGGCGGCATGGCCGACAGATACCTCGTTCCACGGCGGCTCGACGATCCGGAACTCATCGGTTTCTGGACCATCGACGAGTTTGCGGGACTCCTCGTCCCCTTCGCCTGGGGCATTCTCGCGCAGCACATCATCATCGGCACAGCCCTGTCCGGGCTCACCTGGTTCGCCCTTCGAAAGGCGAAGGCGTCAGGTGCCGGGTCGAAACTGGTCCATGCTGCCTACTGGTATCTGCCGGGGAGTTTCCTCGGGCTGAAAGCCACGCCGCCCTCCCACTGCCGCCTGCTCGCGGGCTGAGGGAGGACATCCATGAAACACGAATTCGCCTACGAGGAAGCGCAGCGCCACTTGCGCCAGCGCAACCGCTTCGCCGCGCTGGCGTCCGTTCTCGGCCTCACCAGCCTTCTCGCGGTCGGCGCTGCGGCAACGCGCGAAGAGTCTGTGATCCTCGTACCCGTCACCTCCGAACGCCTGACGCTCGGGAGCGATGCAACCGATGCGCACTACCTCGAACTCGTCACTCGCGACACTGCGCTGATGCTGCTCAACCGTGCGCCCGAGAGCCTCGACTACTGGATGGAACAGGTCCTGAAAGTCGCTGACCCGGCCGCGCACGGGAGCTTCAAGGCCGAACTCGTCAAGATCGTCGACGAACAACGCGGCTCGGACATCAGCCAGGCTTTCGTGATTTCGCGGATGGAGGTCGACCCGCAGGCGCTCACCGCCGTCGTCACCGGCACGCTCAAGACCTTCGTCGGCGCGCAGGTGATCGCGAGCCAGCAGCGCAGCTTCGAATTCAGCTGGAACCGCCGCGGCCTCAGCCTCGGCCTCACCGGCTTCCGCCAGCTTCCCAACGAGAACGAGGAGGAAGGCCAATGAGCTTCCTTGCCCGCCCCTTGCCTGCCGCGCTGACCGCCGCGGCGCTCGCCGCCGCCAGCTGCGCCTTTGCGACAGCTGCGCATGCCGACCAGTTCGTCGAGGCCGCCGACGGCGCGGCGATCGACTGCGTGCTCGCACGCGGCGCGCTGACCCGCGTCGCGCTCGTCAACGACGGCTTCGCCAATGTTTCCAAGATGGCGAGCGGCTATCCCTACAACGATTTCGAGGTGACCCACGAGCCGGTCCGCGGCGACATCTATGTCTCGGTGCCGCTGCAATATGCGAGCGCGAAGGTCAGCTTCTTTGCCACCAGCAGCGCAGGCCATGTCTACAAGTTCGCCTGCAAGGTCGAAGGCGGGGAAGCGAGCCAGCTCTTCGTCACCAACCCCGCGCTGGCGAGGCCCGACGCCGCCGAATGGGAAGGCCAAGCCCCGACCCGCGACGAGGCGGCGATCCGGTTGATCGAAGCAATGGCGAGCGATGCGGTGCTGCCTGGCTTCCGGGCGCGCGCCGAGCTCTCGCGCCCGCGTCGCACTGACAGCCTCGAAGTCCAGCAGGTCGCCGAATACGATGGAGCCGAGCTTACCGGCCAGGCCTTCACGCTACGCAATCTTGGCCCCACAGCCATCGCGCTTTCCAGCGAACGCGAAGCGCCCGCAGGCGCGCTTGCCTTTGCCTTTGGCCGCGACACGCTCGCCCCCGGCGAGACCACCCAGGCCTTCCTCGTATTTGCCAAGGGAGGGCTCGAATAATGGCTGACACCGATACACGCGCCGCACCCGCAGAACAGCCGCGGGACGAAAGTCGCTCCGAAGCCCGGCGCGACCTGAACAAGACCGTCGCGCAGCGTCAGAAGCTTCTCCTCGCAGGGATCGGCGGGGTCGCACTCATTGCCGGTTCGATGTTTATCTTCGGCGGAGACGACGCGGAGGATGGAGAAGGCGCGGGTTCGACCACGATCGAGACAGGCGCGCTGGTCAACCGCAACCTCTCACAGCGCGAGTTTGTCGCCACCTATGGCAACAGGCTCGATGCGCAGGGCCGCGCGATCAAGGACCTCCAGGAGAGCCAGCTCCCCAAGGCCTCGATCGAACAGGAACTCGAGACGCTGCGCGGCGAGAACGCGCGGATGCTGAGCGACGGCCAGGCGGCGATCGACGCGATCTCGGCCGAGAACGCGGCGCTGCGCTCCGAACTCGAGACTCAGCGCGCCTATCCTCCGGTCGCGCCGGCTACCCCGCTTGATCCCCGTGCATTGGGCGCTGCACCGGGCGCCGCACCCGCGGCCCTCGATCCAAGTGCGGGCCCCATGGCCGAGCCGAAGGCGAGCCTCCTGAGCTTCAGCGGTGAGAAGCCCGGCACGGCAGGCAAGAAGGTCGACGCCAATGCGCCGCCCCTGCTGCTCGAGGCGAGCCGCGACTATTTGCCGCCCAACAGCTACGCGCCGGCAACCGTGATCGTCGGGGTCGATGCCTCGACAGGCGTCACCAGCCAGAGCGATCCGCTGCCCGTGGTGCTGCGCATCACCGGCCCCGCGCGCTCGGTTCTGAGGGGCAATCGCTTGCTTACGACCGACCTCACCGGCTGTCTCGTCAACGGCGCGGCGCGCGGCGATCTCTCGGCCGAGAAGGTCTACGTCAAGCTGGTGCGGATGACCTGCGCGCAGCCCGGCGGGCGCTTCGCGGTGAGCGAGGTCAAGGGGTTCATCGCCTTTGCCGGAAAGTCGGGCGTGCGCGGCCGTGTCGTCAGCCGTGAAGGCAGCCTTGTCAGCCAGGCGCTGCTCGCCGGGATCGTCGGCGGGTTCGGACGCGGCTTCTCTGCCAACGCCAACGGCATCTTCGCCGGTCAGGTCGGCAGCGACGGCAAGCGCGAGGCGCTCTCGCCGACCGACATCCTTGCGGGCGGCTTCGGCCAGGGCGCGGGCGAAGCCGCCGACACGGTCAGCAAATACCTCATCGAACGCGCAGAACAATACCAACCCGTCGTCGAGATGCCGACCGGCATCGAGGTCGAGATAGTCTTTCTCGACGGCGTCCATGTCAGGAGCACAGACCAATGAATTTCTCCCACCACCGGCCGGGCCTGAAAGCCCGCGCCGCGCACATATCGCTTGCCGCCGCCAGCGCAGCCGCCCTCCTCACCAGCGGCGTTGCCGTGCTGACCGCCATGCCGGCGCAGGCCGCCATTGCCCGCGATGTCGTCCAGGCGCTCAAGCTCAGGCTCCCGAAAACTCCGATCGACGCGCTCGATTGCACAAGCTTAGCGCCCTGGTGCGAGGTCGTCTCGGGCGAGACGCTGTTCTACACCGACGAAGCCGCGCGCTATCTCTTCGTCGGACGGCTCTACGATCTCGAAGAGCGGCGCGACGTCACCGCGACGCGGCTCCTCGAGCTCAATCCCGACTTGCTCGCCGCCGGAGCCGCGCGCGCTGCGGGCCGCGCCGAAGCCTCGCACAGCGAAGCCGCGCCCGCACCCGCCAAGACAAAGGTCGACCTCTCGCAGCTCCCTCATGAGGGCGCGATCCGCTGGGGCAATCCCAAGGGGCCGCGGCTCGTGGTCTTCTCCGATTTCCAGTGCGGCTACTGCAAGAAGCTCACCGGCGCACTCGAGCAGGCGGGCGTACTGGTCGAGGAGCGACCGATCTCGATCTTCGGCGCGGCGAGCCGGCGCCTCTCTGAAAGCGTCCTGTGCGCCAGCGATCCGGTCGCGGCGCTGCACGCTGCCTATACCGGCAAGCACGTGCCGCGTCCCGCCAGCTGCAAGGCCATCCGCGCGCTCGACGCCAACGAGGCCTTTGCCAAGGCCAATGGCTTTGCCGGGACCCCGGTGATCGTGCGCGCAAGCGATGGCGCGGTGATGCACGGCTATCGTGATGCTGCAACGCTCAACCGCTTCGCCAACCAGCGCGCCGGAGCAGGGCAATGAGCGGGCGTCACTTCCGGGCAATTTCAGCCGCCAGCCTCGCTGCGAGCATTGCCGGATGCGCCACGCTTGGCGGCAATGTCAAAGGCGATTTCGACTGCCGCGCGCCCGAAGGCAGCTGCGCGCCCACCACGCTGATCGACAGCGCGGCGATCGGCGAAGCTGGCACCGGCATGGCATCGCGCGCTGCAACCAGTCAGCCACCCTCGCTCGCTGGTCCGCGCCAGGCGGACGCCCGCTCGCTCCGGATCGTCATCGCCGCCTATCGCGACGCGGCGGGCCGGGACCACGAAGCGCGCGTGGTTCATGTCGCGCTGCCCGATCATCCTGCGGAGAGCTGGCATGCCCCGCGCTCGAGAGGCGAAGTGCTCCGCGCGCTCGGACGCGCGGGCAACGATGCGCAGACCCCGCCGCCGCCGACAGACCCGCAGAACGCGCCTGTCTTCAATCCCCTTCCCCTGCAGCTTCCGGATGTCCTGGTTATCCCCTCCCAGGCCCCGGAAGCGCAGCCCGGCGTTCCGGCGCCGGTCACCGGGGCACCTGGCCGTCTCCCCTCCCCCGGCTGGGTGCCCCACCCCCTTTCGCCTGGCGAACCCGAAGGAGAGAGCCAATGAACCGTTCGCTCGCCTCGGCGCGCGACGCGCTGCTCTCCGGCCTGTTCGGCGATGCGCGGCAGGCCGACCATGCCCGGCCGAGCTTCGCGCTCGACATGCTCTCGGACTGGCTCCCCTACCGCGTGTACGATGAAGGGCCGGGTCTCTATCGCAACGCGCATTCGAAGGGCTTCGTGCTCGAAGTGACCCCGCTGATCGGGGCGGACGAACGCACCGGCGAAATCCTCGGGCAGTTCTTCTCCGAGAGCCTGCCGCAGGGCGCCTGCTTGCAGGTCCTGAACTTCGCTTCCCCCCGGATCGGAGCGATCGTCGGACCCTGGTTCGGTCCGCGCTACGAGCAGGGCGGGATCTACGAAGCCATCGCCAAGGCGCGGACCAACCGCCTCTACGACCTCGTCTGGCATTCGGGCTCGGCGCATGCGCCGTTCCACGCGCGCCATGTCCGCCTCGTGTTGTCGCTCGGCGTTCCCGTGCCCGGGAGCGTCACCGACGCCGAGCTGACCGAATGCCGCGACGGGATGGCAGGGATGCTCAATTCGCTGGGTCTTGCCTCCAACCGGCTCGAACCGGCCGGACTTCTCGCGCTGATCGACGAGCTGACCTCGCCGACCACCGCGCGCGAGCTCGATCTTACGCACTGGAACCGCGAGGACACGCTCGACGTCCAGGCGATCCGCCGCGATATAGAACTTGAGGTCGAGGACGACCGGCTGATCCTCCGGACCGAGCGGTTCCGCGAGACCGGACGCAGCCGCGACGGTATTCCCCAGATGGGCACCTGCTATCCCGACCGCTTCGACGTGCGCCATTACGGCGTTCGTTCGACCCCCGAGCGCTGGGCACCGTGGGAATGCGCGCGGCTCATCGGCGACATGTTCACCGACAAGCTGCGCTTTCCCTGTCCCGCCGCGACCATGTTGTGCCTCCACTATCCCGACCAGGAAGCGGCCTCGGCGCGCGCAGGCTACAAGTTCATGCGCACTACCAGCCTGTCGGAGACCAGGAGCGCGCGCTTCCTGCCGAGGCTTTCTGAGCAATCGGCCGAATGGAAGCATGTCCAGGCCGAGCTCCAGGCGGGCAAGAAGCTGGTCAAGTTGTTCTACGGACTCACCACCATCTCGCCGTTGGGGGATGGCGACGCGCACGAACGCACGGTCAAGGCGATCTACAAGGCCGCCGGTTGGGACCTCGCCGACGAACGTTTCCTCCAGTTGCAGGGTCTCGTCGCGGCCTTCCCGCTGAGCCTTGCCGACGGGCTGGTCCACGACCTTGCGCGCCTTAAGCGCTTCCGCACCATGCTCTCGACCACCGCGGCGAACATCGCCCCGCTGCAGGGCGAGTATCTCGGCGGCGCAATCCCGCATCTGCTGCTCCTGGGACGACGCGGCCAGCCCTTCTGGTGGTCGCCATTCGAAAACACTGCCGGCAATCACAATATAGCGATCTGCGGCAAGTCGGGCTCGGGCAAGTCGGTACTGCTGCAGGAGCTCTGCACAGCGCTCCGCGGTGCGGGCGCCAAGGTCGTGGTGATCGACGACGGGCGCAGCTTCGAGCATTCGGTCAAACTGCAGGGCGGACGCTTCGTCGAGTTCACGCTCGCCTCGGGCTTTTCCCTGAACCCATTCTCGATGGTCGACGATGCCCGCGCGCACGAAGACGAGGATTACCGCCTCGACTGCTTCGCCATGATCAAGGCAATCGTTGGCCAGATGGCACGGCCGAGTGCAGCCCCCTTGGACACCGAGCGCGGCCTCATCGACCGGGCAGTGACGCAGGTCTGGGAAGCGCTCGGCAGCGGCGGCGCGATCGACGATGTCGCACATACACTCCATCAAAGCGAGAACGAGGCGGGCAAGGATTTGGCGACTGCGATCGCGCCCTTCTGCCGCGGTGGCAGCTATGCCGGGTTCTTTTCCGGCAAGGCGAGTTTCGCGCTTGAGGACGATTTCACCGTCTTCGAGATGAGCGATCTCGCGAGCCGCGAGGAACTGCGAAGCGTCGTCCTTTCGGCGATCATGTTTATGACCGGCCAGGCGATGACGCGGAGTTCGCGCAGCACCAAGAAACTGCTGCTGATCGATGAAGCCTGGGCGATGCTCAAGGGCGGCTCGATGGGCGAGTTCGTCGAGACCTACGCCCGCACCGCACGCAAATATGGCGGCGCGCTCGCCACCGCCACCCAGTCGCTCAATGACTATTACAAGTCCGATGGCGCGCGCGCCGCGCTCGAGAACAGCGACTGGATGCTGGTGCTCCAGCAGAAGCCCGAGACCATTGCCGATTTCCGCAAGGAAGCCCGGCTCGACATGGACGACCGCACCGAAACGCTGATCCGCAGCCTCAAGCGCTCGGGCAGTGAATACAGCGAGATCTACCTGAAGGGTCCCGAGGTTGAAGCCGTCGGGCGGCTCGTGCTCGATCCGCTCTCGGCGACGATCTTCTCCTCCGATCCCGACACCTATGCCGCGATCCGCCGCCATGTCGAAAGCGGCATGCCGCTCGAACGCGCGGTCGCGCTCGTCGCCGGCGTGGAAGGAGGCGCATGATGGTGCTCGAGACCACCACGCTCGTCGACCGCGTGCCGCTTCCGACTGCCAAACGCGCCCGCGAAAAGCATCGCGCCGTAAACTGGCTCGCGCTGTTCCAGGGCACCTGCCTCGTCCTCCTCGAAGCAGCAGGCTTCGCTGTGAGCACGCTGCTGCTGGTCCTCGGTCTGCCGCTTTTCGTTTTTCTACTCATCGCCGGCTGGGACCTCACGGCGCTGTTCGCGCAGCTCGGCAACCTCGCCGATCACTACCGCACTGCCGAGCCGATCGCGCGGCACCTCTTCGCGCAGGACCTCCAGATCGCCTTCCTCAGCTCCGCTGGCGGGCTCGCGCTGCTGCGGCTGCCAAGCTTCCTGCGCCGCCTCGACCGCCGCCTTTGCCGCCAAAACAACGAGGGATATCCCCGCCATGGATAGACTGAACCTCCCGCTTCGCCAGCTAGGCCCGAAACTCCTCGCCGTAGCGGTGCTTGTTGCCGCGCTGCTGTGGGGCGCATGGCTTACCCAGCAGGTCACCAGCTCCCCCAAGCAGCGGATCGTCACTGTCCGGCTCGCCGAGACCATCGGCACATTCGTTGAGGAGGCCGCGCGCGCCGATGCCGATCCGGCGGTCGTCCAGGCTGCGAGCCTTGCCTATCTCAAGGCCGCCGAGGCAGCAGTCGCAGACATGGGCCGCGACGGCCGCGTGGTGCTCGTCGCCGAGGCAGTGCTCGCCGGGGCAGCCGAAGATGCGACCCCCGAACTCGAACGGCGCATTGCGGACGAGCTCGCCGGGGAGAAGCAGCCATGAGCCTGCCCCGCTCGCTACGCCGTCCGCTGCTGCTTTCGGGCCTCGTCCTGCTGCCGCTCGCCTGGGCGCCGCTCGATGCCTTCAGCAAGGACCACGCCTTTCTCATCAATGCGAGCCCGAGCCTCCCCAACTGGGCGTTCTGGCTCGACAAGAAGGCAGCGATCCAGCGCGGCAGCCTTATTTTCTTCGAGCCGCCGCGAAGCGAACTCGTCGAAAGACATTTCGGTGAAGGGCCGCAGATGTTCGGCAAGCGCGTGCTGGGCATGCCGGGCGATGTCGTGCGCCATGAGGGCGACGCGGTCTTCATCAACGGCAGGAAGGTTGCGAGCCTGCTCAAGGTCACGCGCCTCGGCGTTCCGCTCACGCGGGGCCCCGAAGGCGTGATCCCCGAGGGTTGCTACTATACCGGCACCAGCCATCCACGCGGGCTCGACAGTCGCTACGGCGAAATCGGCTTCGTCTGTCGTGGGCAGATCCTCGGTAGCGGGAGGACGATCCTGTGATGCGCCCCCTCCTTCCGCTTGGCGCCCTTCTCCTCGCCGCGCTTCCTGCGAGCCTGCAGGCACGAGACTATGGCCAGCGCGGCGCGGTGTTTCCGGTGATCGAGCGCGACCTCCTCGAACAGATCCACACGCGCCTAGCGCAGATGGAAAAGTCGGGCGAGACCGCGAAGCTCAACCAGGAATTGAAGCGCCGCACCATAGCGCGGGTCAACCGTCCCGACCCGGTCGCCGGCCTGATCCGCGCGCACGAAAGCCGCAGCTGGCCCTTCGATCCGACGATCACACTCGCCGCCGATATCCGGGAGGCCAAGGGCGAGCTCATCCATGCGGCCGGAACGCGGGTCAATCCGCTCGATAGCGTCGCGCTGCGTGTCCCTCTGCTCTTCCTCGACGGCGACGATCCGGCGCAGATCGCCTGGGCACTCAGGCAAGACCCCAATGCCAAGCTAATCCTCGTCAAAGGCGCGCCGCTTGAGCTGATGAAAGCCCGCCAGCGAAGGTTCTATTTCGACCAGGGCGGAAATCTCACCGAAAAGTTCGGCATCAGGGCCGTGCCCGCCCGGGTGCGCCAGAACGGGCGTGTCCTCGAAGTGAGCGAGATCGCGTTACCGCCCCGAAAGGCCAAGCCATGAGCAGCTTCCGCGCCTTCCTCGTGCTGTTCACGGCAGCGCTTTCGCTCGCCTTTTCTTCGCCTGCCTCAGCCGATGCCGGACCGGGCAAATGCACCGGGCAGTTCGTCAATCCGATCACCGACATCTGCTGGTCGTGCCTGTTCCCGATCTCGATCGGCGGGCTGGAGATCTGGCCGAGCAATCGCCCCGATCCCGACAATCCCGACCTGCCCGTATGCCTGTGCGGTCTGAGGTCCGGGATTGCGATGGGCTTCTGGGAGCCGGTGCGGCTTGCCGATGTCAGCATGAAGCCATGGTGCTTCGTGAACCTCGGCGGCATGAAACTCGATCCGGGCTTCGATATCGGCTTCCGCTCGATCTCGGGTCCATCGGCGGTGGGCGGCGCGAGCCAGTATTATTCGAGCTGGCACGTCCACTGGTACGCCTATCCGCTGATCTACTGGATGGAGATCGTTGCCGATTTCCTGTGCCTCGAGCCCGGCTCGATCGACATCCTCTATATCTCCGAGATCGATCCGCTGTGGCAGGACAGCGAGCTCACGGCGATCATCAACCCCGAGGCCGTGCTCTTCGCCAACCCGCTGGCATTGGCCGCCTGCGCTGCGGATTGCGCCGCATCGACCGCCAACCTCCCGCTCGACGAGATGTTCTGGTGCGCGGGCTGCCAGGGTTCGATGTATCCGATGAACGGCAATGTCTCGGCCAGCATAGGTCACGTCCAGGCCTCGCGGCTCGTGCTCTCGCGCTTCGCCTACAAGCTTCACCGCGAGCTCGTCTCGTGGGGCACGATGGGCTCGAAGGGCCTGTGCGGCAAATACCTCATGCCGGTGATGAGGAAGCAGCAATACCGCTTCCAGGCCACCAACCCCAATCCGGCGACCAAGGGCCGCTACGCCTGCCCGCCCGTCGGTGCCTCGACCACCTTCCAGTCCCCCGGACAGGTCATCCCCGCCATCGGCGAAGACATGGGATACTTGGTCTGGCGCAAGAGGAATTGCTGCGCGCTATGAGAAACGCCTTCCATCTCCTCGTCCTCATCAGCCTGGCAACAGCCGCTGCCTTCGCTGCCGCATCGGCGCAGGATTCTCCGCCCGATCTCGACCTTGCCGAGATCCGCGCCCGCGCGAGCGAGCATGCCCAGGATGCCGAAGCACTCGCGACTTCGGTCAGGACCAGGGCCGACACGCTGGCCGAGGACGCACGAACCACGCAGCAGGCGGCACTCGACAACCGCGCCGCCTATGTGAAGGAAGCGCAGGCGAGTGCCGGCGTCGGTCCGCTCGATCTCGACGGCATGATCCGCAGCGCAGCCGACGCCGAGGTCGCGGCGATGGGCGAAGTACCGCGCTTCATTGCCTTTGCTTCGTTGTCGATGCCCGAGCCTTCCTTGAAGGCGCTGGTCCGCGACGTCACCCGCGCCGGCGGGGTCACCGTGCTGCGCGGCTTCCCGCAAGGCGACAGCGCGGCCTTCAAGAAGCGGCTCGCCGCGATCTGGCGCGATGGCAGCGAGGCCGGCGCGCTCGGGATCGATCCGCGGCTGTTCCGCACTTTCGATATCGCTGTCGCACCGAGCTTCGTGATGGTCGCGAGCGATTTCAGCCCCTGCGACGGGTTCGATTGCACCGACACTTTACCGCCGCACGACCGAATCGCGGGCAATGTCAGCGTCGAGGACGCGCTCGAAACCTTTGCCGATGGCGGCGGCCCGGGCGCGCAGCTTGCCCGCCTCCACCTCGCCCGCCTGAGGGATCAGCGCCCATGAAACACCCGATTAAGCTCGCCGTGACCGCTTTTACGGCGCTCCTCCTCACCGCGAGCGCCGCAGCCCAGCAGCAGGACGCGAAGGCCGACGGCAAGGCCTTTGCCGAGAGCCTGCGCGGCGAGGCCCAGCAGGCGGCACAGCAACAGCCGAACACTGCGACCCTCCCCAACTACGATCGCAACGCGGTCCGGGGGATCGAGACGCTCGCGCAGGATCCCGACCGGATCGAGGGCAATGCGGCGGCAGTGGCGAGCGGCCACCAGGGTTACCGCGCGATGCGCGACAGTGTGGCCAACCGCGCGCGTTTCGATCCGGGCGAGATCGAGGACGTCATTGCGCGCAGCCTCGCGATCAACGAGAGCCCGCTCGACTACACCAGCGGCATGGCGATCGCCGGGGGCCAGGGCTCCTGCGTCCCGCTGCCTCCCGGATCGGGCTCGGCCGGGACCTACACCGCGACCTGCAACACCGGCACTCGGATCGACCAGTCGGCGGGCCAGTGCGCGGTGCCGCTGGCAACGACAGTGAGCCAGCTTCCGCAGTACCACTACCTGTGCAACCGGTTCGGCGACTTCAACGGCTCCGGCGAGCCCGAGTGCGCCGGGTTCGACGGCTATTCCTGCCGCGTGACGGGACGGCGCGACACCTGCCTGCAGTGGAGTTCCTCGGGCGGACGTCCGTGGTGTTCCGAGCCGGGCGACCCGATCACCGAATTGACCTGCGACGAGCAAGTCCCGGGGCAGACACCCTACATGGTCACTACTGCGACCACGGTCACGACGACCCCCGACGAGAGCCAGTGCTCAGGCTTTGCCGACAATGGCGACTGCACGCTCGATACCGAGATCTGCACCGATGCCGATCCGCAGACCCGAATCGTGAACGGCGTCTCGGTCACACGACCGTGCTGGGAATGGCAGCGCAGCTACACCTGTACCTCGCGCGAAACGGCGACCGACTGCTCGGACATCGAAAGCCAGGGCACCTGCCGTTTCTTGCGCGAGGAATGTCTCACCGATGAGGTCCCATGCGAGACCTGGGAGCGCATCTACGAATGCCCACTCCCGGCAACAGACAGCACCACGCAGTATGTCTGCGACGGCGATGTCTATTGCATCGATGGCAGCTGCGAGACGATCGAGCGCACCGCGAACGACGAGTTCAAGGATGCCGCGGTCGCATTGCATGCAATGGACGAAGCGCGCGGACAGTTCGACCCGAATACGCTGACGCTGTTCCGCGGCACGCGCAACACCTGCTCGTCCAAGGTCTTCGGCGTGCTCAATTGTTGCAAGGGCAAGGGCTTTCCGCTCATTCCGGGCATCAGCCTTCTGGTCGCGCTTGGCTGTGATCGCGAGGAAGTGCTGCTCCACCAGCGCGATGCGCAGGGGCTGTGCGCCTATGTCGGGACCTACTGTTCGGACAAGTTCCTCGGCGTCTGCCTGACCAAGAAGAAGGTCTATTGCTGCTTCGAGAGCAAGCTCTCGCGGATCCTGCAGGAGCAGGGCCGCAAGCAGCTTCCCAAGCCCTGGGACAAGCCCAAGGAAGAACAGTGCGAGGGGTTCACCCTCGACGAGTTCGCCCGGCTCGATTTGAGCCGGATGGATTTCAGCGAGGTCTATGCCGAGTTCACCGATGCCGCGCGGCTGCCCGACGAACTCGAGACCAGCATCCTCATCCAGCAGAAGATCGACGACTATTACGCAAGGGGCGGCCAATGACCCATCTCTATCTCCTCACCGCGCTTGCGCTTGGCTTCGCTGCGCTCCCCGCCGCTCCGGCCCTGGCCCAGGAAAGGCAGGAAACTGCATCGACCACCGCGGCTGACGCGCTCTACTGCGAAGAGCGCAGGCTCGGCTACTGGTTCTACTGCGTCAAACCTGTGCCCGCGGAGGAACCGCAAGCGCCTGAAATCGAGCCGGTCGCGGCGACGCAGGAACTCGATGCGATCACCGCCGAGCTACGCGAGTTGAAGGCCCGCGCGATCGTCTATCCCACCGAAGCGAATGTGGCGGCCTATATCCGCCTCCAGCGCGCGCAGCTCGATCGCGCCTCGCTCTTCTCCGATGTCTGGCAGCGCGCGATCTGGCAGGACCCCGAACTCGACTACACGCTCGAGCGGCCGGTCGGCGCGCTCGCAAAGAAACAGTGGCAGGATGCCCGCAGCGCCGAGCGCGACAGCGTGATGGCGCGGCTCTCGCAGCGCTACGGCCTGTTCTATTTCTACAGCTCGACCTGCGCACCCTGCGAAGTGATGAGCCCGATCGTCAAGGGCGTCGCCGAGCGCTGGCGCATCACCGTGCGCGCGATCTCGACCGATGGCGGACCCTCGCGCCATTTCCCGGACTACAAGGTCGAGACCAACCAGCGCGCCAGGCTCGGCCTCGAAGGCAAGGCCACGCCGGCGCTCGTGCTGTGGGACAGCGTGACCAAGCGACCGATCCCGATCGGTTACGGCGTGCTCTCGGCCGACGAACTCCAGGACCGCATCTACCTCCTCACCTCGAAGGAAGCCGGACATGATTACTAGCATTCGCAATGCGGCGCTGACCCTCGCCGCCGCCAGCATGATCGCTTCCCCGCTTGCCGCCAACGTTGGCGACAGCATGGACCGCTTCATGGACGACATGGGCGCGGCGGCCAATGTCACGGGTCCGACCGCCTTCGAAGGCCAGTCGGCAGGCTATTACAGCCTCGGCAATGTCTGGACGCGCTTCCCCCAGAAGACGACTAGCATCGCCAATCTCCAGCTGCCGCGTGCCCGCGCTGGTTGCGGCGGTATCGATATCTTCGCCGGGTCCTTCTCCTTCATCAACGCAAGCGAGATGGTCGCGCTTCTGAAGGCGGTCGCGAACAACGCGGTCGGGTTCGCCTTCAGCCTCGCGATCGATACCGTTTGCCCCGAGTGCAACAAGATCATGCAGGAGTTCAGCCAGAAGGCGCAACTCATGAACAACCTCTCGATCAACTCCTGCGAAATGGCGCAGGGGCTGGTCGGCGGCCTGTGGCCCAAGGGTGATTTGGCCGACAAGGCGATCTGCGAAGCAATCGGCAATTCGGAAGGCATCTTCACCGACTATGCCGCGGCCAAGCACGGCTGCGGCACGCGCGGGCAGCGCGCCTCGACCAATGAAGGCGCCGGTGCCGATTACGCCGACGTCAATCCCGGCGTAGCCCGCAACTACACCTGGCACGTCCTCAAGAAGAGCGCCTTTTTCAACCCCGGTGGCACTTTCGACCGCGAGCTTGCCGAATACGCCATGACGCTCATCGGCACGGTGATCTACGTGCCGCCCAAGGACGATGAGGCAGGCAAGTTCGTGCCATTTGCAGGCGATGCGTCGTCCACCCTGGTGAGCGCGCTGCTCGACGGGACGCAGGGCCAGACGGTCAGGGTGTTCCGCTGCGACGAGACCGATCTTTGCCTCAATCCGACCTTCGAACAGATGAGCCTTGCCAACGCCAAGGCGATCCGCCCGCGCGTCGCGCTGCTGATCGGCAACATGGTCGATGCGATCCGCGCCGACACCGCGATCGGCAATGCCGAGAAGGAACTGCTGCAAGTAGCCTCGGTCCCCTTGTACAAGATCCTCACCGTCCAGGCCGCCTATGGGCGCGGCATGCCGACCGATGATCGCGACACGCTCGCCGAGATCGCCAGCATCGACCTCCTCTATGCGATCCTCGACCGGATCGTGTCCGAAGCCGGGCGCTCGATGGCAAGCTTCATCGCCGCCGACGAAGCCAAGCTCGCGATCTGGCGCGGCCAGGTCGCCGAGGTTCGCACTGGCCTCGTCCAGCGGCAGGCGACCGGACAGGCCAAGGTCTCGGCGATCATGCAGATCATCGAGAAGACCGCGATGATCGAGAACGCGCTCGCCGCCTCGATGTCGCCTTCGATGTCCGCCGCGCTCGACTGGTCGCGTGGACTGCAGTCGCGCTCGATCGTCCCCTGAGGCGCGCATGGTCGAGATCTTCACCACCGGCGGCGGCGAGTACATCGTCAATGTCCTCAACGCCGTCGCCGCATGGACCGGTGCGGGCGGCTACAAAAGCCTGATCCAGGTCGCGCTGGTAATGGGGTTCGCGCTTGCGGTGATCGTGGTGGCGTTCAACCAGGACTGGCGAGCGTGGCTCAACTGGTTCCTCGGCGCGACGCTCATCTACATGTGCCTGATGGTGCCGCGCATGGATGTGCAGGTCACCGATCGCGTCAATCCGAGCCTTGCTCCGGCCACTGTTGCGAACGTCCCGCTGGGCCTCGCGCTGATGGCAAGCTTCACCAGCCAGGCTGGAGACTACCTCACGCGCTCGGCCGAGACCGTGTTCGGGCTTCCCGACGATCTCAATTATTCGAAGAACGGCATGATCTACGGCGCGCGCCTGCTCGAAGCGACACGCTCGCTGCGCATCGCCGATCCTGAGTTCGCCGCCAATTTCGACGAACACGTTCGCCAATGCGTTTTCTACGATCTGCTGCTCGGTCGCTACTCGATGAAGGAATTTTCCGAGAGCAATGACATCTGGGCGACCATTGCGCCCGGGAGCGCGGCACGCGCGCAGAAGTTCCTCACCCGCGAAGCCGATGACAGGGTTTCCGCCTCGATCGTCACCTGCCGCGAGGCCTACACCGCGCTCTCGAACCAGTGGGCGGGGATGATCGACGACATGACGCTCGTTGCCGGCCGCCAGCTCTACCCTAAGCAAACCGAAGCGCTCGCCAAGGCCAAGCTCATCGCCGATCTGCCGGTGGCTTACCAATATCTTACCGGGGTCTCGAAGGACGCGAGCAGCATTTTTCGCCAGGTCTTGACCATCAACGCGATGAACCAGGCAATGCACGGCTTTGCCGGAGCAAGCGGCGCATCGAGCGTCGATGTATTCGCGCAGACCCGCGCCGATATCCAGACCGAGCGAACGTATTCCTCGATCGCGCACAATGCGATGAAATGGGTGCCGATCCTCAATGTCGTGCTGACCGTGGTCTTCTACGCGCTTTTCCCGGTACTCTTCCCGCTGTTCCTGATGCCGCGGACCGGTCCGATCGCGCTGCGCGGCTATGTCACGGGCTTCTTCTACCTCGCCGCCTGGGGGCCGCTGTTCGTCATCCTCCACATGATCCTGATGCTTAAAGGCGCGGGCGATGTCGCCGCTGCGGGCGGTGCAAGCGGGCTCACGCTCGCGACCTTCTCCGGCATGACCGACGTCAACAATGATATCGGTATCCTTGCCGGCTATCTTGTCGCCTCGATCCCCTTCCTTGCGGGCGGCGTCGCGCGCGGGGCCATGGCGATCTCTGGACAGGCGACAAGCTACCTCAATCCGAGCCAGAACGCGGCCGAGGAAGCCGCACGCGAGGCGAGCACGGGCAATCTCTCGCTTGGCAACACCAGCCTTGAGAACTCGAACGTCTTCTCGCGCCAGTTTGCCCAGGCGAGCCTTGCACCAAACATCGCCTATGGCGCAGCGCAGTCGCGCGGCTTTGCCGACAACGGCACGCAAACGACCAGCTTCCCGCAAGCCGAGTTCGCGACCGTGCCGACCTCGAGCTACCCATTTACACCGACGCTTGGGCAGGACTTCTCGAGCAGGCTCGCGACCATGGCGAGCCAGAGCCGCGGCCAAAGCGAGACCTTTTCCAACCTTGCCCAGCAATCGACCAGCTCGGCGGTCACCCGCTTCAGCGAACTGCGCGATGCCTACACCCGCTCGCGCTCGAACGAGAGTGTCAGTGGGGTCTCGACCAGCGACAGCATCGGCAGCGCCTTCAGCGAAGTCGACAACGCTTCGAAGACACTCCAGCAGCAATTCGGGCTGTCGCGCCGTGCCGCCGACGACATCACCGTCTCGTGGTTCTTGAATGGGGATGCCGGTCTTGGGGTCAAAGGAGAACGAGGTTCGGTCAAGGGTACCCTTGGGTTGAAAGGTGGCCGGAACCAGACCTGGACTGACAGTGATATCGGGATCGCCTCCGAGGACCGCTCACGCATCATGGGTGCGCTGCGTCAGATCTCGGACAGTCGCAGCTGGTCGAGCACGCGCGAGGGTTTCCTGCGCGAGACGAGCTCAAGCTCCGAAGCGCTGGTTTCGAGCAGTTCGGCCGGCATCACCACGTCGATCACCGAAGCGCAGAGCTATACCCGCGAAGCACGCCGCGCCGAGGAAATCGCCAGCCGCCTTGAGAACCAGGCAAGCTGGTACGAAAGTGCCAATGTCGCAGGCACGCTCAATCTCAGCCAGGCCTATCGCGAATGGGGCATGGCCGAGATCGACGCCAATCGGGATTACTACGGGCCAGTGCGCTTCGACGACATCGACTTCCAGATGAGTGCGCGAGGCCAGCAGCTCCAGGTGCGGTTCGTCGAAAGCTATGCGGACCAGCTCAACGCCGATATCGCGGACGACCTGGTTCTGCCGCCCTTTGCGCCCGTCGCTCGACCCGCGGTGGAGAGCGCAGATGGTGTCCGGGGATCGGTACGGCTTGGCGGGGTACAAGGAAGCCTAGGTGAACCTTCTAGCGAGCGCGAGGAAATCGCCCGAGATGTCGATCGGGTCCAGCAACAAGGGGAACGGCGGGTCGGGACCGTGAAAGGATACCTCGACGGCAAGACCCGCGATGCCAAGGGAGCCTCGGCCGAAGCGGCCGACGATGTGAAGGAATGGTAGCTCAGATCATACCATCGTAGATGATCACATAGATCACAAAGGCGAGGAAAAGGACGCTGAACAGGATCAAGCCAACCTTGCCCCACGGATCTGCCCAGGTCTTCTTCCAGGTGTAGGAAGTAAGTCGGTTCTCGGCGATGGCCCGGTCGACTTCGCGAAAGCCTTCCCAGTCCTGCTTGCCGCCGGTGGGAGTATTGTCTGGATCGCTCATTGCTCATTCTCCTTCAGGAGCAAACCTGCACCCTCCCCTCTGGGCTGCCACTCGCGTTGCCGCGAAAATAGCTGAAAACCATTGGGAAAGCGAGCACGGTGTCTTGGCTTGAAGGTCCAGAAATGAAAGAAGGCGGAATGTCCAGGAAGGCGCCCCGCGATAATCTTGTCGAATTCCGGACCCGACGTGACCGGGGCACGGGAGCCGGACGCAGAAGCCTCGTTCTTCTTGGAGCTGGCGGTCTGCTCGTCGGCATTCTTGGAGGCCTGGTGGGTATTTATTGGCCATTTGGATCGGCGAGCGCCGAAGCGCGAACCACACACAGCTTTTCGGTTTGCGGCATGGTCAGGCGGACGTGCGTTGTAGATGGCGACACGATCTGGCTCGAAGGCGTGAAGATCAGGATCGCGGATATCGACACGCCGGAGATCTCGCAGCCCAGATGCGATAACGAATACGCCCTCGGCATCAAGGCACGCGACCGGCTCGTTGCATTGCTCAATGAAGGTGAATTCACTCTCTGGCCCATCGGCGATCGCGACGAAGATCAGTACGGTCGCAAATTGCGTGTTGTCATCCGCCAGGGTCGTTCGATTGGCGACCAGCTGGTTGCGGAAGGATTGGCACGAACCTGGACCGGCAGAAAGGAGCCATGGTGCTGATGCGCGACTGGCGAAGCGATGAAGAGCGGGCACGTGACGATGCCAACGCGTGGAAACTCGAACTTGAGGCTGTGCTGATCGGCGCTGGCCTGCTTCTGATCTATGCCACCACGTTCGGCTCGCTGTTTTGACCCTCACCCGCGACCAGGAACTGTGGGGCATGGCACTGTGGGTCGAAAAGCAACACGGCAAGAACGGCGCTGCCTTCATTGACGACAAGATCGGGCAATTGAGCCGCGCGAAGGACAACCAGGGGGTTGCACTTTGGCAGGACGTGGCCCGCCGGTTGGAGCAGCTGACACTGCGCCGCCGTCCTTCATGACCAGCGGCCTGTCGAAAGAATCGAGATAGGCTTCGAGCCTTTCGATGGTTCTGCGGCGCGGCCTGCGCCCCATCCGGAGGTCGAGTACGAATCGCGGATCGCCAACCGCGCGCCGTCCAAAGCGCGTTGCCGAAATATGATGATCTTTCAGATGCTTTTCGATCCGTTCTAGCAAGGTCATGTCCCATTCGCTCCGACTCGCAAATCCCTTGTGTTCTTGTTATGTTCTTAGTAGGATGGCATCCGCGAGTCTAGGAAAATTCCTACGATCAAGATTCGAAGGACAGGCGAAATGGAACATGTGAGGGAAGAGCTCGACCGGCTGATCCTCAAAGGCGGATATGGCTACGCTTCGATATCGCGGCTGCTCGGCCGCAACCCTGCCTATGTGCAGCAATTCATCAAGCGCGGCTCACCGCGAAAGCTTGATGATGAGGACCGAAAGACGCTTGCCTGCTTCTTTGGCGTCGACGAGCAATTACTTGGTGGTCCCGCCAATCCGGTCACCGACGGAATGGTCGAGATCCCCGTTCTCGATGTCGAGGCATCAGCTGGCTTCGGCGCGGTGGCTGCCAGTGAGACTGCACACACCCGGTTTGGGTTCGACGAGCGCTGGCTGCGGCATCTGACGTCCGCGAAGAGCGCGAGCCTGTCTATCGTTGGGGTCAAAGGTGACTCTATGGAACCCACTCTGAGCGATGGTGACGAGGTTCTGGTCGATGCATCAGATCATGGCTCGCGGCTGCGCGATGGGATCTACGTCCTTCGCTCTGATGATGCTCTCGTCGTGAAGCGGATTGCGATCAAGCCAGGTGGCCGGCAGATCACCATTGCCAGTGACAATCCGGCCTACCCGACCTGGCACGACATGGATCGATCTGAGGTGCACGTAGTGGGCCGCGTCATCTGGTTTGGCCGAGCATTGTAGCGGCAAGACGGGGCCTCTTGCGGGCTTTTGGAGCATAGCAAGCGGACATCATGGAAGCAGTTCGTTTGGGGGCATCCACAAGTTTTCCGCCACCGCTGTTTGGTCATCTCTTTTCTGGAGATATCAAGGCTATTGATTCCCCCAAAGAATTCGAAGGCCGGACCCAAATAAGCGATGCAGTTGGCAATAGTCATAAGTACTGACTCAATCGCGACGCGTTTTTCCGTGCTGGTCAAGCTATGCGAACGGCAGTCTACTGCAGCCTCGACATGATTAACGCTCTCGCCCTCAATCTCATCGCTACCGTCATGAACTGGGACAATGAGCGCGCTACCGCCGAATATGCGTGGCTACGGCTTATGTCGTCGATGAAGTATGATGGCTACTCGGACTTCCGCGCCGGCGTGAGGTTTCTCGAGAGCCTTGTATCCTGGCTGCGACAGTTCGAGCAGCAAGACCGAGAGGCAGCGTACGCTTTCGTACAGGAGCGGATGGTATATATCTCGACCGCCGAGATGCAGCGCATAATCGAGAACTTCATCCCTGAGACCGTGACGCCATACTTGCGCAAGGCTGTGGCCGCCGAGCTTGGAATCAAACCATACGAGGTGTGGCGGACGCAGGCCGGCGCCAAGGCCTTTCTTGAGCATCAGCGCCGTTGCCTCTTTGTGGGGCTGAGCGACGGGAGCCGCATCGACGTACTTCGGCGCGCGAACTCAGGCCGACTGTCGCAGGAGCAGGTCGTACCGATGCTGAACGTCGACAACGAGAAATGGAAGGGCCTTGGCAAGGATCTTCGCGGTGAACTTGGCGACGACGCCCGCTTCCAGGATGTCTACCTCATCGACGATTTCACTGCTTCAGGAACGACCTTCATCCGCTTCCCGGATGGCGAGCCGAAGGGCAAGCTCGCGAAGTTCGAGCAAAACGCCCAAGAGGCGCGCAAGGCGCTGAAGGACGATTTCCCGCTCGCTGACGGCTATACGTTGCATATCCACCACTACGTCTCGACCGCTCAGGCCTGCCAAGCGCTGGAAGGGCGCGTC
Source organism: Erythrobacter litoralis HTCC2594 (assembly GCF_000013005.1). Taxonomy (GTDB): domain Bacteria; phylum Pseudomonadota; class Alphaproteobacteria; order Sphingomonadales; family Sphingomonadaceae; genus Parerythrobacter; species Parerythrobacter litoralis_A. Next base: position 199,667 of record NC_007722.1, on the reverse strand, counting down.
GCCGAGGCAGGTGAGAAGCTGACAGACCCCAGCTTCGGCGAAGCCCACATTACGGAAGGAATGCGGTTACCTGCCGTTCTTCCGATCGGGACGAGTGGCACAGAAGACGCCATGGTCGCCGTCGCCCCGTCGGACGAACCCTATTTCGGCCTCTGCGGAACCTACTACGACCACAACCTCTTTGAGCGGCTCGAGAAGCACTGCAAGGAGGCAGGACAAGTTGACATGAGGTATGGCTACGCAAATTGCGCTTTACCGCTGGTTCTCGAGCACAACACGCCCAACAATTCAATTCCGATCCTCTGGGCGGAGACTCAGGGCAAGCTCGGCCACCCGATGCGCCCCCTGTTTCGACGGCGCGATAGACACGGATAACGACGATGGCGAACCCCTTTCTGCGCCGCGCGACCGAATACGTCCGTGATGACGCCTCATTCCTGTCAATCGTGAGCCCCACACCGCTCACAACTTTTCTCGCGAAGAGCCAGCACAAGGACGACGTGTTCGAAGTGCCGGTGCGTATCATCGGGTCGCCTGGTAGCGGCAAGACCATGCTGGCGACTCTCGCTGAATTTAAGATGGTCGAGGCAATTCTCAAGGACCTGTCCAACCCCACCAACCGCACACTTGCCGCTGCGCTAGCGAAGGCGGGCTTTCTCGAGTCCGAGGTTCCTCGGGTCGCCGCCGTCCGGGTGCCTATGGAGTCCGAATATCGCGAATTTTGGGAGTTGCCCTACGAGCCGGCGGTTAGGACCAAGCTCGCCTTCTGGCTCGTCCAGGCGCGGGCGATGCTCGGTCTTATCAGGAACCTCACGGCAAACAGGACGCGCGGCCTGGACGGCATCCGGTTCGTGCCTCGCGCCGACTACGAGGCACATCTTGAGCAGATCGGCGGCCTTACCGCCGAAGGAGTGCGCGACAGGGCGCTCGCCGTCCAGCGCGCTATCTACTCCATCGGAGCCGGCCTGCGTCCGCCGAAACTCGCTGACCTACCGGAGGACGCGACTGCCCCCTACGCGCCGTTCGACGCGATCCAGCGCGTTAGCATCGACTGGCGGGGCAAAGAAATCGACGTCAGCCCCCTCGTAATGCTCGACGACGTTCACGCGCTGCATCACGATCAGCTCGAGGCAATGTTCGAAACGCTGTCGCACCGCGAGATGCGTTTCGGCCGTTGGATGATGATGCGCCTCGACGCGCTTAGCCCCGGTGCCGTCCTTCGCTCTCCCGGCGCCCAACCGTCGCACGGCCGCACGACCGGACGCGACTTTGTTGATATCCGCATGCAGGTCAACGAAGAAGGAAAGAAGGGTGCCGCTCGCTCGCAATTCCGCACTATGGCGAAAGACATGGCCAAGCGCTACCTTCCGTTGGTCGAGACACTACGCAACAGAGGCGCGACCGACATCGAGCGGCTGCTCCCCTCCGAACCTCCCACTGTGTCCGCAGGCCAACTTCGCACGTTCGCCGAAAAAGTCGACCGGGAGCAGAGTAAGCTAGGCGTCAGTTCGGTGAGACGGGCAGAGATCGACCAGCTCGTCGCAGACTTCCTCGGTCGCTCGGCCTCCTACGACAACGGACCCGAAGTTGCGCTCGCGATGGTCCGCATCCTGATGCATCGATACGCTGTCCGCATCGCCCGGGCGGCGCCTTCGCTATTCGAAGAATTCGACCCCGACCCAAAGACCCCTCTAAAGGCCGATGCCGATGTCGCGCACGGCGCAAGGCTACACCTGCACCACGAGCTCGGCCGCCCATTCCACTTCGGAATCGACGATATCTGCGACGCTAGCAACGAGAACGCCGAGGTTTTCCTGCAATACGCCGGCGAACTCGTGGCCAACATCGAGACCCGCGCAATCCGAAACGAGGAGTTGCCCCTCCCCTCAAGGGTTCAACAAAAGGTCCTTTCCGGCAAGGCACGCAAGATCATGGAAGGCTGGGCGTTCCCACAGGCCACCCGCGTGCGCTCTCTCGTCGATACGATCGCCAAGGATTGCTTGGCGGAGTCTCAACTACCAAACGCACCGCTTGGTGCCGGAGCCAACGCAGTGGCAATTCTTGAAGAGGAGATGCAGACCCTTCCTCTAGACGACGAACTGGGCGCAGTACTCAAGCACGCCATCGCCAACGGCGCCATAACAATCGAGCGGGAATACGGCCAAGGCGGAAAGCTTTGGGCGCTAATCGAATTGACCGGGACTGTCAGTCTCGTACACGGGCTGACCTATAATCGAGGGGGGTTCTTGCCGAAGCGAGTTGGCTACCTTCGCGAGGCCGCAGGCCTTACCGATGCGTGACCACTGGACCAACTGCATAACTAACTTCGACGATGATGTTGGCGTCTTTGTCGCCGACTATTTCGCCGACGAGAGCCGAAAGGTGCTACTGGTCGCGGCAGCAGGATTCGACCCGCGCTCGCGGCGTGTATCCAAGTTGCTCGCCGACACTCTGGGCGATCGCCTTAGCGCCTATTACATCCGCGAAGAGAGGCCAGGCGCCTCTGAAGAACTCATCACTCGCGCCGAGGCGAACGAGGCCGCTTTAAGGGAGATCGTGCCGGACTCGATGGTCTTTACGATACCTGTGTTCGCCGACGATGGCGCGCCGGTCGGAGGCGCGCGCTTGGTGACCATGATGGCGGAGAACCCGGTCGCCGAAGGTGTCACTGATGTTATCCTCGACCTCAGCGCACTATCGATCGGTGTAGGCTTCCCGGCGGCCAAGCTGCTCCTACTCGACTGCGAGGAGGGGAAGACCAGGACCTTCCACCTAATGATCGTCTCGAACCCCGAGTTAGACGACCGGATCACAAGCGTTCCCTCGGACCGGATCAGCCCGGTAAAGGGCTACGCGCCCGAAGTCGGCCTCAGCACCCTCGACGTGGCGCAAGTATGGATCCCGCAACTCGCACGCGGCCGCGCCTCCACCCTAACCCAAATCGATGCAGCCAGCGAGCGGTGGTATAAGATCTGTCCGGTCCTGCCATTCCCGTCACGCAATCCCCGCCGCGCAGACGATCTGCTCACCGAGTATCAGAACGAGCTCGCCAACGAATGGGAAATTGATCCCCGCGACATCGTGTACGCGTCGGAGCGCAACCCGCTCGACTGTTACCGCACGCTGTCAATGCTCAAGGAGCGGTTCGACCGGACGATGGAGGGAACTTACGAACCGCGCATGGTACTCTCTCCGATTGGCAGCAAAGTGCTCGCAGCCGGCGCGATGATGGCCGCGATCGAGCACGAGATGGCGGTCCAGTATGTCGAGACCGAGAGCTATAACTTCGCAAACGCGGAACCGTCTCCTGACGACCCGGCAGATATGATGGTCCACCTTGTTCTGTCAGGTCCGCTCTACGAAGGCTATTTGGCCAGAGAGGCCGGCGAGTGAACACGCCCATCTTCACCGAGAAACTCGACGCTCTAACGGCCACGCTCGACCTCATGGCCTCGTACGACGTCGGCGGCATCGCTACGGCGCTTGCGCGGGGATGCGACCGCCACGCGCTGGCGATAGGCTCGGGTGGGTCGGCCATCGCGGCGGAGTACTTGCTGCGTTGCCGTGACACGCTCGGCCTCGGACCGACTACCGTCGCAACTCCGATGCAAGGTGTCCTCGACCATCATCGACTTGACGCAACGGACGCTTGGATTTTCAGCGCTGGAGGCGACAATCCCGACGCATGTGCCATCGCTCAGGCGCTAACCGACCGGGAGGCCGCGACCATCAACCTTATTACACGTAACCCCCATGGTGCCGCCGCGGCCATAGTCACGCGGAGTGGTGGGACGGTCCACGCCTTACCCGTTGCCGACGCGAAGGATGGCTACCTCGCGACACATTCGGTCTTCGCCATGACTACAGCACTGCTGCTCGCAAGTCATTTTGTGTCGCGCGAACCTGACACAGTAAACGAGGCCTTGGGAAGAGTCGCCAGTCTGCTCCTTGCTTCGCGGGACGCTGGCAACCGGGACCTGCTTGTAAAGCGCTGGACACCGATCCGTGCGACCGACACAATAATCATTACCGCAGACTCGTCGCTTCGTCCGGTCGCCAGCCTCCTCGATACTTCCCTCTGGGAAGCTTCACTTTGTCAGGTCCAAACCACCGACTTCCGCAACTTCGCCCACGGACGGCACGCGTGGCTGCACCACCGCCCCGATAGTACCATCGTGCTTGCGCTCACCGCGATGAACTCCCGGATCGCATGGTCAGCCATCGAAACCGTCCTGCCCAAGAATGTCCGGCGCAACGTGCTCGACTACAATGCAGGTGGACGTCTCGACAACTTGCTCGGAATCGTCGACGGCCTGTCGCATATTGAGGCGATTGGCGAGGTTCTAGGTGTCGATCCTGGAAAACCGGGCCTGGGCGATTTCGGACGGGCGATCTACGACGACCGTTCGCTGGAGGTGACGGCGATGGAGCTCCGGCCGCGCATCCGACACAAGCTAGCCGCGATTGCCAAGGCGGATAGACCGATGGCCGACGAACCAGGCCTCGTAGCCATCGGTCACCATCACCTTGAGACGCTCGCCGCCGCAACAGTCGGTGGCGCTGTGTTTGACTACGACGGCACAATTGTCACAACCGAGGGACGGTTCAGTCCACCGTCACAGGAGATCCTCGACGAGCTGATCCGCCTGCACCGCGCCGGCGTTTGCCTTGGTATCGCAACCGGACGTGGCGGGTCAGCCGGCGAAGATTTGAGGAAGGTCCTGCCACCAGACGTGCTCTCGTCACTGCTAGTCGGCTATTACAACGGAGGACACCTGCGGACCGCGGACATCGACATCAAGGGTGACCCGCCCAGACAAAATCCAGCTATCGCCGCAACGGCGGCGTGGCTGGACGAGCGCGACGACCTGTTCGCGAGTAAGGAGTTCAAGTCCGGACCGGTCCAGATCGGCATTGATATGGAGAACTTGCTCCGTCCATTCCGCTTCCCCCTAGACATGGCGGAATGCCCACTGGTCTCGAGCGGCGAGGTCAGGATATCTGGCTCGGGACATAGCTTTGACGTCGTTCCATCGACGTCGTGCAAGTCCGCGATCGTCGACGCTGTACGTCGCAAAATCAATCCGGACGCCGCCGTCCTGTGCTTCGGGGACAGCGGCTCGCGCTTTGGGAACGACTACACACTCCTCGCTCACCCACACGGTATTAGCGTCGGCGAGGTTTGTGGCGCGGCAGACGGTTGCTGGTCGCTGTTTGGCAGAGCGTTGACGGGACCGGATGCCCTTCTCAAGATATTAAGGGCTCTGGTAAAGTGTCCTACGGGTGAGATTCGCCTCGACACCGCCGCGTTGGCTCTCGACACGCCATGACCAAAGGGATACAAAAGGAGAACATGGAAATCGCGACTCAACTACAATATCGATTTGACGTCGCGGGCACCGGACTGACGGTCCTCGACCGCATCTATACGGATGGCGACCTCGCCGACGAAGCGCTCGGAGGGTCGTGCGGCAACGTGCTGCTTTCTCTCGCCATGCTTCACCGAAACGTAGTGCCGGTGATTACGATTGGAGACGACGACGAGGGCCGGCGGCTCGTCGCAGAGTTCGTCGAAGCTGGCGCAATCGTCGATCACATCTATCGCAAGGCCGGTGTGCGTTCACCGATCATCGCTCAGGATGTGGACACCGCTTCCGGCGTCCACGGCTTCAGATTCGTTTGCCCAGACACCTACGAGTCGCTGCCTCAATACGAACCCATAAGCGAGAGCGAGGCCGCATCAGCTTTGCACATCCTCACTCAATGTAGCGTTTTTTACGCTGACCGACTGTCCTCTGGGATAATCCATGCAATGAGAGCAGCTAAGCTCTCAGGCGCTATCGTGTTTTTTGAACCGTCCGATGTCGACCACGACGAGTTGTTCAGAGAAGCGTTGGAACTGACTTCGATCTTGAAATACTCGGTCGACAGGTTGGGCGATCGTCTCGCAGAACTCGAATACGACTGCATACGGATCGTGACCCACGGTGCCGATGGCCTCGAGGTCCACCATGACGGGAGCGCCGTTTGGTGCTCTGCTGTGAGCGCGCCTGCCATCCTTGATACATGCGGTTCGGGCGACATGGTCAGCGTCGGCGTGATTGACTGGATGTTGTCGTCAGGCGTTAGCGCTGAAAGCCTTGATGTAACCTACCTTCTTGAGGGTGTGTTAGCAGGGCAAAGACTTGCAGCCGAGAACTGTGCCTTTGCCGGCGCTCGCGGCCTGTTTAAGCAATGCGGGCCGGCCTACGCTCGCGAAGTGCTGCGGGAATGCCCTGACCGCTACTCGGCCGCCTCCAAGTAGCCCGCGGATTCTAACCGCAGATCCTCGCGGATCTCCATCAGCAATATGCCAAGCATGTTCCTGCCGGAGCCGTTGACCTCGCCCCATAGTCGGTTAACCTCGTTGTCTACGGTCGCAGACTCCACCAGTCTTGCCTCACCCGTCGAAAGAAGCAGGTCCTGCAGGTCAGAATGCTGCGTAAATTTTGCGCGGAGCACCTCGCGCATACGATCGAACTTGGTCTTCGACCAACCGGGGGCGATGTCCCAGTAGTACAGGCCATGAGCCGCCATTGCGAGGAGCGCTGGTGACGGTGCCGCCAAGAGCCATTTGCGAACCTCGGGCTTACGGGCCTTCCCAGCCTGGTAGGCGTGCTCGCTGGTGGCGAAAACTTCGCCTTCGAACTCGATGGGCCGGCGGTAGAGATTGCTAAAGGCACCGTAGGGTTTTTCGCTCGCCCGATAGAAGCGGATTTCATCGATCATTGCGAATGCCTTTCTGTCTTGCAAATTCGCATGATTTCATACATGCAGATTTGCATGGAATCAACCCCTTCTGAATTGAAAGCGCTAAAGCGCCAGATAGCCGCGGCGGCGGCTAGAGAGGGCCTAAGTTATGCAAAAATAGCAAGAATTTGCGGTGTTCATTCCAGCCAAGTCAGTCGCATATGCCGCGGTGAATTTCGCCGCATCAGCCAGAATGTCTTGCAAGTTTGCAGTGCACTCGGATTGTCAGGCCCGTTTGCCACGCCCGACATGCAGAGCGATCGCGGCTGGCGCCAAGTTGAAGCGAGCGCGCGACGCTTGTGGGAAGCAAGCGATCGCGACAGCGACAGAGTATCCCGCCTTCTCGAGGTCATTGGCACTTTCCGTTCAAAGCCTTAGCGAACGTGCGGCGAAGGCCATGCCATGATCGATCAATATGCTTCGCACGCTATAAGTCTTTTCGATGTCGTGTGTTGCGCAAGCCTCTCCTTCCAAGGCCCCTAATAGGATCGCTCGTCGAGTGATGGGGCGACCAATGATGGTGCCTGTTTCTGCTGTTCTATAAGTCGTGAACAAACCGCAGTTTCTGGTTCCCTTAGCCAGACTGTAGAATGACTGATATTGGTGCACGAAGCGGCCGCTCAAATCCCGAAATCCAGCGTCTTGCTCTTGCTCCGGGTCAGCTCCTTCTCGGCCTTGTTAGCCTCTTCCGGTTTCAGCTGATCGACTCCGCTACCTTTCGCTGCAGTAGACTTCACGCTTCCCGTGACCTCGAGGGCCGACGCCTTCTCGCCCTTGTTTCGGGCAACGGCCGCTCCGAGCTTTTCCGCATTGTCGACCACCAGCGTCAGATGGTCGCGAAGCCTCGTGACCGTCACCATGAAGGTCTTCTGGTTCGACAGATTGCGCTCGGAGCTGGTCATCACCGCGATACCGCGATCCGATGTCAGGCCCTGCGCCATGTGCGCGTTGAGCGCATAAGCGAGGTCGATCCGCTTGAGCATCGGATCGTCCCTCTTCAATTCGACCTGGTCGCCCTGGGAGGTTTCGAAGGTGATCTTGCCGCCTGCTATTGCCACCACTCTGGCCTGGTCGGCGTTGAACAGACCGCGCCGGTGATCATTGCGGGTCCAGCGGATCCGGTCGCCTTCGTGGATTTCGAGTTTGCGCGGTTCGAGCAGCGTCAGATTTTCGTCACCCTTCCCCGCTTTGATCCGCGCAGGATCGAACCGGAACCGCTTGCCACGCTTGTCCTCGACCTCCACCAGCCTCCCTTTCCGGTCCTGTCCGAGAACGCGATACTCACCAACGGAAAGGCCGAGAGCCTGCTGCTTCCTGGAGATCTCGAGCACCTGTCCTGCCCGGTAGGCCGGGAGATGCCGTAGCTCTTCCCTGGTCGCGTTCACGCGGTCAAGGACATCAAGCTTCATCATGCCCGGGCCGATCTCGCGATTGGCGAGGAGGCCCTGCTGGACCGCTGCGTTGACCGCGGAACGAATTGCGCGTCCCGAAGCGTAGATCGAAGTACGGGCGCGGGTTTCCTTGTCGAGTGCCAGCCAGGTTTCAGCGGCGACCTGCGCGCCATCGCCCTTGGCCTCGACGGTGTGCGACTTCAGATGGCGAAGTGCGTTGCGCACGTCGCCTGCCTGGGCTGATGCCTGCGCTTCGCGCACGACCGGGTCTCGGGCGCGCAGGTTCGTAGCCATTTCTGCGCGCGCGATCCCTGCCCGCTGAAGCAGTGCGAACGGCTTGCCCGCGTCGACCGCGCCCAGCTGTTTGCGGTCTCCTATAAGGACCAGTCGATGAACGCCTGCGAGATTGGCGAGGCGAACGAGCTTCTCCTTGTCCTCGTTCGAGACCATCGAGGCCTCATCGAGTACCAGCACATGATCCTTGAGGCTCGCCTGCGCTTCGGTGCGCAGTGCGACATTGCCCGGATCGCCGAGCAGCTTTGTCCAGCCTCGGAGAAAGCGCGCCAGCGTCTGCGAGCCGATCCCGGTTTCGCGCTCAAGCATCTGGACGAGGGTATTCTGGATCGCAAGGCCGATAACCGGGTGTCCTTCATCGCGCAGCACCTCGGCGACAGGCTTCAAGACACTGCTTTTACCGGCCCCTGCGATGCCCTGGATCGCGATCGTCCGATCCTTTGACGTGAGGATCAGCTCCGCCGCCGCCAATTGCCCCTCATTGAGCCGGAACCCCTGCCCCGTGGCCGCGGCCGCCTGGACAGATGCGGCGGCCTTTTGCGGTTCAATCGCCGGCGAACTGTTGCCCTTTCCGGCGGCGACCTCGGACAAGATCCGTTGTTCGGTCACGACGGCTTCGCGCGATGCAAGCCAGCCCTTGTGCTCGCCCTTGCCCGAAATCAGGTCACCTGAACGCACCAAAGCCCTAGTCCGCTTCTCGACATCGGCAATCGTGGCCGGCAGCCCGAAATCGAGCGCGGCCTTGTAAAGCGCGGTGCGCTCGAACGCTGCTTCGCGCTGCGAGAGGTGGCGAATTGCCGAAGCAACAGCCTGCGCTGCGGCGATAGTCTGGCGGTCCTGCTTTAGCACCGATGGTGGCACCAGGGGATCGGCAGGATCACCTCTCACATGCGCGGCAAAGCGACTGAGCCATGCCCGCCCACGCTCGACCAGCGAGCCGATCCGCGTGGCTTCCATGCTTTGCCCGAGCGCATTTGTCCGTGCGCGATCGACCAGCGGCGTAAGGTCGAGCCCGATCGATTGGGCGGTCTCGCTCCACTGTTTGCCGAGGGTCGCGCGGTCCTCGATTTCCTCCTTGCTCGCGCGGGTATCGAGCGCAGCGATGCGGCCGGCTTCGAGGCCCGGACCGCGCCGCGCCTCGAGCACTTCCTTGCGGCGTGTCGAAAACGCCATGATCTGCTCGCGCGAAATCCCGCGCGCCTCGAAATTGCCGTGCTTGAGCACCGGACCCGGCTCGTAGCCAAGCTTTTCGACGGCGACGCGAAAGCGCGCCATTGCTATCGAGTTGAGCGTGGTATTGAGCTGCCACAGGCGATCGTTCTTGAGCGTTCGCCACTTGCCGTCCTTCCCTTGCGTGACGTTGGCGATGACCGCGTGGAAGTGGAGATTGGGCTCCTGGTTGCGGTTGGTGTCATGCTGGAACAGGCCGACAGCGAGATTGCCTGTCGCCTGAGTGACCATCTTGCCCTTCTCGACTATCCGGGTCTCGGCCGCGTTCTTTTCGGCCCATTGCAGCGCCTCGACGACGGCTTCGCGGTAGGCAGCGATGATCCGTTCGTCCTTCCCGACAAGCGCCAGAAGCGACCAGCTCTTGGGCACAGAGAAGGAGAGATCGGTCCCGGGCCGGTGCGCCTGTCCGGGATTGCCGACGCTGCTGCCGTCGGGCAGCTCGCCGCGCAGCAACGCGTCGAACGCCTTAGCCTCGACCTTGCCCTCAAGACCTAGGCGTTTGGCGCCGCCGCCGATCCATTGACCCGAGCGATCGGCATCGGCGCTGGCGTAGTAATTGTCGGAGGCGAAGTAGCTTGCCGCCGCCGTTGGCGAGCGGACATTGGCGACGGAAAGCATGGGGCAGGATCACCTTTCGTAAGCCCTCCCCCTCATCTGGTCGGCGTCACATTTCGGGATCGTAGTCGCCGAGATCATGGTCGTGGTCGTGATCGCGGTCAGCACCCTTCCCTTGCTTCGCAGCGCCGCCCAGGAGCGATTTCTGCTGCTCCTCCTGCATCTTCTGGTCGGCTTTGCCGCGGGCGTCCTGCGCTCGCTGATGGGTCGCAGGATCGGGAACGTCGGACCGCTTCGACGGTGCAGTTTCCCGCTCCCTGTCACGATCCTCGTCGGTCTTGGAGGCCAAGGGAAGCTCGGACTGGGCGGGCCGAGGTGGGGCAGGAAGCGCGCCCCTTTGTCCTCCATCGCGAGGGCTTCGCGCTTTGGTTTGTTCCGGCAGCGCCTGCTTGGCGCTTGTGGATCGGCGATCTCGGCCTGGTTCCTTTTGCTGGTCCTTGCGGGGCCTCTTTGCGGGACGATTGGACTGATCGTGCTTGTCCATCATCCGGCGCGGATCACCGTCATTGTCGCTCGTTTCGGAAGCTCTGGTTGGCTGTGTCATGGTTCCCGCATCGCCGCTTGCGGACGCTGCCCTTTTTGGCATCTTGGGGATCTCTCGGGCGATGAAACCTTCTGCTACCCGGGGCCAATTTCGAGGCTGCAAGACGACCGGCGCCGCGGGAAATCCTTCAGGAAACTTGATGAAGCCGTGGAGGTTCTTGAGCCTCATCAGCTCGTCGGGAAGCAGCAGCGGGACCACCTGACGCCGCGGCGTAAGACTGACCGCATCGCGGGCGTTGTTGTAGCCGTAGCTGTAGCCTTCCTCCATCTCGCGAACCTCGCGGTGACCGATGACATCGGAACACCAGGTGGCGGTTTCGCGGTCGGCGGTACCGAGGATCAGCTTGGTGCGGGCGAGCGACGACAGGGTCATCGCCATGTTCTCACCGTAAACGTCCTTGAGCTTGGCAAAGGCATGGATGCCTGTCACGATCGCACCCCCGAAATTGCGCGCGGTCTGGAGGCCCTTCTCGAGCGAAGGCAGGCGGTGCAGCGCACCCAATTCGTCGATCAGGAACCACAGTCTGAGGTCCCGCGAACGCTCGCCCGCCATCAGCGTGTTGATCGATGTATCGAGCCACAAGGTGAGCAGCTGCGATAGCACGCTCATGTCGATGTAGCGCGCCGAGAGGAACAGGATCGAGCCGGGTTTTGCCGCCCCGTTTACCCATTCGCGGACCGAAAAGGGCACGCCCTCTTCGGGAAGCATCTGCAGCGCCTTGGCGTTGACGTTGAACACCGCGCGCACCGATTCCGCCATGCGTGCGGCGCTTGGCGTGCTGATCGGTCCCGCCATTGTGTCTTCGAGCAGCTGGTGCAGGTCGGAAAGATCGGCATTCATCAACTCGTGCGCGAGCGCGGCATTGGTGCCCCTTCCAGCCTCGGCGAGCTTGAGGCAGGTCTCGACGAACAGCGTGCGCGCAGCGAGCATCCAGAACTGTTCTGCGCCGCCACCATCATGAGGAACCAGGGACTCCGCCGCCGCATGGAATTCGGCGCGGGTCGTGCAATCGTTGAACACGCTCCATGCCGGACAGCGCGCGTCGAGCGGGTTCAGGATGATGTCGCGTTCGGGCTCGTAGAAGGTCTCGATGAAGGCCCCGGTCAGGTCGAAGATGACCGCGCGCTCGCCCCGTTGCCGGATCTCGTTCGCCAGCTCGGTAAGCACCACCGTCTTGCCCGTCCCGGTCGTGCCGACCAACATCGCGTGGCTCTGCTCGAGCCGCCAGGGCCAGCTGACACGGGCGAGATGGGCGGGAGCATAGAAGCCTGCATCGCGAAGGTAAGTGGAGCCCGCAAGTCGCCATTTCCAGCCCATAGTTTCGCCATATTCGCGCGAACGCGCATCGCGGTTGTGCCGTTCGATCTCGCGCTTCAGTTCGGAGAGGGTTGCCAGCTCCGCGCCGCGTACATGCTTCTTCTGCTTCGAGCGCTCACCGAAGCGCTCGGCGACCCACCAAAAGAGCAGGAAAAGGGGGGCAAGGATCAGTGCGGCAAGCCAGAGCGCGCCGACAGCTGTCGACCGGAAAAGCGTAACTGCCTCGCGCATTGGCGGGTAGTCCGTGACTACCGAAATGGGGAAAGCGACCATGCTGCCATCGGCCAGCTTGAGGTTCACGAGCTTGTCGGGATCGAACTCCATGAAGGCATATGCCGAAGAGTAGACATGCATCCACAGCAGGTAGATCTGGTGGTCGTCGAGCGCCCCGCTCACTTCCCAGTAGAGGAGGCCCACGGCGACCAGAATTGTGACGATCAGCGGCCCCTTGAGACCGGCCGCAAACATGAAACCGAAGTGGCCAAGGAGCTGGCTGCCGCGGGTGAAGTTGACGAGATTATGCTTCATCGTCGCCTCCCTGCGGCCGGGGTGCAACGATCCCGAGGCGCTCCAACCGACGCTGGTAGGCAGCGACCGTTTTCTCGCGCAGATCGGCATGCGGATGGTGCGTAAGCAGGGCGTCGAGCGCGACAGTGATGAAGATATTCTGGCGCACCGGATCGGTCGCCGGAGTCCTCAGGTCGGCTTCGGTCGCGCGGTGCCAGGCTTCAAAGATGCAGTCGCCAATGACGATGCTCGCGCTGACCCTGCGCTCGTCGGATTGTTTCCTGATCCATTCGGCGATCAGGGGCGTGACATAGGTCACGAACCGGTGGTGTCTTTGCATTTTTCCAAGTTCCTTGTGTTCAAAGAACCTGGCTCACCCTTCGAAAGGCAAGTGCCACTCTAGGCCGCCGCCAGGGGTGTAGGAAAACGGAAAATTCACGTCGCTTTTCAGCAGGCTAGACCGATCTGTGCCGACTCGGCACGGACGAGCGAGCAACTGGACCGCATCCGGCACAGAAGATGTCACTAGCGATTTCTGGCAAATTCGCGAAGCAATTCCGCGCCTTCCATTGCAGCACCCGCTGCGTACGGTGTGCTGTCAAGTTCAAATGTGTACGGGCGTTTCCGGCAACTTGGAGCAAACGCTCAATACACTGAATTTCTAACCTTAATTTTGGAGCGGGAGCAGCTAGCCACCTCTGGGGCATACTTAGGCAATAAGCAAAGGACACTTCGGGCAACCCCTCAGCCTTAGTTGACTGAGCATCATATCTCTATTCTGAACCCCAATGGTTGCCCTCACCCCTTTGGCGAGGGACTAAATTTTAGATCAACCTGCGCCAGGGCCGCGTCCAAAGCATGGTGATTTGACGAGCCTTCATTGGCCAAATGAGCGCGAAGTAAGCGGCCAAATACACTCATTCTGCGTCCAGAAGTTGGCTGATAGTCTGTGACGTGACCCCCAGCTTTCCCCCAGCTGGGATTAGAGCCGGGCGGTTGTTTTGCGCATAAGCGCGATTGAAGCAATGGGCTGCGTAGTGGAGCCCGTAGGGCGTAGCGAAGCAGGCCATTGCTTATCCAGTTCGGCGGCGAACGCCGCCGGTGTTGCGTAGCCAAGCGATGAGTGCGGTCGCTCCCGGTTGTAATCATCCACCCAGGCGGCGATCTCGACACGGGCATGGGCCATGCTCATGAACAGCGTCTCGTTGAGCAGTTCGTCCCGCATGCGACCGTTGAAGCTCTCGACATAGCCATTCTGCATCGGCCTTCCGGGCGCGATATAATGCCACTCGACGCCGATCTCGCCGCACCATGCCAGCACGGCGTTGCTGGTGAGCTCGGTTCCGTTGTCGCTGACGATCATGCCGGGCTTGCCACGCTGGGCGATCAGCTCGGTCAGCTCTCGAACGACACGGCGACCAGAGATCGACGTGTCCGGCACCGCTGCCAGACACTCCCTTGTCACGTCATCGACCACGTTGAGCACCCGGAACCTCCTGCCCGACGCCATCTGGTCGTGCACGAAGTCCAGGCTCCAGCGCTGGTTCGGTAAGGCGAGCACCGGAGCAGGTGCCCTCGTGCCGACTGCGCGCCTGCGACTGCGTCGACGCCTCACCGCCAAGCCTTCCTCCTTGTAGAGCCTCTGGGTCTTCTTCCGGTTGATCATGATCCCCTCCCGGCGCAGCAGGATGTGCAGACGGCGATAGCCGAACCGCCGTCGCTGGTTGGCCAGCTCGCGCAGCTTCTCACGCAGATCGGCGTCATCGCCCCGGGTGGAACGGTAACGCACGCTCTTGCGATCGGCATCGATGACACGGCACGCCCGCCGCTCGCTCATCCCGTGGCATGCCTGAAGATGAGCGACAGCTTCCCGCTGCGCGGCGGGCGTCAGAACTTTTTTGCCAGAAGATCCTTCAACGCCGCTTTGTCCAGCATCGTGTCGGCCAGCAGGCGCTTGAGCTTGGCGTTCTCGCTCTCGAGCTCCTTGAGCCGCCGGGCATCAGACACCTCCAGCCCACCATACTTCGACTTCCAGTTGTAGATCGTCGCTTCCGAAACCCCGTGTCGCCGGGCCAGGTCGGCGGTCTTCGCTCCCGCCTCCGCCTCCTTGAGCACGCCGATGATCTGCTCTTCTGAAAACCTCGTTCTCTTCATCTCGTCCGTCCTTCTGTCAGGGCCGGACTCTAATCCAACTTGGAGGAAAATCAGGGGGTCACGTCACCAGACGACCATCGTTGTTGAGCAGAAATTCAGACACGAGATTTGTTTCATAATCAGTGTCCAAAATGACATCTTGGAGACTATCGAACTCGCAAGTGATGCGCACATTCGTTGGGTCGCCAGTCTTACAAGCGTCGTCTCGATCAAGTTTTGCGACCTCAAAGAAGATCGCGAGAGCATCCATTATGGCGGATTTGCCAACGTCATTCCGCCCCACAAGAGCTGTAAGATTCTCAATGTCGATGCTGATCGGCTCACGATAGCAACGAAAATTCTCAATTGTGACCTTTGCAAGCTCCACGATATTCCCCGACAGCCAGAACAAGCTTCTACTATCTTCTCAGCCTAGCATCTTGCTGAAGTTTTGAAATTGAATGTTGGTCTCCAAAATGGCGCGTTGGCATTTTTTCAACTGTCGCTTACGAGCGTTGTAAATGGCTCAAGGAAAGAACATTTTAGGGCAAGCTGGGGGCACGGCTGCTGCGAAAAACGCAACCCCGCTGGCGCAGGCTCAGCAGATTGATTTCGCGCTTCACACTTTAGGCTGGAAGGCTTTTCAAGACTTGGCTGTGGCGGTCGCTGCCGAGGTGCTCGAACGCCCAGTGCAAACCTTTCTGCCTTCTCAAGATGGCGGGAGAGACGGCGCGTTCTGGGGCACATGGCCGGGGGCACCTGATGTACCGGAAGCCAAATCAACTATTCAATGCAAATTCACTGGAAAACCGAGTAAGACGCTCAAGCTGAGCGACATTTCGGGCGAACTCTCCAAAATCGACTCGCTGAAGTGTCGTGGGCTGGCCCACGATTACGTATTGCTGACCAATGCTGGAGTTTCGGGCCAAGCTGAAGGGGAAATGGTTTCAGCCATTGAGGCAGCGGGCGCTACGCGAGCTAGGGTGTTAGGAAGAGATTGGCTGACCGAAGAAATCAGATCACGCCCTCGGCTACGCATGATGGTGCCGCGGCTCTATGGTCTTGGGGATCTTTCTCAGATAATTGACGAACGCGCGTACACTCAGGCTAGATTTATCCTAAGCTCAATGGGCGATGATCTGGCAGCGTTTGTTACTACAGCGGCGCATCGACAGAGCGTTGAGGCATTGCAAAAGCATCGTTTTGTTTTGCTATTGGGTGATCCTGCTAGCGGCAAATCCACGATCGGGGCCAGTTTAGCCGTGGGTGCCCTCGACGATGGTGCGATTGGCACCGTTCGGATTTCTGACGGGCCAGGGTTTGAGCAGCACTGGAATCCGAATGAACCTTCTCAGTTCTTTTGGATCGACGACGCTTTTGGCGAAACGCAGTATCAGCGTTCCAGGGTCGATAGCTGGAATAGCCGACTAAAAATGATGCACGCTGCAGTGAAGTCAGGAGCGAGGGTGCTTATGACCTCCCGCACCTACATCTGGAATTCTGCGAAGTTTGACCTGAAACTTGGCGAATTTCCACTCCTATCGAACAGCCAAGTCATCATCGATGTCCAAGGTCTGACTGATTTAGAGAGAGCGCAGATCCTCTACAATCACATAAGACTGGGCGAACAGCCGATCTCGCTCAAAAGAAAGTTGAAGCCCTTTTTACCCTCTGTGGCGACGAATACGAACTTCCTCCCGGAAACCGCTCGCCGCCTTGCTTCACCGTATTTCACGGGAAAGTTGTCGGTAAGTCGCGACGGGTTATCGGACTTTTTCGAAAGGCCGATCGAGTTCTTACGAGATGTGCTGATAGGATTAGCCGAGCCCGAACGCGCTGCCGTCGCTTTGATCTTTCTTCATGGCCCTACAGGCGTACCATCTCCTATTGCCAATTCTACTGAACTAACGACGGTCTACCGGCTTACGGGCGTCCCGCTCGCTGACGTCGCAAGAGCAATGGAGGCCTTGCGAGGAAGCCTAACCCTACTTGTCGAGGCACCCGACGGTCCACGTTGGGTTTTCAAACATCCCACTGTCGCCGACGCTTTTGCCGAAATAGTGTCTGGATCGCCGGAAATGATTGAATTGTATGTCCGTGGAGCAAAATTAGAGAAGCTTCTGAGCGAAGTTGTGTGCGGGACAACGCAGTTGCCTGGCGCCAGCGTTCATATACCCCGAAGCCTGTACGATACTCTGATTGATCGGATGCAGGAGAGAGAACTCTCAGATCGTGATCTACTGCGTTTCGCGGCGCATCGTGGAGATGATAGTTTCCTGGAACGCTACTTTGGACGCTTGGAAGACCCGCTAGCAATAGCCGAACGCATCAATTCTGATATGTATTTCAGCGCAGAACTTGATTTCGTCGCAAAGGCGCATGCTAGAGGCCTGGCCGATCAGGGACTGCGTGCCGCTACCGTCGAGCGAGTGACGGAGCTTTGCCTAAATTGGGCGGACGCTACCCCCTTCAAGGACGAAATGGTTCAGGGCCTATTTGAGGCTAAGGAATTGCACGACCTCTCAATCCGGTTCCGCCATGAGATTGTCAATGAGTATGGACTGGAACCACAGGAGTGGGATGAGAGGTTATTGACCGGCGATCGTGCTCGACATCTCCAAGATCTAAAGGAGGCCATCCAGGGGTTCGCTGCATTCGGTCAGAATGACGCTGAACTCTTAGATGAATGCGCAGCTGCCGAGGTGGCCATTGATGACTATGCAGCAACGCTCGATGATGACGATGAACCAGACACTCCCAGTGCACCTGCCAGCGCGTCGAAACTCAGCCCGACAGAGCAACTTTCTGTAATTTTTGAGGATGTTGATGATTGAAATTGGAAATGGTTTGTCGCGAAAAGCCGCTTTGCGACGCCACTGGTCCATGCGATAGGGGACCGATGTCAACACCCGCAGTCATTGTCGAACTTGTCGAGCGCTTTCGACTTCATAAGGAAGCGTATCAAGCAAGCTCATACAACGAGACGCAAGTCCGGCGCGAGTTCATCGATCCATTTTTCAAGGCTCTGGGTTGGGACATAGTGACGTGACCCCCTGATTTTCCTCCAAGTTGGATTAGAGTCCGGCCCTGACAGAAGGACGGACGAGATGAAGAGAACGAGGTTTTCAGAAGAGCAGATCATCGGCGTGCTCAAGGAGGCGGAGGCGGGAGCGAAGACCGCCGACCTGGCCCGGCGACACGGGGTTTCGGAAGCGACGATCTACAACTGGAAGTCGAAGTATGGTGGGCTGGAGGTGTCTGATGCCCGGCGGCTCAAGGAGCTCGAGAGCGAGAACGCCAAGCTCAAGCGCCTGCTGGCCGACACGATGCTGGACAAAGCGGCGTTGAAGGATCTTCTGGCAAAAAAGTTCTGACGCCCGCCGCGCAGCGGGAAGCTGTCGCTCATCTTCAGGCATGCCACGGGATGAGCGAGCGGCGGGCGTGCCGTGTCATCGATGCCGATCGCAAGAGCGTGCGTTACCGTTCCACCCGGGGCGATGACGCCGATCTGCGTGAGAAGCTGCGCGAGCTGGCCAACCAGCGACGGCGGTTCGGCTATCGCCGTCTGCACATCCTGCTGCGCCGGGAGGGGATCATGATCAACCGGAAGAAGACCCAGAGGCTCTACAAGGAGGAAGGCTTGGCGGTGAGGCGTCGACGCAGTCGCAGGCGCGCAGTCGGCACGAGGGCACCTGCTCCGGTGCTCGCCTTACCGAACCAGCGCTGGAGCCTGGACTTCGTGCACGACCAGATGGCGTCGGGCAGGAGGTTCCGGGTGCTCAACGTGGTCGATGACGTGACAAGGGAGTGTCTGGCAGCGGTGCCGGACACGTCGATCTCTGGTCGCCGTGTCGTTCGAGAGCTGACCGAGCTGATCGCCCAGCGTGGCAAGCCCGGCATGATCGTCAGCGACAACGGAACCGAGCTCACCAGCAACGCCGTGCTGGCATGGTGCGGCGAGATCGGCGTCGAGTGGCATTATATCGCGCCCGGAAGGCCGATGCAGAATGGCTATGTCGAGAGCTTCAACGGTCGCATGCGGGACGAACTGCTCAACGAGACGCTGTTCATGAGCATGGCCCATGCCCGTGTCGAGATCGCCGCCTGGGTGGATGATTACAACCGGGAGCGACCGCACTCATCGCTTGGCTACGCAACACCGGCGGCGTTCGCCGCCGAACTGGATAAGCAATGGCCTGCTTCGCTACGCCCTACGGGCTCCACTACGCAGCCCATTGCTTCAATCGCGCTTATGCGCAAAACAACCGCCCGGCTCTAATCCCAGCTGGGGGAAAGCTGGGGGTCACGTCAATAGATAACGAGCAAGGCTACGCCGAAGCCTACAAGGATGTTGTGCACGAAGATGCCGTAAAGATCGGTGGAAACACTAAGGCCCCCGACTATGCTTTCCGTGTCGGGGGAACTCGGAAATTCTTCCTCGAAGCCAAAAAACCCGCGGTCAATATCAAGCAAGACGTCGGTCCCGCCTTTCAATTGAGACGGTATGCTTGGAGCGCAAAATTACCACTCTCCATCCTCACTGACTTCGAGGAACTCGCTGTCTACGATTGCCGGGTCAAACCAGAGAAAACTGACAAGGCTAGCGTAGCGCGCACCGCGTACTACACCTTCGACGATTACGTCGAAAAATGGGATGAAATCGCTGCAATCTTCTCTCGTGAAGCAGTCCTGAAAGGTTCTTTCGATAAGTATGCGACCGACAATCGACGCAAACGGGGTACGGCGGAAGTCGATGACGCATTTCTTGAAGAAATCGAAGGATGGAGGGCCGCGCTAGCTCGGAACATCGCACTTCGAAACCGCCAGCTGGATGTGCGAGAGCTGAACGCTGCCGTTCAAAGAATTATTGATCGAGTTGTGTTTCTGCGGATCGCTGAAGATAGAGGCATCGAAAAGTACGGACAACTTCAGAAGCTTTCTACAGAAAAGGAAATTTACGGTAGTCTGACCGCGCTCTTCCTCAAGGCGGATGACCGTTACAATTCAGGACTATTTCATTTCAATAAGGGCGATGGCTCGGCTGAGACCTTGGACACCTTTACGCTCGATCTTACGATCGACGATAAGGTTCTTAAGCCAATATTGAAGAGCCTCTATTACCCGGAGAGCCCATACGAGTTCTCGGTTCTCCCGGCTGATATTCTAGGTCAAGTCTATGAGCGCTTTCTAGGCAAGGTCATCAGGCTTGCTGGTTCTCGAGCGATCATCGAAGAAAAGCCGGAGGTGAAGAAGGCCGGGGGGGTTTACTACACACCAGCATACATCGTCGATTACATAGTCAAAAACACCTTGGGGAAATTACTTGAAGGGAAGACACCCGCGCAGGCTTCGGGTGAGGATAAGCGTACGAAAAACCCGGCGCCCGTTCGTGTTATTGATCCCGCTTGTGGCTCAGGCTCGTTCCTGATCGGCGCCTATCAATATCTGTTGGATTGGTATCGCGATGCATACGTTTCCGACGACCCTGCCAAATACACATCGGGCAAAGAGCCGAAGCTGCTTGAAGTCGGAAAAGATGATTGGCGCCTAACGATTGCAGAACGCAGACGGATACTGCTGACCCACATTTTCGGAGTGGATATCGACACGCAGGCCGTCGAGGTGACAAAGCTCTCGCTTCTCTTGAAAGTGCTTGAGGGTGAAACTGCAGATGCCATGGCAAGGCAGATGGATTTCTTTAGAATACGGGCGCTTCCAGATTTGGGCCAGAACATCAGATGCGGCAATTCGCTCATAGGAAGTGACTTTTACAAAACTTACTCATACTCGCTCTTCTCGGACGATGATCACATTGCGATGAATGTGTTCGATTGGGAAATTGAATTCCCTTTCCTAGCCGATACTAAGGGGTTTGACTGCGTCATCGGAAACCCACCGTACCTCTTCTCTGCTGGAAAGGATCAAGCTCTATATTATCAGAAACGATACCAGCTCTCAGAGTACCAAACAGATTTTTATGTTTACTTTATTGAAAAGGGGACTCACTTACTTAAACCTGACGGCATCTTGGCCTACATTGTCCCGGATTCTTGGCTAAACTCTGCCAATTTTTCACGCGTGCGACACAGCTTGCTGAACGAGTGGTCGACCGCTGAACTCAGCATTTTCGAATACAAGGTGTTCCGCGATGCCAACATCGAGAACACTGTATTTTTCACTCGCAATGCTAAGCCATCGAAGAAGCTCGACATTGTGAGATTCACATCACCTACAGAGTTTGAGACCATGAGCACATTAGATGTCGCTGACATCAATCGCCTCGGTCTAATCAATCCTCGCTACGACAAACGCGCTGAGCGCATCATCTCTCGCCTTGACGAAAAATTCGCCAACTTTGGGAGTTTAGTGCGGCTGAATCGCGGCCTACATGCATATCGCACAGATGGATATGGTTCTAGTGCGTTCGGAAAAGGCCCCCAAACGAAACGCGATAAAACCGAAAGATCCTATCATGCCGACACACGTCTAAATAAGACTTATCTCCCTGAGGTAAGAGGGCGTGACGTATTTTGGCTCAACCATCGCTACTCAGGCCAATTCGTCTCTTACGGTGATTGGTTGGCAGAACCTCGCGATCCAGACTTCATGAAAAAACCAAAGGCCGTTTTTAGGAAGACCCTAGGTCCCATTCTTTCCGCCGCTTTCATCGAAGAACCTGCCGCGATCGATCAGGCTTTATACATAGCTATTAGTAAGAGCGACGACACGGAAGCCCTGATGACAGCGCTTGGCGTGCTCACAAGTCCGCTGGGTGCATGGTATCTGCGAACGAAGTACGCCATCTATGACAAGCTGCATCCGTGGTACACCAAAAAGCAGTTGGAGGAATTTCCCATGATTCCAAGTTCGGCAAAGATTGCCGGATTGGTTTCGGATCTGACGGCGGTGAATAGCGAGGAAGTCGCGGCAAAGCTTGAGTCCGACAAGCGGCGACTTCGGCTCAAGCAAACCATTTTGAGAGACAAGGTATGGGAACTTGTGGCATCCGCTTATGGGCTGTCCGACAAAGAACGATCCTTCATTGCTGCCAATGGTTGATATTCTCGTTTATCAATCGAGACATTTCTCAGAGGTGGAGAAACTTTGGGCGAAAGTTTTTCCAGGCGATCCTCCTTGGAACCATGCCGAGAATGCAATTCCAGAGAAGCTGAGGGTACAGCCAGAACTGTTTTTGGTCGCCGAGGTTAAAGGTAATATCGTTGGAACCGCCATGGCGGGTTACGACGGTCACAGAGGTTGGCTGTATACGATCGCCGTCGAACCATCTCATCAGCGTCGTGGTATTGGATCACGACTTTTGAAAGCGGCTGAGAGAAAGCTCCTTCAGATGGGGTGCAAGAAAATAAATCTGCAAATCAGGGCCGATAATGACGCTGTCAGCGAGTTTTATCGCTGCCACGGCTATGCAACGGAAGAGCGCATTAGCATGGGAAAACGTGTCTTCGACCAAACCTAGTTCAATCTCTTTTTGGTGTGAGATTGTGCTCGATGATCTTGCCGACGTGGCGTGTCGCGATAAGAGAACTGCGATCATCGAAATGTGCGTACCGTGCCGTGGTGCCGACATCTCGATGACCAAGCAGTTCGCCGATCATCGGAAGGGTCTCGGCTGAACGCGCAGCTAGGCTAGCATAGTTGTGCCGAAGGTCGTGCAATCTCAAATCCTCGATGCCCGCTTCCACCCTCAGCATGCGCCAGAACCAATCGATTGCAGAGACGGGCAGCACATCGAACTGGAAGACGCGCTCATGGCCCCTTCTGCGCGGCAAGCGATCAATCACTGCCCTCGCCTCTTTACCAAGCCATATGACACGTGGCCCAGTCTTTGTATCGGTCAGCTTAAGCTTGCGCCCCTGAACCTCGCCCCAAGTGAGATTGAGAATTTCACCGCGCCGACATCCAGTCAAAGCGAGAAGCGAAATGACCGCCACCTCATTGGGTTTGTCGGCTCGATGCTGTGACAAGGCTTCTCCAAGACGGGCCATCTCGGCTTGGCTCAGAAAGCGTTCGATCTTCCGCCCCTTGTTGCGCTTGACGCCACGAAAGGGGTTTGAGTGCTCTGGGAGATAGCCCCATGCCTCCGCCTTGCCGAACATCGCCTTTAGGATTTCCATAGCGCGGTTTGCAGCGCCCGGTCCTGCCGTGCGTGTTAACATTGCATGCCAGCGCACAGCATCAGCATGGCTGATCTCGTCGATGAACTTTCCGGCGAATGCATGTTCCAAGTGCGTTCGACGGTAGATGTCATGTATCTCAAGGGTGGATGGCTTCCAGGCCGGAGCTGCAACCTCCCAATAGTGCCGAAGAAAGGCAGCATAGGTCGGCGTCTTCTTGCCGCGTTGTTTCCTGTCTGCCGGGTTCTGGCCCAGTTCGATCCTCAAGATGAGGCGACGCGCAACATCCTTGGCGATCCGCTCGGTTAGGATAGCCGCATCGCCTATGGTGATGAGCCTCTGCTTGCCGCCCATTGTGCGCTGAAGAACGTAGCTCTTCCTGCCGGACGGGTGGATGCGCTCGCCAAATCCGGGAAGGACGTAATCGAATTTCGTGCGGCGCTTTCCGGCATCGCCCGGAACGATGCGCGCCAGCTCCTCGGCAAGGATACGCTTGAGATCATAGCTGGTCATGCGGTCATCCCCATTGAGCTTGCGAGGCTGGAACAGATGCGGTCAGCGCTTTCCGAAATCACCTCGTCAGCAAGGTGCGCGTATCGTGCCGTCGTTTCAGGAAGCGCATGGCCGAGTAGCTTGCCGATGGTCGCAAGCGGTATGCCTTTCGCTATGGCCACCGAAGCAAAGCTGTGGCGGAGATCATGCAGGCGCACATCGGGCAAGGCTGCCTTGCGCCTGATCTTCTCCCAGTGCTGGCCTAGGTTGATCGGCACCTCGCGATACATTGCCGGGAACACGAGCTGATCGTCTCCGCGCCGTTGCAGCCCATCGAGCACAGCGATTGCCTGCGGGTTGAGGTAGATCGTCTTCGGCCCCGTCTTGCTATCAGGCAACGCAAGGCGGGGCAACTCGACATAGCGCCAGCGCAGGGTCGCAATCTCTGAAACCCGTGCACCGGTATAGATCAGCAACAGCAAAGCTGGGACCACGAACGCATTGGCACCATTGTGCTCTGCCAGCACCTTGCCGAGCCTTCGATATTCATCGGCCGACAGATAGCGTTCCGGCAGGTCCCGCTTGAAACGAGAGACACCGCGACACGGGTTGGTGTTCTTCTCGCGATAGCCGAGCTTCTCGGCATATTGCATCATAACCGACAGGACCGGGATGCTGCGATTAAAGGCTCCTCCCACGTCAGCCATGCTGTCTCGCCAGCGATTGATGTCGGCCCGTTCAATCGCATCGACCGAGAGTGCCCCAAACCGTGGTATCAGCCGTTTGTCGATGTAAGCCCGAGATGCATCGCGCGTGGAAGGCTTCCAATGCGGTGAATAGTCGAGCCAGAACTCCTCCGCGAATTCTGCAAAGAGTGGAGCCTTAAGCTTCTCTGGAGCAGTAGGCAGATCGGCAAGTGTCGCCTTGATGAGCAATCTGCGCGCGGCAGCGCGCGCGGCGGGAGCGCCTAACGCACCTGCCGCCACTCCCGCGCTTCCCAGCGTCACCATTCGCTGCACGCCTCGCGGCCTGTGCTTTACGATCCACGTGAGATGTCCCGACTTGCGCTTGCGAAGTCCGAAGCCGGGAAGCTCTGTATCCCATGTGATGCCGACCGGAAGAGACTTTCGCCGCGCAACATAGCCGGTCAGTTTGAGACGATGGGACTGCCTGCGGCGGGATACTGCTGTGCCTTGGCTACCACCTGATTGCTCAGTCTTTCGGACTTGCGATGCTTCTGTTTCTTCGTGCCTTTTTGCCATTCCATGCAGCTACCGCTGCGTACGGTGTGCTTGTTTTGTTCCCCAATGCGCGACTGTTTCCGGAAACCATGGCGTTTTGCTTTTCGGGGGGTACTGTCTGCCCTACCGATCGATGCGTGAGCAATCGAAGACCGGTCGGTTTTCGTTCCAAGGGCACAATGACAAATCTACCTCGAGACGAGAACCGCACCCCCGGCAAGGCGTCGGCAAAGGAGCGCGTGCGAGGCCAGGGACCGGGGGCTGTCGGTTCCGCCAGCCTCGCGCCGCTACGACCCGGTGCCGAGAGGGAGTGCGTGCGGGACCCACGGACAAGAACGCCGCGCCCGCAGGAGCACCGCTGCAGGCGGTGCGGGATCGAGCGCGTCATAAGTCCCGCTCCGCTTTTCGCCCCAACTCTTCCACCGGCGACCATGAAAATAGGGCAGGAACCGTAACCGGCTCCTGCCCTCGCTTGGTCGTCAGAATTCGTCGAGCATGCCGCCGTGCACAGTATGAACCACCCGGCTCGCCAGATGTGCCGGCAAGGCGTTGTAGTCGCCCTCGTCGAGAGCGAAGTATCCGAGATCGTCGTCTTCCACGACGTGCTGGTCGAAGAAGCTGTGCAAGGCCCGCCGTTCGGCAGTGGCGAGTGCTTCGAAGTAGCTGTTCGAGCCTGATTCAAGATTGCCAAGTGTAGTCATGATTTCCTCCTGATGTCTGTCGGTGAGACGACACGAGGAAGGCGGATGGGCGCGGTGCCGGCGGGTCAGGGATCGCCCCGCACGGGCGACCGCGAAGCGGCGGTGGGGGCAACGATTTTGTTGGACCGAAGCGCGAGCGCAGGGGAGGCAAAATGGTGGGGCCCCGCCGTCCTTGACGCGCCGGTGCCGGGCCCGTCACCCTTGAAAGTCCGTGAGCCAGGCCCCTCCCCCCGCCCGATGAAGAGCGCCCGTGCCAGTCACCTGCAAAAGGACTTTCCTACAGGGCCTTGCCTGTTCCATTTGAACCCGCGGGAGGAACGCAAAGGGGGAGTAAGGATGAACTCCAATGCCATCGAACCGCAGCGCCGTTGCCGCCCTTAGAAAGCTCGAAGCCGACCAGGCAGCCCTCGACCAGCGTAAACAGCAACTCGAAGAGCAGGCCGCGCTTGAACTTGGTCGCGTGATCCTCGGAACAGGTCTCGAGGCTTTCTCGAAGAAGGGATTGTCCAGGGTCGCCGCCGAGTTGGGCAAGCTCGGGGAAGAGGGGGCTCTGCGAAAGCTCGTTTCGTCTGCGCCGTCGTCTTCCCGATCCGGGCAGACGCCATCGGAATAAACATGAGAAAGGGGCCCTGTCCGCTGGGACAGGACCCCTTTCGGATGGAGATCGACGGGAGAGGTCAGTCGATCTCGGGAGCGTCGGTGTTGTCGCCTTCTTCGCCGGAGCCGTTGCCGCGAGAAAGGAAGTCGACCTTGTCGGCGAGGATTTCGGTGCCGTAGCGCGTGACCCCGTCCTTGTCCTCCCACTGGGTGTAGTGGATGCGGCCCTGGACCGATACCAGCTGGCCCTTGGAGCAGTACTGCCCGACGGTCTTGGCGAGGCCGTTGAAGCAGGTCACCCGGTGGAACTCGCTTTCCTTGGCGGTGTAGCCGTTCTCATCCTTGTAGGTCTTGCCGTCCTTGTCGCGTGCGGGGCGATCGGTGACGACGGTGATCCCGGTGACATTTGTGCCACCCTTGGTCTCGCGGGTGTCCGGATCGCGGGAGATGCGGCCGGTGAGAATTGCGATATTGGTCATGGTGATTGTCCTTCAGTTCCTCAAACCGGAGACCATCTCCGGCTTGCGAACATCCAGAAGAATCAGGGCATGGGAGGACTGCACCGCAGGCCTGAAGGGCCGAAGGGAAACCTGTTCATGACGGGTGGTGCGGGCAGGCAGCGCAGCTGCCAACACGGCCGGAAAGGAACGGGTTGCCGTCCTCAGCTGACCTGATTCAGGACTGTTCGCGACAAAAGCCGGATGGGTATCGGGTGCGGGTCTGAAGGTGCCAAGACCCCGCTGCAATCAGCCTGCCTCATCGCCCTCCGACGCCGCCAGGAGATCCATGAAGTTGCGAGCTGCTTCCCGGTCTTCCTCGCTTTCGAACGCCACGTCGAGATCGGGTGCGGACCCGAACATGTGCAGGAATGACCACAGTGCAAAGCGCTTGCCCCGGTCCTCCTCGAGGCCGAGATCGACCCGGCAATGCTCGATGCCGGCTGACAACGTGTCAGGGGCAACCCCGGAGAGGTCGGTGGTGGCAAAGTAGCGCTGCAGCAGATCGTCAAGTTGCATGGTTGATGCCCATAGCGGCGGGTGAATGGGACAGAAATGGTAAAGCACGAGGACACAATCAATCGCGCAATCAGGCTCTGCGAGGGTACAGAACCGGGAAACCTTGTCGGGGCTTGACTTGCGGGAACAGTTTCAATGCAAGCCGGACTATTGCTTCCCGTCGCTTTGCTACAATCGACCCGTCACAAATTGGTGGTAAGGACGATTCGCGACCCGAAGGGCTCGAAGCGAAGCGACGAGTTCTCTCCTTATGGGCGGCTCCCTTGGGGCCGCCCATTTTTTGTCTGGCACGAAGCCGTCCCGCGTCAGATGATGCTCAAATCGCGACCCGGATTGTTTCGTCTGAAGCAGGAAAGCGGGGCGGGATGTCGACCCCAACTGCGGTCGGCGAAGCATCGAGAGGCGCCGTGTCGACAGGGTGCCCCTTGAGCATCCAGCGCTCCGGCTGGATCAACCGCGCCCAGTCCGCAAAGGATGGAATGAGCCCGAGGTCCTCGATCACATGCTGTTCGCCCACGAGACGTGTGGGAACGGTCTTTCCATCGGCGTTGATGAGGGTCGCACCGAACAGATTTTCGAGCATGAAAATCCCTTCGGCATGATGCCGCAGGGCTCTGTGACGCGGATCGGCAAGTATGCTTTTCGACTGGTCGAACCACTGGTGGAGATCGAGGTAATCCTCGACCACTCCGCCCCATTTCCGGACCGAGGAGAGCGCATGGTAATAGCAATGGGCCATGATCTTTCTCCTTAGATCTTGGTGACCTGCTCATCGTAATCGATGAAACGGGTGCGGCATTCGAGGATGAAAGTCCCGGCCGCGACATCGATCTCGAGCGCTCCGGCTGAACCTTCGTTGATCTCCCAACCGGGATGATGCAGTTCGAGCGCGATACAACCGATCTCTTCCAAGGCATCTGAGAGCGGGATGGTCCTGGGCGGCTCGGTTTCACTCTCTCCGCCGTCAGGCGCGGCAACCTGTACCTCAGGGCAATCGGCAATGCTGGCGTCGGCAGAAAGACAGGTGATGTCGTCGATCGAACCGCTGTCACCGTAACCATCGAAGGTGATCTCAACGCTTGCGATTTCGGCCGTGCGCAAGGCAGCAAGCGTCACGGCCTTGAGATGATCGAGTTTCAACTTGCGCTTCTCGTGGCGCTCTTCCTGGCGAGACGCAAAATCCGCGATCATGCTGGTCATATCGGTCATCGAAACCTCCTGATGAATGGCGCTCGTTCGAACCGCTCGAACCGATGCGCGCCCCCAGGATGTCCCCTCTCCTCTGTCCACTGATCGGGTGTGGTGCCCCCAAACGATATTTGTTCGTTTTTTGTTCTTTCCTACACCCAATGCAGGGGTTTAGGCACCAGAGCATCGACGGCGCCGACACACTTTCGGGAGATGGCTCGCGGCTGAAATCACCATGAGAAGCAATCGCTTATGGAGAATGTCAGCGGTTCATCCGGTCAAAAAGGCGAGACGGTGTCGCCGATGGGCAATCCAAGCAAAGGACAATGACATGCAACAATCCGAACTTCTTTCCTGCCAGGACGTCATGCGTCTCACAGGAATTCGCAGCCGGGCGACCATCTGGCGGCGCATCAAAAAGGGCACGTTTCCAAACCCGGTCGATATCGGTTCCGGACGAATTCGCTGGCGCGTGGCCGAGGTTGAAAACTGGATCAACGACCTGCCCATTCGCACATATCAGTAAGCGAAGGGTCCATGCTGCGGGGCTCCGGAATAATTGCGCAAAATCCGGCAGCATGGAAGATGGCTGGAGGGTCAACGGGCCTGAGCATGAACCGGCTTTACGCCCACTGGCCCGCGACGATCGACCACGGTAATCCGCTGCTTCTTGGCGTCGATCACCAGGCGCTCGGTGACACCATTGCCGGGAAAGGCCACGACGTAGCGGGGATTAAGCGAGAGCATCTGCTCGTTGCGTTTGAACCCGGCACGGGCCCCCAGTCGGCGATCGAGTGAGAAAGTGAGCTGCTGAACCTCATGCCGTTCGGCCCATGACGCAGCGAGCCTGTCGGCACCCTTGCTGTCACCGCCATGGACGAGGACAAGATCTGGAACATTGGCGCGAACCTTGTCGAGCGTGGCCCATATGTTCGATGCATAGGCCTTGGCGTCTTCAGTGGTCTCGAAGCGGCTGCGACCGCCGGTAAAGATCACCGGCGTTCCTTCAGGCATATGCGCTGCCTGACGCCGTTCGGCCCGTGCCCGCAGGAAATCGCGCGCATCGATCACGGCAGATGTCAGCGACTTTGCATGGCTCGCACGGGATCCGGAAACGGGCTTCCACGAAGAACCGGTTTCGTCGCGATAGAGGGAAGCCGCAATTTCGCGCATCTGCTCGAATGCCTGCATGCTCGCTTCGGCGGCCTGGGCGCGCGCGGTCTGTTCCTCGAGATTGGAGGAATGAATTTCCGAGCCATCGGCGGACGCGAGCAGGACCCGGATCTCGTCAGATGCACGGTCAAGCTGGGCCGATTTGCGGCTGGCAGCGCGGTGGAACAGATTGACCAGCCCCCAGGCGATGTCTTCGCTGTCGGCTTCGAGCGCGGTATCGGCAAAGAGCGCGAAGAGATCGGACCAGACGGCACCAAGTGTCTGCGCCGTGGCATCCTCGGACGGGAAGTCAGTTGCATCGAAAGGTGCCGGAGCGATAGTGAAGCCTGTCAGGTCGAGGTCGGCAAGCTGGGAAGCGAAGCTGTCATACATATCGAAAATCCTCCTTGAGCTTGGCGGCAAGCCTCAAGGCAAGGATTTGCGTGAGACCTGTTCGCCGTGCCCCTCAAGGACCGCGCGAAAGGGATCGCCGCACCGCGTGAGCGGGAAACCTCGCAAGGCAAGGCTGGCGCGGGCCACACGGGCCGCAGCCTTGCGCGGGTTGCGGCGAGCCCTGTCCGGTCCACAGGGCACCACGGATCAGCGAACAGGCCTAAGCCAATGACGGGCGCGCGGGCGCCAGCTGAGGTGTGGGAGATAGGCTGTGAACTATGCGAGCCCGAACTGTTCAGGACTGAAGGTCAGCACCTCATCATGCGGAAAGGCTGCGATCGCCGTCAACCGGCCCGCCTCATGGCGCAGATGCCAGCCCCGTCCGTAATCCGGCTCCGATTTGGCGAAACATGCCGGATCGAGCAGCGCGAGATTCATGCCATCAGGGTCGCGTACGGAAGCAGCGCGAATGCCCTGCCCTCCGGCCTCGCGCACCTGTGCGGCAAGGTCCTGGCATGCCGAATAGTCGTCAGGGTCCAGCCAGCGCTGACGATCAGCAACGAGCGGCGGCCGGGTCGTATCGGTCAGCCGGGTAAGCGACACCGGCACCGAGAAGCTCAAATGCTCGCTTGTCCGGTTACCGGGCACAAATCCGGGCGAACGGCTGACAAATTTGAGCCGCCAGTAAGCGGTCTCGGCAATCGCGGTGCGCTCGGCTTCGCTGGCGTAGAAGATCCCGGGACGCTCGTTCGGACGGCGGAACCGGCTGGCCACCGTGTGGCCATAGCGGAAAGGGGAAGCGAGGAGGTAATGCAACCCGCGTGCTGCCTTGGGAAGATCGGGTTTGGCGGCGTCGGCCAGTTCCTCGAGCCGCTGTTGTTCGGCGAGGCTCGACGCCAGACGGTTGGTCGAGATCCGATGCTGCGCTTCAACCACGCGCCACACAGTGCGACGGTAGCGGCGAAACTCAGACGCGAGCGCGGTGGGCGTCCACATAGTCGCACACGGTAATCAGACCCCTGAAGCTGTCGATCAGGTCGATCGGCCGGGCCTCGAGATCGAGATTGGGCGTGGTGAGCCAGGCGCGCGCAGAGAGGTCATCGCTTCCGAGCAGTGCGTCGAGCGAACGGAACAGTCGCAGCAGGAACTGGCCCGCTTCAAAGGACTTCGAAGTCGGGTCGAGCTCGGCCTTCCCGGAGCGCAACCGCGAAGCGGTCGCTTCGGACAATCCTAGGATTGTTCCAAGCTTGGCGTTGGTGAAACCCCAGAACCCGGCAATCTTCGAGACTGCCGAGGTGAGGACCTTGCCGTCATCGATCTGCGGCTCAAGCGGCTGCGTTGCCATAACTCATCCTTTCAATTGCACGATATATATCAATATCACTCAATTGCAAGGCCGTTCTCGTTCAAAGATCGCTTCGCCATTCGAGAACCGCCCGATCATGCGCAGCTCGCCAAACAGGTCGAGGAACCTTCCCGAGACCTGGCCAAGCCAGTGTCGAGCCCTCGCCGTCCGTGGGTTGTATACATCGGCCTCCCAGTACCGGGCATCGTCGCGCTCGGCGAGCCAGATCGCGGCGAGCCCGCACCAGGTCGATATGCCGCAATCGGCATAGGCATTGCGCAGGAGGATACGGTCCTCGCGGCCACGCCATCCATCGAAGCGCAGAAAGGAAGGAAAGGCCGCCTTCGCAGTATCGATGATCTCGTCGACGAGGCACTCGTAGGCCCAGTCGACATCTTCGTCTTCGCCGTCATCAAGCAGGCGAAAGGCCACCACGGAGCCGGTCGGATAGCTGACGGAACGTCCCATTTCACCTCTCCTCAGGCTGCATCAGCGAGATCGATGTTGGGTTCGCTTTCGCCGGATTGGTGACCACCAAGGTCAAGCAACAGGCTGGCCGCTTCCTCGGCCTTGGCCGCAGCGGTCAGGATCGCGCGCTCGTCCGATTTGAGGATCTTGAGCCAGGACGCGATGTAGCTGGCGTGATGGTCGAGGTGGGTGACCGGAAGACCCAGTTCGGCCCCGAGGATGGCCGAGGACAGTTCGGCGATCAATTCCTCGGCAGCATAGGCGTCGCTGCCGAAGCGGTTCTTGAGATCGCGGTCGAGCCGCGAAGAATGCCCCGTCCAATGCGACAGCTCGTGCGCGAGTGTCGCATAGTAGTGGTCGTAGGCTTCGAAGAGTTCGGCTGGCGGCATGGTGACCCGGTCGCGCAGCGGTTCGTAATAGGCCTGCGCACCATGATGCCGCAGGTCCGCGCCGACACGCGCGAAGAAGGCATCAAGCCGGTCTTCGCGCCCTTCGGGTTCAAGCGCGGCGACGAGTGGCTTGGGATGGTAGAAGTCGGGGAGGCCGTCGCACTGGTCAGCGTTGAACACGGCATAGGCCTTGAGCACGCGCCGGTTTTCGGTATCGGCCTCGCCTGCGGCGTTCTCGACTTCCTTGGTGTAGCTCTTGTAGAAAATCGCGATGGTCGACTTCTCGCCCTTGCGGACCTGTCCACCAAGCGCCTGACACTGGCGGTATGTCATCCAGTACGGCGAAGTGTAGCCACAGCCATCAGCCACCATCCACAACCAGAAGGTGTTCATGCCGCGATAGGGCGTTCCGCAGGAGCGCAACGGACGTGAAACCGGCACACCGCGCCACGGCTTGACCCAGGGCTTGGTGCCATGCTCGAGCTTCTCGATGATGGCGGCGGTAATGCGCTGGGCAGGCGAAACTGAAGCAGCGCGGCGGGACTTGGTCATGGGAGTTCTCCTGATTGCCGGGACGGGCATGTCCCGGTTCAGGAAGAGCAAAGCACCCTCCCCTCTCCGCCTCTGAGGCAGGCGATATTCTGCGAAAACGCGAAAAGGCGGCCCGTCCCGATTGGGACGGACCGCCCGCCGAGTGACCTGGGCCTGTCAGGAGGGGTCAGGCAGCCTGCTCGGCAATCTCGTCAGTCGCGTCGCCGCTGATCGTTTCGTCGGCCTCGTTGTCAATCGACGCATTTTCCTCGAGATCGGCAGGAACGTCAGCATCGTTGAACCGCATGATCGAAGGAACCCAGGCTTGTGACCGTTCCTTGACCTCGGCCTCGCCGATGAAGTTGCCAGAGAAAATGCGTTCGGCTGCGCTCGCCAATTCGGCCTTCTTGGAGGCAGCGTAGCGACTGACCAGCTCCGGACCGCCCGCAGCATCGAGCGCTTCGAGCGTGCGGGCCTTAGCCACCCGGTCGAAGTAGTTCGCCGCCGTTGGCCGCCACCAATGCGCGGTCTGGATTTCAAGGAGGGAGCCCAGCGCCTCGTGCATCGGCACCGAGCGCTCGCTTTCGCAGGCCAGGCTCGCAATCAGAGTGCGCGAGACGACATGGCCGAGCCAGGCCGAGCGCACTTCGTCAGACAGTGCCCGGAACCTCGCAAACCGCTCGACATCGCTTTCGCCAGCACGCCAGCTTTCGTCGAGCGATCCCGCAAACTCGGCCAGCGCCGCACTCGCCGGTGCATCTTTGGCCTCAAATCCGGTGACCGGGCCGGACGCGACAGACCCGACAAGCGTCGACGCCTTCCTGGCGCGCCAGTCATGCCCATCGGCATCTGCAAGTGTGAAGACCATGAAGTCGAGCGCCAGTGCCGGATCGTTGGCGAGATGGATCGCCAGGATATCGCGGCGTTGCATCGCAAGCTCGTCGAGTAGGCGCTGCGACAACGAGCTTCCCTTGGGCTTCGCCGCACCGCTCTCTTCAATGGGCTCGACCACGCCTTCGTCAGCGGTGACTTCGGTCTCGGTGTAGTACTGTGGGACCAATGTCGGCTCGCCATTGCGCGAGAGGACGAGGAAGGCGCCGGCTTCGGATTTCAGTTCGTCGGCGAGTACCGGCGGCCGGTCATTGAGCGCGCGCATGGCGCGGTCGATCACCACGAGTTCCTGTTCGGCCTTGGCGACCTCGTCCTCGTCGCTGTCTTCGTCTTCGAGCACGGCGGCGACGCGATCGTAGTCGGCCTCAAGCTCGCCGAGCTCCTTCGCTTCCTGTTCGGTCATCGGCGCAGGCTCGCATGGCAGACGGCCGAGACCTTCGACGAGGTCATGGCTGACGTAGTTACCAAGCGTCGGGCGCACCCAAGCAAGGCCATGTTCGAGCGCGGCCTTTTCGGCGGCTTCATCCATGGCCTTGTGCGCGAGATCTTCGAGCAGCGCGACATCGATCCAGCTCTCGCTGGCATCATCGTCGAACAGTTCGCGCTCGATCCGGCCACCTGCAGCGAGGTAGGCATCGCGTCCGACGAGGACAGCGCGTGGATCCGAACCGCGTACTGTGGCATCGAGGACCATACGGCGGATCGTGTCGGGCGTGATCTGGTACCAGGCGTCCTGCAGCTCGGCATAGACATGCGCCTGGCGCTCCACGTCGGAGATCGCGCCGTAGGCCTTGGCCATGTCGAGCGTGATCGTGCCTTCGGCGAGTGCTTCGAAGACGCAAGGCGCGAGACTTGCCAAACGCAGGCGCCCTTCGACGAACCGGACGGTGAGGCCGAAGCGGCGCGCCACGTCTTCGGTGGTAGCCCCCGCCTCGATGATGGAGGCGAAGGCCTGCGCCTCGTCGGCCGGGTTCATCGCGAGGCGCTGGAAGTTCTCGGCAAGACTGGCTTCGCGCACTTCGCTTTCCTCGCCTTCGATGACGAGGCAGGTGACCTCGTGGTTTTCGGACAAGGTGCCCTCGTCGGCCAGCGCCTGCAGCGCGGCGAGCCGACGACCGCCGGCCTCGACCTCGAACTTGCCGCGCTTTCCTTTGCGCACGACGAGGTTCTGCAACAGGCCGCGCGCGGCAATGTCTGCCCGCAGCTGGAGGTCGGCCAGCACGTCGCTAGACTTGCGAACGTTGCGCGGGCTGGGAACGAGCTTCTTCAAGGGGATCGACTGGATCATGGGTGTTCTCCTGATGGAATGAAGGCGCAGGTGAGGATCACGAGGCCCACAAGCCCAAAGGGCTCCCTCCACTCTCATTCTGAGATTGGGGTCTGCCCGAGGGATCAGGCGGCAAGCGCGGGAAGAACGGACGAGGCTGCGGAGATTGGCACGAACAGCCGCGTGCGGTAACGGATGATCTCGGTGAAGCAGCCCTTGCCCTTGTACCAGTCGAGGCGATCCGGCGAGAAACCGGTCAGTTCAAGGCGCTGTTCGCCGCCGACCAGCGAGCGCTTCACGGTGAGGGAATCGTGGCTCGCAAGGCCCAGCGGCTTGCCGCTGGCGATGACGAGCTCGCCGATCTGCTCAGCCGATGGTCCGGCAACTCCGGAAAGACCAAAGGTCTCGGCGATTGCGGCGAGATCGATATCGAGCACTTCGCGGCCGATGATGGACTGGCCGTCCTCAGCAACAAGCCGGGTGACGCGGACATGATCGCCAGGCAGGCGCTTCCAGACCGGAAGCAGTAGACCGGTGGCAAGATGAACGCGCTCGGTCACCGGTGACTTGGCCGCTTCCACTTCCTCGACCCGCCAGGCGCTGGTGAACGCAGTGACGAAAATTTCTTCCCAATGGCTTTCAGCGAGTGCCTCAAGCGTCCAGTTTGCGGACTTGAGCGGCCGGAGCAGGCGCCGACGTTCGATCACGGCCCCGTCGTCGGCGATGAGACGCCGGGCCGGAACCGACAGTGCGACCTTGCCCGAGCGCGCATTGCGCATCGGGATCGCGTGCGGGCTGCCAATCTCGTGCATCCGCACCAGGCGCTGCAACCGTAAAGGTCGAAGGTGCCTCGTCACTTCGAGCGAGACGAGACGGGTCTCGGCACCGGTCACGGGGTCTGTGCGCAGGAGCTCATCGGCGAGGGCCGTGAAGCGATCGACCCTCACGGTCTCCAGTCCCTGATCGAGCGTTCCGGCTTCACGCGCAGCTTCGATCCGCGCTTCGACGAGACCGAGATATTCATCGAATATGGCGTTCTGGAGCGCAATCGGCAGCGCTAGGATGCGGTTGAGCCAGCGCTGGATCGTGGGGAGATTGTCGGTCAGCCCGCCATCGGGGTTTTCGAGCCGGAGGCCGGTGCGCTCGACGAAGTTGCCAAAGGTGGTGGCTTCAAGCTTGCCGTCATAGAGCAGCTGGAACCAGCGGCTGAGCGCGTCGCGCGCATAGTCGCTTTCAAGATTGTCTGCCGGGTCGAACAGGTTCTGTCCGCCCGTCTGGCGCTGGCCGCGCGTAAGCGCGCCCAAAGCGTCGAGCCTTCGCGCAATAGTCGAGATGAACCGGCGCTCGCCCTTCACATCTGTGGTGACCGGGCGGAACAGCGGGGCCGAGGCCTGATTGGTGCGGTTCGTGCGACCAAGACCCTGGATGGCGTTGTCGGCGCGCCATCCCGGTTCAAGCAGGAAGTGAACCCGGCGCTGCTGGTTCCTGGCGCCCAAGTCGGCATGATAGGAACGCCCCGTGCCGCCCGCATCCGAGAAGATCAGGATGCGCTTGGTCCCTTCCATGAAGCTTTGGGCTTCGGCGACATTGGCGCTGGGGCTACGCCGTTCGAGGCGCTGCTCACCATCGCGGCCCAGGACAAGCCTGCGGGTCCGGCCCGTGACCTCCGCCACGGCGTCGGTTCCGAAATGTTCGATAATCGCATCGAGCGCAGTGGCGATGGGCGGCAGTGCGCAAAGTTGTTCGATCAGCGCATCGCGCGCAGCAATGGCGCGCGGGCAGAAAACGGGATTGCCCTCTCCGTCGCTCATCGCCTCGGAGCGAAGATTGCCGTCCTCGTCGGCGAAGACCTGCATCAATCGTACCGGGAAGCTCTTTGTAAGGTAGTCGATGACGTATTCACGCGGGGACAGATCGATATCGAGAGCTTCGCGTTCTTCCACGGTAAGGTCGGCAAAGCGCCGGTCGAGCATGGCCTCGGCGGTCGAGACCAGCTGCACGACAACAGAATGCTCTTCGCCAAGCGCTGCTTCCATCGCGGGGATCAGGCTCGGCAATTTCATCGAAAGCAGGAGCTGGGAAAAGAAGCGCTGCTTGGTGCCCTCGAAGATCGACAGTGCTGCCGCTTTGGCGTTGCGATTGAGCGTATCGCCGCTGTCCTCGTCGATCACGCGGGTTGCTTCGAGCGCAGCTTCGAGGTTGCGGTGAATGATCGCCCAGGCCTCGGCATAGGCGTCGTAGATCCGCACCTGCGCTTCGGTCAGGCTGTGCTCGAGGATTTCGTACTCGACCCCGGCGAAGGACAGCGCACGGGCGAGATAGAGACCCTGCGCCTTGAGGTCACGGGCGACAAGCTCCATCGCCGCGACGCCGCCGGCGCGGATCTCGGTCATGAATGCTTCGTGGGTCGGGAATGCGGTCTCGGGTCCCCAAAGGCCAAGCCGTGAGGTGTAGCCAAGGTTGGCGATATCCGAAGCGCCAGTGGCAGACGCATAGAGCACCCGGGCGCGCGGGAGATGGTTCTGCAGCCTGAGGCCCGCCATACCCTGTTCGGATCCTTTAACCTTGCCGCGGATTGAAGAGCTCACGAGCGCGTTGGCCATCGCATGGGCTTCGTCGAAAGCGATCACGCCGTCGAAACCCTCGCCCGCCCAGGCAAGGATCTGGTCGAGCCGCGTATCCTCTGCGCGCCCCGAGCGCAGCGTCGGGTAGGTGACGAAAAGGATGCCTTCGGACATCGTTACGGGCTGGCCGAGCTTCCAGCGCGAGAGCGGCTGGAGATCGAGCGGTAGTCCGCCAAGCGCTTCCCAGTCGCGGCGTGCATCTTCAAGCAGCGCCTCGTTCTTGGTGATCCAGACATGGCGACGCTCGCCGGCGAGCCAACGGTCCATAATGACCGCCGCGATCTGCCGTCCTTTGCCCGCTCCGGTCCCGTCGCCAAGGAAGAAGCCCTGGCGGTAGGAATGGCCATCCTCGGACAGTTCCAGCGCAGTGCCTTCCTGGCTTACCTTGAAGCGACCCGGGAGGTCGCGCGCGAATGCCTGGGCAGCGTAGACCAGTGTCTCGCACTGAGCTTCGGATAAGAGGCCATCGGCCTGCCAGTTGGTGGGGAGACGTGGCCGCACTTCCGGCTGCGGAGCCGCGACCGAGCCCATCGCGACCGACTCCACGAGCGGGGTGGGATGAACCGGCGCGTCTTCAAACGCGATGCGGCTGGGCCGGTAAGGCAGGTAGATGCCTGCCTGTTCCGGCACAGGCGCGGGGTCGGCGAGGACCAAATAGGCAAGGTCGATCGCATTCGCGCTGGCTGCTGGTGTCGCGGCGAACGGCGCCACCGGCCGAACCGGCGCGCTTTGGGTCGAAGTCTTGCAAACGAGGCGCACTGGCTTGCCGACTGGCAGGCGATGGATGTTGGCGGATGTCTGCGCACGGGGCGGAAGCGCAGTGATAAGCTCGTGGAGCGCGATCAGGTCAGCAGTATCTCCAGTGATCGCGGGCGAAGCCGCAGTCGGCGTCTTGTCGAACACGACCAGTCGAACGGCGATCCCCGTCCCAGTCCGCCGAAACATCTGCTGCAGCCGGACGTCGAGGAACAGCGACGCTTCGTCATGTGCCTTGGCGAAAGTGGAAGCAGCGAAGCCATCGGGCATGATGGCGACTATCCTCGCGCCATTGGCAACACCCCGGATCACACCGCGCAGGTGACGCAGGGCGGTCTCACCATCCTTTCCGCGTTCCTGGCTGCGGGCGAATGGCGGGTTCATCAACACGACCGACGGAACAGGGCCGCGATGCAGGTCGGCGATCAGTTCCCCGTCTTGCGCGGTGATCGTGGCCGAAGGGAAGATGTGGCCCAGGCTGTCTCGTCTTGCCGGGTCGATCTCGTTGAGAACCAACGAGGCATTCTGGACGCTGCCCCATAGGGCAAGCGCACCATTGCCTGCTGATGGTTCGAGGAGTGTGTCGTGCGCGCCGACAGCTGCGGCCTTTGCCATGAGCCAGGCCAGCATCGGCGGGGTCGAGAACTGCTGCAATTCGACCTGTGCTTCGCTGCGCACATGCCGGGGCGGCAAGGCTGCTTCGAGCCAGTCGAACCGCGCTTCTGCTTCATGAACGTTGGTCGCCAGATCGATGCGCGAAGCTTCACGAAGCCAGAGCAGTGCGCCGATCTCGACCGCGTTGTTGTAGACGTCGATGGTCCAGGCGCTTCCCCAATCCATGACGCCGGTTTCCTCGGCGAACAGGTCGGAAATGTCGACGCGGGTTAGATGGCGTCTCGAGGCAAGAAGCGCGGCAACTCGGGTGCCGATGGCATAGGCCAGGGGCGTTGACGGCAACTGCCCGCCGGCGGGAAACAGGTCTGATTGAAACATGGCAATTCGTCCTCCTGATGGGGGCATCGGGACTCGCCCTCTGCCGGATCAGGAATTCGAGAAGCCCTCTCTCCTCTTACTGTGCCGCTTTGCGGCGCAGCCATGCTGTCAGTTCATCGTTCCAGTCGGTGTCGATTGAGGAAGGCTTGCGAACGTGGATCGTCCGCCCTTCGCGGGCATAAGCGGCCAGGCCACGCGACGCGGCCAGCTCGCCGCCAGCATCGTGATCGACGAAGAGGTGGAGTTCGGTCACGCTATCGGGCACGCTCACGAGGCCGAAACGCTCATTGCCCAAGGTAGCCCAGACCGGGATGCCGGTTAGTGCATAGGCCGACATCGCGCTCTCGATACCCTCGGCGAGGCCGAGCTTTTCGGAAGCCGGATCGAAGAGGCGGACAGCAGCTTCACCGAGCGCGCCAAGTGCGCGTTTCGGCTTTTCGAAAGCGGCCTTGCCTGAAGCCTCGGTAGACAGGAACGTGCGGTGGATGGCGATCGGGCCCTCATCGAGGCTGACTGCCGCGATCATGGCAGGCAGAAAGCGGGACCGTCCTTTCGGGCCAAGTGGCGTTCGCGGGTGAAAGCGAAGCGCCGGAGATGCGGCGAGGATGCCGCGACCTTCAAGATATTCCTTTGCCTTACTGGCACGCAGTGGCTGTGCATCGCGCCAGATCCTCAGCGCTGCCGCCGAGGGTGTGCGCGTTCTGGTCGGCTCGGGAAGATCAGTCGTCGTAGACCCTGAGAAAAGCGCAGGAGCCTCGAAGCCTTCACGCGCCAAAGCAGCCAGCACGCTCTGCTGATCGCACCCCGCGAAACAATGGAATAGGATGGCCTTTTGGCCGAGCGACACACCGAGTGACGGCGTGCGGTCGTCATGCGCAGGGCAGCAAGCCATCCCCTTGGTGCCGGACCATTTGCCGCCTCGGCTTTCGCAGATCTTGCGGGCGGTGTCCTCGAGCGAGGAGCGTGGGAGGGTTGAAGTCGAAACAGGCATACTGGCTCCATCGCCGCATAATAGCCCCGTCCAAACGAGCGCCTCTCCTCTCGAATGAACCTGCAGAAGGCGCTTTCCTACACCTCAGTGTTCTACTTATGTTCTCGCACGAGTCGAAACAAGGCGAAAGGTAGTGCGATGAGAATGTCCTTGGTGACCTGTGGGTGCGGTGCCTTTGCGATTGCGATCTCTGGATCTGCCTGCGCGCAGGAATTTCAGGTTTTCGACCATGAACTTAGCAAGGTTGAGGTTACAAGCGACCAAGGTCCCGGTGTCCACCCAACTGCGTTCTATCTCGGCAAGCCAGATGGCGAACCGGATCATATCGATCGAAGCTTCAAGGAAGCCCTGTACGAGCCACTCATTCGGCAAGCAGAAGCGCGATACTCGCTCCCCCCTCGCCTCCTCCTGGCTCTGGTGTGGCAAGAATCTCGCTTCAATCCCATGGCAATCAGTCCGGCTGGCGCGGCGGGGCTCGCTCAACTCATGCCGGGAACCGCGAGGCAACTTGGTGTCAGCAATCGCCACGATCCGGTTCAGAACATCGACGGTGGCGCGCGGTATCTGAAGCAGATGCTCGATCGCTTCGGCGCGATCCATCTCGCGCTGGCCGCTTACAACGCAGGCCCTGGCGCTGTGTCGCGAGCCGGCGGGATACCGAAAAATCGAGAAACACCTGGATATGTGAAGAGCGTTATCGCGCGATGGATGGCATACAGCTCGACATGAATGCGAATCGGAAAAGGATCAGCGGACGGCTCGAGCACCTTCCTCGGGGAGCTGCAATTGTAACTGATGCAGGGGATCACTGGGTTCTCGAGGGCTTTGAGCCGTCGAATGATGACTTCGGGTTTGAAGTCACCGCAGAGGGTGTTGTCGTCGGCCTTGATCGGCTGCGGGTAGATTGGCTGGGTGCCTGCTAGTCGAGAGTCGCTTGGCAATCAAAGCACAAGTTGCGCCAAGGCCTCCTCAGCGTCGTTTCGAACAAGATGCCCATAGTGGCGTTCGATCATAGCGACACTAGTATCCGCCATTTGCGCAACCGTAAGAATGGGAAGACCACCGCGAACCAAGTCGGTTATCACGCTGTGGCGCAAAGTGTATGCTGATGTTTGCGCAGGCAGCTCAGATGCTACCACAGCCTTCTTGATCGGACCCTTCCACATATCTTTCGACCATGGGATGCCGTCACTACGAGTAAACAACCATGCAGAAGGCAGCTTGCTTTTGGACTGCTCGCTCAAGAAGCTGGCGATGCTTTCCGGCACCGATATCTGTCGGGGCACGCCGTTCTTGTCGGACCCGATTGTAAGTGTTCTCGTCCGTTTCTCAAAATTGCTCACATTGAGCGCAGCCAACGCACCCGGCCGAAGCGGAAGCAAACACAGTGCACGCACGAATGGTTCAATATCGGCGTCGAGCTCCGCAAGCAGCCGACGACGTTCTTGCCTGTCCAGATAGAGGTCTCGCCTCCTATCGGCGCCTTTGATGGGCTTCAACGCCTCTTGCCACGCCGCGTCTGTCTTCGGTGCGCCGGGCGGTAAAATTCGCCAAAGCGCTGCGCGAAGCGGCACCATATCTCGGTTGATCGTGGCAGCCGAACGGACCTTGACTCGTTTCTCGCCTTTCTTGCTTCGACTGATCAATGCGGGAGTATCTTCCAGGCGCTTTCGCCAGTCGCGAAGGTGTCGTCTCCGAAGCTTGGAGAGCTTGATCCGCGCGAGTGGATCGCCGAAAACATGGCGGCGAAACACGCCCTCTGCGATCGAGCCTGGCTTTTCGCTCAAATAGGCTCGACATGCGTCGGCCACGGTCTCAAGCTTCTCAACTTGGATGCCTCCGCTCTCGACGAGTTCCGCAAACGCCTCGGCTTCTTTCCTCGCCGCAGCAAATACGTCGTTGCCAGTGAGAGATCCAAACCGTCCGAGCGCCTTTCGGCGATACTTCCGCAGATCCTCATCGTAAGCGCGAGCGAACCAGGTTCCATGGCTTCCAAGTTTGGAGGGCCTATACCCGACATACCAGCCGGCTTGGAGGCGCTGCCAATAAGGCTCCTTGTCCGCTCTCGGCTTCAATTTGTCGCGCGATCCGATCTTGCTGAGGTCCGGCAAGCCATCCTCCATCCGCGCCGCAAATCGAAAAAGTATGAAAAAAGTATGAAAAACTTATGCGCACGCTTGAGGATGACCATAGACGAAAGATGCTGTTTTTCAAGTATAATTTTCGTCCGCATGCTTCCGCATGTGTCCTAGAACCCATCTTTCACACGGGTGGGGTCGCAAGTTCAATCCTTGCCGCGCCCACCATTTTTTCCCAAACCGAACGTCAGGATTGTGCGCTCAGCGCACCCGCGGTCGTGATCGCCTGCCCCGTCGGCCTCTCCATCGGTACATCGAAGCGGGCGATGTAGTCGCCCATGCGCTCGTGTACCTCGGCGGCAGTGAGGCCGAACATTTCCAGACTGTATTTGTGCGGATGCCGCTTCAGGTCTTTCGCGCGTTCGAGATAGTCCTCCATCCCGGGAACCGCGGGTTCCATGTCGAGATCGAGGAAATCGTAGACCCGCTCCATCGTCCCGCGCCAGTCGCGCTCGACGTCGTCATACTGGACATCGATCATGCGGTCGGCGGGGATGCTCTCGCGCGCCGCCATCATGCGCTCGACCTGCAAATGCGACTTGCGCAGCCATTCGCGTCCGATCGCGTTGGCATCGGCATGGTCGGAATAGATGATCGTCTGGTTCCACGCGAGCGAGGCGGCGCTGCCGACGACCTGTTGCGGATCGCGGTGGGTGAAGATCAACCGCGCATCGGGGAAGACGTTGAGCAGCGCGGGCAGGTCCAGCATGTGCTGCGGGGTCTTGAGTATCCATGGCCGCAGCGAGCTTTCCTGCTGGCTCCAGCCGATCAGTCGCAACTGGTCCGCCATATATCGGTATGCCGGCGTCGCATCGGCGGCTTCGCACCACTTGGCATAACTCGGTACGTGCCACTGCGCCTCGTGCTTCATGCCGTAGAGGCTGGCGACCAGCAGGCCGAGCTCTTCCTCCGGCTCGTAAGGCCCGGTCGGATGGATCGAGAGCGTGCGCGGATTGGCCAGCCGCGCCACCCGCATCACGCGCTTGGCGAGCACCGGGCGGAAATCCTCTTTCTCGCCCGCCAGCACCTGCTCGAAATCCTGCCGCGGAACCGGGCTGATGGTCTCGAAGCTGCGCATGTGGCTGAAGCGGCGGTCGCTGGCGAGCAGGCGATGCAGCCGCGTCGTGCCCGAACGCATCGGCCCGACGATCACCACCGGCCGCTTGACCGAGCGTTCTAGGATTTCCGGGTGACGCTTGAACCACCATTCGCTCAGCAGCCGGTGCATCAACACCTGGTTGAAATAAAGCATGGCGGAAAAATCACCCGCGGCATTGAGTTGCGCTTCTTCGTTGACCGCCTTGAGCAGCACATCGAACGGCTCGTGGAACCACGGATCGCCGAAATCCTCGAGCCCGGTCTGCTCGGATGCATGATCGAGCAGATACCGCTTCTCCAGCCGCGCCGGGCGCACGCGTCCCAGGGCGCGGCCTGCACGGATCAGTGTGTCGGCAATATCGATGAAGGGCGCGCGCCGGGGCGGAGTGGTGGAAGAAGTGCCCAAGAAAAACGCCCCCGTTCAAAAAGTTGCGCGCACAGGTTTGCGCAACGGTGCCTCGCATAGCCGCTCATAAACAGCGTGCAAGGGCGCGATACGTTCCCTTCCCCAAGCGGACCGCGCGGCGGATCGTGCACCGGCGCAGATCGCCACTGGCATTTGCGCAGGCGAAACGGCATAGCGCAGCGCCATGCACGATATTCGCCAGATCAGGGACAATCCCGAAGCTTTCGATGCCGCGCTGGCCCGCCGCGGGCACGAACCGGTGGCTGCCGAAATCCTCGCGCTCGACGAGCAGTGCCGCGCGGTCACGACGAAGATGCAGGAGGCGCAGAGCCGCCGCAACGAAGCCTCCAAGGCGATCGGCCAGGCGATGGGCCAGGGCAATACCGAGAAGGCCGAAGCGCTGAAGGCCGAAGTCGCCGATTTGAAGCAGACCTTGCCGCGATT
The DNA here is from genome assembly GCF_000013005.1 of Erythrobacter litoralis HTCC2594. Taxonomy (GTDB): domain Bacteria; phylum Pseudomonadota; class Alphaproteobacteria; order Sphingomonadales; family Sphingomonadaceae; genus Parerythrobacter; species Parerythrobacter litoralis_A. The sequence goes on along the minus strand of NC_007722.1, from coordinate 155,591 downwards.
GGAAGACGAGGATCGCGAGCTCAAAATGAGACTAGAGAACGCGCTCGCTGTCATACCCAACCTCCCTCTCGACGACGTGCCGGACGGCGCAGACGAAAGCGACAATATCGAGGTCGGCACCTGGGGCACCAAGCGCGAGTTCAGCTTCGAACCCCGTGAGCATGCCGACATCGGCCCCGCGCTCGGCATGGATTTCGAGACCGGCGCCAGGCTTTCCGGCGCGCGCTTCACTTTCCTGCGCGGCGGAATGGCGCGGCTGCACCGCGCACTCGGCCAGTTCATGCTCGACCGGCAGGTGAGCGAATACGGCTATGCCGAATGCGCGCCGCCCGTGCTAGTGCGGGACGAGGCAATGTACGGCACCGACAAGCTGCCCAAATTTGCCGAAGACAGCTTTCAGACCACCGACGGTCGCTGGCTCATCCCCACCGCCGAAGTCAGCCTGACTGCTTCGGTGATGGACCAGATCCTCGACGATGCCGCCCTCCCCATGCGGCTTACTGCGCTGACGCCGTGTTTCCGCAGCGAGGCGGGCGCGGCGGGCAAGGACACGCGCGGCTTCATTCGCCAGCACCAGTTCGAGAAATGCGAGTTGGTCAGCATCGTCAGGCCCGAGAACAGCGCCGCCGAGCACGAGCGCATGACCGAAGCGGCGGAAAGCGTGCTGCAGGCGCTCGACCTGCCCTATCGCAAGATGCTGTTGTGTACCGGCGATATGGGCTTCGGCGCGCGCAAGACCTACGATCTCGAAGTCTGGCTGCCCGGCCAGGGCGCCTATCGCGAGATCAGTTCGTGCTCCAACACCGGCGATTTCCAGGCCCGGCGGATGAATGCGCGGTATCGGCCCGAAGGCGAGAAGAAGACTGCTTTCGTGCACACGCTCAATGGCTCCGGCCTTGCCGTGGGGCGCACGCTGGTGGCGGTGATCGAGAACTATCAGGAAGAGGATGGGAGTGTGGCGGTGCCCGAGGTGCTGGCCCCGTATATGGGCGGCGCTATGAAGCTCGAACCTACCCCCTGAACCGTTCGGGCTGAGCTTGTCGAAGCCCTGTCCTTCCCTTGAGAGCAACGTACGTAAGAAAGAGCAGCCCTTCGACAGGCTCAGGGCGAACGGAATAGAGAGAGCAGGTCCAAAATCATGCGCATCCTCCTCACCAATGACGACGGCATCCACGCCCCCGGCTTCGAAGTGCTGGAGGACATCGCGCGCGAATTGTCGGACGAAATCTGGGTTTGTGCTCCAGCAGAAGAACAATCCGGCGCTGGCCACTCGCTGACGCTGCACCACCCGGTGCGGCTGCGGCAGCTCGGCGAGCGGCGTTATTCGGTCACCGGGACACCCACCGACAGCGTGATGCTGGCGCTGCGCACCGTGCTGGAAGACAAGCAGCCCGATTTGATCCTCTCCGGCGTCAATCGCGGCGCCAATCTCGGCGACGACATCACCTATTCGGGCACTGCCTCGGCAGCGATGGAGGGCGCACTGGGCGGGATCAAGTCGATCGCGCTGAGCCAGGTCTACAAGCGCGATGCCGAGCATGAATTGTTCGATGCCGCGCGCACGTACGGCGCCGACGTGATCAGGAAATTGATCGACGCGCCATTTGGCGATCGCACGCTCATCAACATCAATTTCCCGCCGCTCCCCGCCGATAAAGTGCGCGGAATTCGCGCTGTACGGCAAGGTTTCCACGATTATTCGCGTGGTTCGGTGGTCAAGGGGCGTGACCCGCGCGGCCTGGAGTATTACTGGTTCGGTCTCTACGCGATCGAACATACGCTCGATCACGGGACCGACCTGGAAGCCATCGACGAGGGATTTGTGTCCGTGACGCCCCTGCAGCTCGACCTCACCCAACACTCCCTGCTGTCCGTTATCGGCGAGAGGTTCGAGTGATGCGCCGCGCGGCTCTCCTCCTTCTCGCCGCGCCGCTGCTGCTGGCAGCGAACAATCCCAGGACGGCGACCGAATATGAGGTCCAGACGGGCGATACGCTCGGCGGCATCGCCAACAAGACCGGCGTGCCGGCCCCGGTCATTGCCGCGGCCAATGGCATCCCGCCCCCCTACAATGTGCTGGTCGGCGAGAAGCTGGTCGTGCCGCGCCAGCGCAAGCACACTGTCAAAGCGGGCGAGACGGGGTTTGCCATCGCCCTCCAGTATGGCGTCCCGTTCGAGAACATTGCGATTGCCAATGGCCTGGACGAGGACGGCACGGTCAAGGTCGGGCAGGAGCTCATCATTCCCGCCGTGTTCCAGCCGCGCCGGGTGGCCCGCCGCTCGATCCCGAACTCACCCTACTTCCGGTGGCCGCATGACGGCAGGGTACTCTACGGTTTCAGCAGGCGCGAAGACGGCAGCGGGCACGACGGTATCGATATCGACGTCGAAGTCGGCGACATGGTGCGCGCATCCTCCAGCGGCACGGTCGTTTTCGCCGACGAGGAGAAAACCCGCTTCGGGCGACAGGTGCTGATCGACCACGGCAATGGCTGGCAGACATCCTATGGCCATCTCGCCCGGATCACAGTCCAGAAAGGCGATGTGGTGAAGGCGGGCGAGCGGATCGGAATTGCCGGAGATGCCGGCAAGGCGACCCGTCCGGAACTGCATTTCGAAATCCGCAGAGACGGCAAGGATGTCGACCCGGCAAGCAAATTGCCGCAGCGTCGCAAATAGGCTAGTCGCCCGCGCAAGCTGTTGTGCGGATTGCTGAATGAGCGAACAAATCGACCGGTTTGAATCGGGTGGCAGACCCCGGAGAGTGCGTGGGCCGCAGTTCAAGCCGCTGCGCCGCGCCGTCCGGATTCCCGTGTGGGGCGATCTCGGCATCCGCATCGGCCTTGCCATCTTCCTGATCTTCGTCGTGATCATGATCCACTGGTGGGACCGCGAAGGGCTGGTCGACAATCTCGACGGCGAAGTCAGTTTTACCGACGTGATCTATTTCACCATGATCTCCGTCACCACGACCGGCTTCGGCGATATCGCGCCGATCACCGACCGTGCGCGGATGGTGGAAGCGATCATCGTGACCCCGATCCGCTTTGCCGTCTTTTTCATCTTCGTCGGCACCGCCTATAATTTCATCATCAAACGCACTTGGGAGAAGTGGCGCATGGCCCGCATCCAGCAACAGCTAGCAGACCATATCGTGGTGCTGGGCTTCGGCATTTCCGGCTCGGAAGCGGTCGACGAACTGATCGAACGCGGCACCGATCCCAGCAGCATCGTGGTCGTCGATCCCAGCGAAGAGCGCCTCAAAGCAGCCGAAAAACTTGGCTGCAACGTAATCGCTGCCGACGCGACGCGCGACAGCACAATGGAGGCGGTGCGCATTTCGAAGGCGAAGAATATCCTCGTCTCGGCCGGGCGCGACGATACCTCGATCCTTATCGTGCTGACGGTGCGGCATCTCGCCCCCGATGTCCCGATCAGCGTGGTGGTGCGTGCGGACGATAACGAATTGCTGGCCCGGCAGGCGGGTGCCAACAATGTCATCAATCCCGTGCGCTTCACCGGGCTGCTGCTCGCGGGCAGCGCCAAGGGTGCGCATATCGCCGACTACCTCGCCGACCTCGCCAGCGTGACCGGCAAGGTGCAGCTGGTCGAGCGGCAAATCACCGAGGAAGAGGTCGGCAGGTCGCTGTCGGAAGCGTGCGGACGCGGGATCGGATTGCGCATCTACCGCGAGGGGAACGCGTTTGGTTACTGGGAGAAGCCGTGTACCGCGCTCGAGGCCGGCGATGTCATCGTGGAAGTCGTGCCTTCGCCCAATGGCGAAGACTGAGCGCAGCGGCGACGCCTATTTTACGTCCAGCCCGCGCTGGGCAGTGTCCCACTCGTAAAAATTGGCGTCCTGCGCGAGCACGTAGGCTTTCCAGGCGGCGACATCCTGGCACACCGTCTGCGCCTTGACCCGGCTGCCGGGCTTGAGCCGCCGCACGCAGACCGGCTGCAGCGGATGGTCGACCTTGGTGCGAGCCGCCACCTGACTGTCGGTGACATATATCTTTCGCATTTTCTCAGGGTCGGTCTCGGCCCGCTCCGGCGGAGGGGCGGGCGGCAGGTCGGACGGCGTCGTCGCCTGCTGCGCGAGAAGCGCAAATGGCAGGAGGCTGGCTGCAAACATACACGCTATATACGCGCAAATCGGCGATATATCAAAGCCCTCTGTTGGGGGTCAGCAGAGGCTGCGTCGCGGTTACCGGCCCATGCCGAAGGATTTGCCGGGCGTAGGATCGCCACCCGGTTCGAGAGCGATACCGCTGGTGCCCCACGCATCGGTCATGGCATCGAGCGACGTGCGATAGGCGATCCACGAAGTCTTGTCCTGGCACATCGTCCGCGCCTTGACCCGGCTGCCTGGCAACATCTTGCGCATACAGATCGGCTGCAAAGGATGCTCGACCTCGACTTCGGTCGCTTCCTGGCTGTCGCGCACGAAAATGCGTTTCAGCGAAGCGAGATCGACATCGTCGTAGCCGTCTTCGACATAGCCATCGTCATAGCTCTCGCTGCCCGCGAGCAGCGCATCGTTGTCTTCGGCCAAGGTTTCGGTTCCATCAGGCCCCGCATCGATGGCCGCCGATTGCAATAAAAGCAGCGCAATTGCACCAATCATCGAATACGCCATCCTCGTTTCCTCCAATCACGCCCGCGATGTTATCCCGCTTTCGGTTTCTAGCCGCCCGGCCTGCTCGGACCACCCGGCGCATAGATGCGGCCAGCCCTCGCCCCGGTGATCATCTCGCTCGAGCGCAGCGCCCGACCGGTATTGGCCCATTCGTCGGCCATCGCATCGAGCGATTCGACATAGGCTTTCCAGCTCGCCAGCGGCTGGCAGACGGAGCGGGCCTTGACCCGGCTCCCCGCCATCAGGGTGCGCACGCAAATGTCCTGCATCGGATGCTCCGGATCGGCGAGCGCCGCCTCGCGACTGTCCTTGACGTAGATCTTGCGGAGCGAGTCGACATCGACGTCGCTGTAATCTTCCACCACCGCGGCGTCGTCTGCGGGCATCGGCTGCATCAGCATTGCCACTGGCAAGAGAAAATCGATCATCTTGGCCACTCCTTTGCTGGACGCAGCGTAACAGGTTCATTCGCAAAGTAAAATGCGCCCGCGCTTGATCGCGCTACGGAAGATAAGCGTGCACCAGCCCCATCGCGATATAGAACAGCACCCAGTAGCCAGCATCGATGAAGAAGAGCGTCTTCGATTTTTGCGAGAACAGGTAGTTCGTCCCGATTGCGGGTAAGATAAATCCTATCGCGATGCCGAGTGCCGTCACGACCTTGACCAGGACCGATAGCTCGACCCCGTTGACGGCGTAACTGTCGAACGTGTGGGCCAGCGTCCAGCTGGCCAGCAGCGAGAACGCAAAGGCACCGCCATAGATCAGGCCCATGTTGCCCTGCTTGATCTGCGCTTCGCTGAGGCCGACCGCGCCCATCCATTTTTTGCCCATGACCGGCCCGTACCAGACACCGCCCACGACAAAGCCCGCCAGTGCCGCCAGGACCACGGCCAGCCAGTTCACATCCAGCAAGTTCATAATAATCCCCTCCCTCGACCCTCGATCGAGGGGATAGCGCATTTGCGCCATCAGGTGTAGAGGGCCGCGCAATCATGAGCACAATCACTTCCGCGATCCCCGACCAGAAGAAGGTCGGCATGGTTTCCCTCGGCTGCCCCAAGGCGCTGGTCGATTCCGAGCGCATCCTCACGCGGCTGCGCGCCGATGGCTACGCCATGAGCGCGGACTACGCCGGGGCCGACGTGGTGCTGGTCAATACCTGCGGATTCCTTGATTCCGCCAAGGAGGAGAGCCTGGCCGCGATCGGCGAGGCCATTGCCGAGAACGGCCGCGTGATCGTGACCGGCTGCATGGGCGAGGAAGCCGATGCGATCCGTGCCGCGCACCCGCAGGTGCTGGCGGTGACCGGGGCGCATCAATACGAGGCGGTGGTCGGGGCGGTGCACGAACATGCCCCGCCGAGCCAGGGTCCATACGTCGATCTGATCCCGCAGCCGTCAGAGGCCGACATCAAGCTGACGCCGCGGCACTACAGCTATCTCAAGATTTCCGAGGGCTGCAATCACTCCTGCGCCTTCTGCATCATCCCGCAATTGCGCGGGAAACTGGCCAGCCGACGGATCGACGCAGTGCTGCGCGAGGCGGAGAAACTGGTCGCGGCGGGTACGAAGGAATTACTGGTGATCAGCCAGGACACCTCGGCCTATGGCGTCGATACCCGGCACGAGGCGAAGTCCTGGAAAGGTCGCGAGGTCCGAGCGCACATGACCGACCTCGCCCGCGAGCTGGGCCAGCTCGACACCGGAGACGGAACCCCGCCCTGGGTCCGGCTGCACTACGTCTACCCCTACCCCCATGTCGATGCGGTGATCCCGCTGATGGCGGAGGGGCTGCTGACGCCTTATCTCGACATTCCTTTCCAGCATGCCAGCCCTAAAGTGCTGAAGGCGATGAAGCGCCCGGCCAATGAAGCCAAGGTGCTCGAGAGGCTCAAGGGCTGGCGCGCAATCTGTCCCGAGATCGCCGTGCGTTCGAGCTTCGTCGTCGGCTTCCCCGGCGAGACCGAGGACGATTTCCGGTACCTGCTCGAATGGCTGGAAGAAGCCCGGCTCGACCGCGTCGGCGCATTCCGTTTCGAACCGGTCGAAGGTGCCGCGGCCAATGCGCTGCCCGATCCGGTGCCCGAAGAGGTCAAGGAAGAGCGGTACGCCCGCATAATGGAACTGACCGCCCGCATCAGCGCGGAGAAGCTCCAGCGCAAAATCGGCCGGGCCCTGCCAGTCATCATCGACGAGGTCGGCGAGCCGGACGAGGACGGCGACATCGGTGCCACCGGCCGCAGCCAGGCCGACGCGCCGGAGATCGACGGTGCGGTCTACCTGCGCAATGTCCCCGCCACGCTGGCCGCCGGCGACATCGTGCAGGTAACGGTCGAGGATGCCGACGAGCACGACCTGTTCGGCGCGATCGCGCGAGTCTGATAGAACGGGAACATCGGGGCGACAAAGGTGGCAGCAGATGTGCACCCCGTGCGACGCTGTCGTTTATGAATTTCGCGGCAGCGCATGAACGCAAGCATGGCAGCTTGCCTCACCCGCAGGAAAATCAACGCTTTGTGGATTGGCCATACATGGCTAGATGCCATCGAACGGGAGACAAGGGCCGATGACACAATCACGCCGCGAGGCGCTCAAACTGGCGATGGCAGGCATGGCGGCGGGCGACCGCGCCTCGCTCGATACGGTCTATGAAATGACATCGTCGAAACTCTTCGCCTCCATCCTGCGCGTCGTCCGCGTCCGTGAGCGGGCCGAGGACCTGCTGCAGGACACTTATGTCAAGGCATGGCAGCGGGCCGGCCGGTTCGATCCCGCCAAGGGCAGCCCGATCACCTGGCTGTGCACGATCGCGCGCAACACCGCGCTCAACGACATCCGCCGCGATGGCGTGGTGCGAAGCGAAGCGGACGACACCCTGCCCGACGTCGCCGACGACGCGAAGCCGCAGGACGAATGGCTGTGCGACCTTGAAGATGCCGAAGCGCTGCAACGCTGTCTCGAGGGGCTGGAGAAGGACCATCGCCGTTCGATCCGCCTCGCCTTCTTCGAAGGGCTGTCGCATTCCGAACTGGCCCGCCGGATCGATGCCCCTCTGGGCACGGTGAAAAGCTGGATCCGGCGCGGCCTTGCAGGCCTGAAAGGATGCCTCGGTGGCTGATACGGCATCGCTTCACGAAGACGATTTCCTGCTCGCGGGCGAGCTGTCGCTCGGCGTACTCGAGGGCGAAGAGCTTTCCACCGCCCGGCGGCTGCAACTCTCCGACACCGCCTTCGCCGCCGCCGTCGAATGGTGGGACGAGCGGCTTGCGCGCATGGCCGAAGCCGACCTGGCGCTCGTGCCATCCGGCGATGTGCTGCGCGGCATCCATGCGACCCTCGACCGTATCGAGGGCGAAGGCGACACTGCGCAAATTACCTTCGAGCAGCCCGGCAGGCGCCCCGCCGGATGGAGCATCGGCCTCGCCGCGCTCGGTACCGCGATGGCGGCCGCCGCGCTGGTCCTGTTTCTCTCGACTCCCGAAACCATCACTCAGCCGCCCCTGGTCGAACAACCCGCGGAAGGGCCGCAACTGGTTGCTCAATTGGCGGACGAAAACAGCGGCCGCCGTCTGGCGAGCGTGATCGATCCCGCACGGGGCCGCCTATCCGTCAATGCCTCCGGCCTGTCACCCGAGGCCGGGCAGATTGCCGAGCTGTGGGTGATCCCGGCCGATGGCGTGCCCCGCTCGCTGGGCGAGATTCCGGGTCAAGGCAGCTTCACGCGCGATCTCGATGCCAGCGAAGCATCTCTGATCGCCGCTGGCGCATCGCTGGCCGTGACCTTCGAACAGGACGAGGGCATCCGCCACCAAGAGCCCTCGCCTCCGATCCTGCTCGTCGGACAGCTTGACGAGGTCTGACCGCCGCGTTCAGAAAAAATTAATATTTTTATTCTTTGTTTTCAATGATTTGATTGACGAAACAGCGATCCCTCGCATCCGATCCGAGGAACCCTGTGTAACTGCGCGCGTCATCCTAACGGTGGCATGCCGGGGCTGATGGCCCTCACTCAGGCAGGGGGAGACTGTTTTGAAAACACACAATTCGATTTCGCCCTGTTTCGGTGAAGGCCCGCTGTGCCCGGCACTCTGGTCCGAACACACAGGAAGAGGAATCGAATATGAAAAAGGTCTTCACTAAGCGCACCGCGCTGTTGCTGATGGCGAGCGCGAGCGCGCTGGCAGCAGCCACGCCGGCCTCCGCGCAAACCGCGAATGACGGCTCGGAATGCCTGCTGGACGATGACGATGCGATGACCGCTGCAAGCGATCGCAACGCCGAAGCGAGCGGAGCAGACGCGCTCGCTTGCGGCGTCGATGCCCGGGCGACGGGACCATCGACCACCGCAATCGGCGGCGAAAGCGTCGCTACCGGCCCCGGCACAACCGCCATCGGCTGGCGTGCGGAAGCGACGGCCGAACGCGCACAAGCCTTCGGACACCTCGCAACGGCGCAAGGCGTCCGTTCGCTGGCAGTCGGCGAAAACGCTGACGCACAGAGCGACAATTCGACCGCCATCGGCAATGAATCGATCGCTAACGGCATCGATGCCCTCGCACTCGGCGATACCGCTGTCGCCACCGGCCCCTCCACCTCGGCACTCGGCGGCGAAAGCGTCGCCACGGGTCCGGGTGCAACCGCCGTCGGCTGGCGCGCCCAGGCAACTGCCGAACGCGCACAAGCCTTTGGCCACCTCGCAACGGCGCAAGGCGTCCGTTCGCTGGCAGTCGGCGAGAACGCTGACGCACAGAGCAACAATTCGACCGCCATCGGCAATGAATCGATCGCTAATGGCATCGACGCCCTCGCACTCGGCGATACCGCTGTCGCAACCGGCCCCTCCACTTCGGCGCTCGGCGGCGAAAGCGTCGCCACGGGTCCAGGTGCAACCGCCGTCGGCTGGCGCGCCCAGGCAACTGCCGAACGCGCGCAGGCCTTTGGTCATCTCGCGACGGCTTCGGGCGTCCGCTCGCTCGCAGTCGGTGAAGCGGCGAACGCATCGAGCGACAACGCGACCGCCATCGGCAATCTAGCATCGGCCAACGGATTCGACGCGTTGGCGCTGGGCGACAGTGCTGCGGCGACCGGCCCTTCCACCTCGGCACTGGGCGGCGAGAGCGTCGCCACCGGCCCAGGTGCAACCGCCGTCGGCTGGCGCGCCCAGGCGACTGCCGAACGCGCGCAGGCTTTCGGCCACCTCGCCACGGCTTCGGGCGTCCGCTCGCTCGCCGTCGGTGAAGCGGCGAACGCATCAAGCGACAACGCGACCGCCATCGGCAACCTTGCATCGGCCAACGGGATCGACGCGCTGGCACTGGGCGACAGTGCTGCAGCGACCGGCCCTTCCACCTCGGCACTCGGCGGCGAAAGCGTCGCCACCGGCCCGGGTGCAACTGCCGTCGGCTGGCGCGCCCAAGCGACTGCCGAACGCGCGCAGGCTTTCGGCCACCTCGCAACGGCTTCGGGCGTGCGCTCGACTGCTGTAGGCGAAGCAGCCGAATCTCGCGCTACCCGCTCCGTCGCTATCGGCGATGTAGCGGTGGCCGCTGCTGAGAACAGCGTTGCGCTGGGTGCTGGTTCGGTGGCCGACCAAGCCAACACAGTATCCGTGGGCAGAGTGGGTGCGGAACGACGCATCGTCAATGTCGCCGCAGGTACTGCGGCAACCGACGCAGTCAACGTGTCGCAGCTCAACATGACGGTGGCAATGCTCAACGCCAATGACGGCGGCAATTCGATCCAGGCGGCGACCGACGATGAGGTCGACGACGAGATCGATGACGGCACCGGCACCAACTCGGTCGAGTTCGGTGACAACGCGGTGGCTTCCGCCAATGGCTCGACCGCAATCGGTGACAACGCGGCAGCGACTTCGGAATTCGCCACGGCGATCGGCTTCAATGCCCAGGCCAGCGGATCGACCGCAGTCGGCGGCAATTCGCAGGCTACCGGTGCCAATTCGGCGGCCTTCGGGGTCAATGCGTCGGCGACCGGGGCCAACAGCTCCGCGCTCGGCGAGAACACCAATGCCGACTTTGCCGGCGCTACGGCCATCGGTGCCGGCGCGCAGGCCAACGGCGTCGATGCCCTCGCTATCGGCTCCGACAATGCCGGTGCGGCCTTCACCACCGCCAGCGGCCCTTCGACCACTGCGGTCGGCGGAGAAGCCATGGCGATGGGTCCTGGTGCGACAGCCTATGGCTGGCGCGCAGTTGCCACGGCAGAGCGCGCGCATGCCATCGGCCACCTTGCCACCGCCTCGGGCGTCCGCTCGCTGGCTGTGGGTGAGGGAGCAACGGCGTCGAGCGACAACTCGACCGCCATCGGCAACCTCGCCACCGCCAATGGCATCGATGCCCTGGCGATCGGCGACAGCGCCGCTGCCACCGGGCCTTCGACCACTGCTCTTGGCGGCGAAAGCGTCGCCAATACGCCGGGTTCGACGGCACTTGGCTGGCAGGCCCAGGCCACCGGCGCAATGGCGACGGCAGTCGGCCATCAGTCGACCGCTTCGGGTGACCAGAGCTTTGCCGGTGGTGAGGATTCGGTCGCATCGGGTACGAACTCGGTAGCGATCGGCAATCTCGCCCAGGCGACCGGCGGCGACTCCATCGCCATCGGCGGCAACCGTGACGGTGCCATGGGCCGCGCCACCGTGGCGACCGGTCCTTCGACGACGGTCGTCGGTGGACAGGCCCTGGCCAACGGGCCGGGCGCAACGGCCTATGGCTGGCGTTCGGAAGCCACGGCAGAGCGGGCCACCGCGATCGGCCATCTGGCAGTCGCCAGTGGCGTGCGTTCGACGTCGCTTGGTGAAGCGGCTACCGCAACCGGGCCCGGTTCCATCGCCGTCGGCAACCAGTCGTCGGCCACCGGTGCCAACTCGATTGCGATCGGCAATGGCGCGACCGCCAGCAACGACGGCCAGGTCGTCGTGGCATCGCTCGCCACCAGCACCGCATCGCAGACCGGCGGGATCGGCTTCGTGACCGCCGACACCAACGGTACGCTGGGGCTGGCGCTCGGGCCTGACTTCTCGGGCTTCGCCCAGCAGTCGTCGGTCACCGCCAACCGCGCCTCGATCCAGTCCAACACGACTGCGATAGGCGCAAACTCCGCTGCCATCGGCGTCAACAGCAATGCGATTGCTGCCCTGCAGTCCCTCACGGGAACGCAGACGCAACAGATCAACTCGCTGTTCGGTGAGACGGCCGCCAACCGCGTAGCGATCGACCGGGCCAACGAAGGTGTCGCCATGGCACTGGCGATGGAATCGCCGGCGCTTCCGGCCGGGGCCAACTTCGGCCTCTCGGGCGGCATCGGCTACTTCGAAGACCGCGCGGCGGGCACCATCGCCATGAGCGCGCGCGTCAGCGAGAACGCCACCGTTTCGGCCGGCGTCGGTGTCGGCTTCGACAGCGGCGAAGTCGGCGCACGCGGCGGTTTCCAGATCGCCTGGTAAACTATCGCGCTTGACAACCGGTTCCTGCGGACCGGCAGGCGGGGCCGGGGTTCTTCGGAACTCCGGCCCCATTCTGTTGGTATCCATAGAACGACCGGGCGGCCCCCGGGGTCTTTCGGGCGAGCCCATGAAACTATCCATTACCGTTGAACTGCAATTCCATGCCGCGCAGCCTGTCGATTGCCTTCTGCAATGCGAGGTGGCGGCCATGCCCGAACAGCGGATCCTGTCCGGTGTGACCCGGCTGCCGGCCAGCATTGCCATCAAGCGAGTGCCCGCGCAGGATAGTGTCGGCGAACGCTTCTGGATTACCGCGGAAAAGGACGTCGCCATCACTTACGAGGCGCAGGTCGAGATCGCCCGCTCGGCGACCGACAGCGCGCGGCTCGGTTCTCTGTCCGAAATCCACAAAACCGAGCTGCCGGGTGAAGCCACGCAATATCTGTTCGACAGCCGGTTCTGCGCCGCCGAGAGCTTCCAGTCTTTTGTTGCCAGCGAATTTGCCGAAACCCGCGGCGGTGCCCGTATCGCGGCCATTCGCGAGTGGATCGCAGATCATTTCAGCTACACGCCCGGCGTCAGTGGCCCGCACACGAGCGCGCGCGACAGCTTCGTCGAACGGCGCGGCGTATGCCGCGATTACGCCCATGTCATGGTCGCGCTGGCACGCGCCTCGGGGATCCCTGCGCGCTATGCCAGCGGCTACGCGCCCGATGTCGAACCGCCCGATTTCCATGCCGTCGCCGAAGTCTTCCTCGCAGATCCGCAGGGGTCGGGCGGGGACTGGGTGCCGGTCGATGCCACCGGCATGGCCAAGCCTGACGAGCTCGCCATCATTGGCGTGGGCCGCGATGCCGCCGATGTCAGCTTCCTGACGAGTTTCGGCGCGGTCAGCTTCTCCGGGCACAACGTGCGGGTGGAACGCGCCTGATCCTGCGCCATTGAATAGCTATGCGCGACACTGGTAGTGGAGGCCGCGCGCTGGTAGCAACCGTCCTCGCATGATGCATGAGGAGTGTCCCGCCGCATGAGCTTTACTGCCGACCGCCTGTTGCTGTTCGGCGCGACAGGAGACCTGTCGCAGCGCATGCTGCTGCCCTCGTTGGCCGCGCTGCATGCCGACCACCTGATCGGTGACGATCTGCAGATCATCGGCACTGCGCGCTCGGACCTCGACGATGCCGGCTTCCGCAACTTCGCCCGCGAGGCGCTGGAGAAATTCATGCCCGCCGAGCGGCGCAGCGACATGGCGGGCTTCCTCAATCGCCTGTCCTATCAGCCGCTCGATGCGACCACGCTGGAGGGGTACAAGGAGCTGGCCGACAAGGCCTGTTGTTCCGAGCACGGCACAGCGATCTTTCTCTCCACCGCGCCGAGCCTGTTCGAGCCGACGATTGCAGGGCTCCGGCATGCCGGGCTGGCGGGCGAGAATGTGCGGATCGGTCTGGAAAAGCCGCTCGGCACCTCGCTGGAGACATCCTGCGAGATCAACGATGCCGTCGCTGCGGCTTTCAGCGAGGACCGGACTTATCGGATCGATCACTACCTCGGCAAGGAGACGGTGCAGAACCTGATGGCGCTGCGCTTCGCCAATATCCTGTTCGAGCCGATCTGGAATTCGAATTATATCGAGCATGTCCAGATCACTGTCGCCGAAACGGTCGGGCTGGAAGGGCGCGTCGCTTTCTACGACGATGCCGGCGCGTTGCGCGACATGGTGCAGAACCACATGCTGCAATTGCTGGCGCTGGTCTGCATGGAACCGCCGACCGATTTCGACGCCACCGCCATCCGCGACGAGAAGGTCAAGGTGCTGCGCGCACTGCGCAAGGTCGACGCGGGCGAGACCGTGACCGGCCAGTATCGTGCGGGCGCGATCGACGGAAAATCCGTGCCCGGCTACGACGAGGAATTGGGCCCAAAGGACGGTGGGGACAGCGACACCGAGACTTTCGTCGCGATCAAGGCGCATGTCGAGAACTGGCGCTGGAAGGGCGTGCCGTTCTACCTGCGCACCGGCAAGCGCCTGCCGGAACGGGTGACCGAAATCGTCGTTCAGTTCCGCTGCATCCCGCATTCGATCTTCAGTTCGAAAGGCGCGACCACCCAGCCCAACCGGCTGGTGATCGGCATCCAGCCGGACGAGAACGTGACGCTCAACGTGATGGCCAAGGTTCCGGGACTGGGGCGTGACGGCATCCGGCTGCGGCAAGTCCCGCTCAATATCGCCATGCCCGATGCCTTCAGCGGCAAGACCCGCCGGATCGCCTATGAACGCCTGCTGCTCGACCTGATCGAAGGCGACCAGACGCTGTTCGTGCGCCGCGACGAGGTGGAGGCGCAATGGGAATGGATCGACGCCATCCGCGCGACGTGGAGCGAAAGCGACCTCAAGCCGAAGACCTACAGCGCCGGGACCTGGGGCCCGAGCGCCGCAATCGCGCTCGCCGAACGCGACGGAGTGAGCTGGCACGATGAGTAACCTTCACGACACCATCCACAAGGTCACCCAGCGCGTTATCGAGCGCTCGAAGCCTTCGCGCAAAGCCTATCTCGAGCTGATGGACCGCGAAGCCGACCGCGCGCCCGATCGCAGCCAGGTCAGCTGTTCCAACCTCGCGCACGCCTATGCCGGGGCGACCGACGACCAGGCGGTGATGAAGGCGGGCGGCGCGCCGAATATCGGCATCGTCACTGCCTATAACGACATGCTTTCCGCGCATCAGCCCTATGGCCGATACCCTGAGCGGATGAAGATCTACGCCCGCGAGGCCGGGGCCACTGCGCAGGTCGCGGGCGGCACTCCGGCGATGTGCGACGGGGTGACGCAGGGCGAGGACGGAATGGAACTCTCGCTTTTCAGCCGCGACACCATCGCCATGAGCACCGGCGTGGCGCTCAGCCATGCGATGTATGAAAGCGTCGCCTTGCTCGGCATTTGCGACAAGATCGTGCCGGGCCTGCTGATGGGCGCGCTGCGGTTCGGCCACCTGCCCGCCATCTTTGTGCCGAGCGGGCCGATGCCGAGCGGTGTCGCCAACAAGGAAAAGCAGCGCGTGCGCCAGCTCTATGCCGAGGGCAAGGTGGGCCGCGACGAATTGCTGGCGAGCGAGATGGGCAGCTACCACTCGCCCGGCACCTGCACCTTCTACGGCACCGCCAATTCCAACCAGATGATGATGGAGATGATGGGGCTGCACATTCCCGGCAGCGCTTTCATTCAGCCCGGCACGAAACTTCGGCAGGCGCTCGACCGTGCGGCGGTGCATCGTCTGGCCGCACTGACGGGATCGAAAGAGCGCAGCCTCGCGCGCTGTGTCGATGAAAAAGCGATCATCAACGCCGCCGTCGGGCTTCTGGCGACGGGCGGCTCGACCAACCACGCCATCCATATCCCGGCCATGGCCCGTGCCGCAGGCGTAATCTTCGACTGGACCGATCTGAGCGAGCTTTCCAGCGCGGTGCCGCTGCTGGCGCGGGTCTATCCCAATGGCGCGGGGGACGTGAACCATTTTCACGATGCGGGCGGCATGGGCTACGTGATCGGCGAATTGCTCGAAGCGGGCCTCGCCCACCGCGATATCGCCACGGTGTGGGACAGTGACCTTTCCGCTTATGCACTCGAGCCCGGGCTGGATGACGACGCGCTGGCGTATCGCAACGTCGGCGAGAGCGGCGATGACACCATGCTCCGCCCCGCCTCCGATCCCTTCAGCCCCGATGGCGGCATGCGGCTGGTGGAGGGCAATCTCGGGCGTGCCTGCTTCAAGACCAGTGCCGTCGACAAGGAACGCTGGACTATCGAAGCGCCGTGCCGGGTGTTCGAGGACCAGCCATCGGTCGCCGCGGCGTTCAAGGCGGGCGAGCTCGACCGGGATGTCGTCGTAGTGGTCCGCTTCCAGGGGCCCCGCGCCAACGGAATGCCCGAACTGCACAGCCTCACGCCGCCGCTCGGCGTGCTGCAGGATCGCGGCTACCGCGTCGCGCTGGTCACCGATGGCCGCATGTCGGGGGCGAGCGGGAAAGTCCCAGCGGCGATCCACTGCACACCCGAGGCGCTTGGCAGCGGCCCGCTGGCCAAGCTGCGCGATGGCGATGTGGTGAAGCTCTGCGCTAGCAACGGAACGCTTTCCACCTCTGCCGATCTCGACAATCGCGAGGCCGCTGCGGACCCGGCGCCCGATTGGGGCGTAGGCCGCGAGATGTTCAGCATGTTCCGAATGCACGCCGACGGGGCCGAACAAGGTGCCAGTCCGATGTTGGCTGCGGCGGGTCTTTGATGGACCTCGTCGCCGTCGATATCGGGGGAACCCACGCCCGCTTCGCCATTGCCACTGTCGCGGAGGACGGCGCGATCACGCTCGGCGAACCGGAGACGCTCCACACCGAAGATCACGCCAGCTTCCAGACCGCGTGGGAGGATTTTCGCGATCGCATGGGCGGCAGCCTGCCCGACGCGATCAGCATGGCCGTCGCCGGGCCGGTCAAGACCGACATCATCCGCTTCACCAACAATCCCTGGATCATCCGTCCGCCGCTGATTGCCGAAAAGCTCGGTTGCGGGCGCTACACCATCGTCAACGATTTCGAAGCCGTGGCGCATGCTGCGGCCCGCGCACCAGCGGAACAGTTTATCCATCTCGCAGGGCCGGAGCAGGACCTGCCCGCTAAAGGCACCATCAGCGTGCTTGGCCCTGGCACCGGACTAGGCGTCGCTCATTTCTGGCGCGACGGAGACGGCGGCTACCGCGTGCAGGCGACCGAGGGCGGGCATGGCGATTTCGCCCCGCTCGATTCCATCGAGGATGCGATCCTCGCCCGCCTGCGCAAGCGGCACATGCGCGTGTCGGACGAACGCGTAGTTTCGGGACCGGCCATCGTCGACATCTACCACACGCTCGCTGCCATGGAGGGCCGCGCGGTGCAGGAGCTCGACGATGTCGAGATCTGGACCCGCGGTACCAGCGGCGACGACAGCCTCGCCGCCGCCGCTGTCGACCGCTTCTGTCTCGCTCTCGGCAGTGTCGCGGGCGATATCGCGTTGATCCAAGGCGCGAGCGGCGTCGTGATAGCAGGTGGCCTCGGCTATCGCATCCGTGAGACACTGACCGCTTCCGGTTTCGAGGACCGCTTTCGCGCCAAGGGACGCTTTGCCGGCCTGATGGCGACGCTGCCGGTCAAGCTGATCGTCCATCCCCAACCCGGCCTGTTCGGCGCGGCCGCAGCCTTTGCAAGGGAACATCTATCGTGAGCACTATCGAATCCATCATGCGCACGGCGCCCGTGATCCCGGTGATCGTGATCGATGACGTGGCCGATGCGGTTCCGCTCGCCGAAGCCTTGGTCGAAGGCGGCTTGCGCGTGCTTGAAGTGACCCTGCGCACCCCCGCTGCGCTCGATGCGATCAGGGCCATGAAGCAGGTCGCAGGGGCGATCGTCGGCGCTGGGACTGTCATCAACCAGCAGGACCTGGCCGACGCGCTCGATGCAGGCAGCGAATTCATCGTCTCGCCGGGGCTCACCGAGCCGCTCGGCAAGGCCGCGATCCGCGCCGAGGTGCCGTTTCTTCCCGGTATCGCGAATGCGGGCGACATCATGCGCGGGCTGGACCTTGGCCTCACGCACTTCAAGTTCTTCCCCGCCATGGCCGCAGGGGGCCTGCCCGCCCTGAAAGCGCTCGCTGCGCCTTTCGGCCAGTGCAAGTTCTGCCCCACAGGCGGCATCAGCGAGGATACGGCACCCGAATGGCTCGCTTTCGATCCGATCCTGTGCGTTGGCGGCAGCTGGGTCGCGCCGCGCCATCCGAGCGATTTCGCCGCCGTCACACAATCGGCACAGGCTGCCGCCAAGCTCACGCCATGAAGTCCGTCACCGACCTTCGCGAGCGCCTGCAGGACATGCACAGCCGGACAGCGGAAACCCCGCTGTTCAACCCGGTGTTCCAGCTATCGCTCGACCTTTCGCGCGCTCTTGAGGCGGGCGAATTGTCGCTCGACGATCTCGAAAGCATGATCTGCGAGCTGGAAACGACGGCGCTGGAAGATCGCGCTGCGCGCACGCGGCGCTTGCTCGCCCTGCCCGGCACGGACACTTGGCGGCTTGGCCCCGATTTTGCCGATTTCGGCGCGTTCCGTGAGCATTGGGAGCAGCCGCGCCTGCACGCGGTTTTCACTGCGCACCCGACATTTCTGCTGACGCCCGACCAGGCCAGCTCGCTTGCCAGTGCGATCACCGGCGACGGGAGTGTCGCCGATGCCGCCTGCACCGCGACCGAGGACCGTCCGGCTGTCACTCTAGTCTACGAGCACCAGCGTGCGATGCGCGCCATCGGCCATGCGCAGGACGCGCGCGACCGGATCGTCGGCGAATTGCTATCCAATGCGGCCGTCAGTTTCGCCGACCGGTGGCGGGACCTGAAGCCGCTGCCGTTCCGCTTCGCAACTTGGGTCGGCTACGACATGGACGGGCGCACCGACATCAAGTGGTACGATTCCATTGGTTTTCGGCTGGCGGAAAAAGCCCAACGTCTGCGCCGCTATGTCGCAAAGCTGGAAAAGATCGACAGCGGGCACAAGCTGCTCGGCACGCTGCACCCCGCCCTCGCCTATGCCGAAGCGCGCGCCGAGGACTTCGCGCAGGACCTCAGCGATCCGGTCGATCTCAGCGATGCCGCCAACCGCCTGACCGCCGATCACGAGCACAAGCTGCTCAGCCTCGCGCCAATCATCGCCGCGCTGGAAGAGGAAGCGCAACAGGCATCCGAAGATCACGCGATCAAACTGCTGACCCTCGCCGCCGCGATGCGCGCCGACGGGCTGGGCATGGGCTGGATACATTTTCGGGTGAACGCCAAGCAGCTCCACAACGCCATTCGCCGCCGCATCGAAGGCGGCGATACGCTGGAGATCGGCAGCAAGGGTGCGATGGCGGTGCTGCGCAAGATGGTCGCCGAAGTCGAACCCATGCGCGCCAACTTCGGCGCGCTCGCGATCGAGGCCAGCACGGCGATCCGCCAGTTCCTCGCCATGGCGCAGATCCTGCACCATATCGATGCCGATGCGCCGATCCGCATGCTGGTGGCCGAATGCGAGCAGCCCTCCACCGTCATGGCCGCGCTCTATTTCGCCAAGCTCTTCGGCATTGCGGACAAGGTCGATGTCTCCCCACTGTTCGAAACCGAAGCGGCGCTGGAGCATGGCGGGCGGTTCCTCGATGCGCTGCTGCAGGAAGACGAATACCGCGCCTATGCCCGCAACCGGGGCCGTGTCTGCATCCAGACCGGTTTTTCCGATGCCGGGCGTTTCGTCGGGCAGGTCCCGGCGAGCCTGGCCATCGAGCGCCTCCAGGGCCGGATGGCCGACGCCATGCGCGCCAATGCGATGAGCGATGTCGCTGCGCTCGTGTTTAACACCCATGGCGAGAGTATGGGGCGCGGTGCGCATCCGGCCTCACTCAAAGATCGCCTCGAATGGCCGCTGTCGCCATGGGCGCGGGGCCGCTTCGCGCGCGGCTCGGTCCGGCTGGAACCCGAGGCCAGCTTCCAGGGCGGCGATGGTTACCAGCTGTTCGAGACGCCCGAACTCGCCTTCGCAACGCTCGCCCATATCGCCGATTACGAATGGACCGAGCATGCCAGCGGCGAGCCCGATCCCTTCTATACCCGCACCGACCTGAGCCTCGACTTCTACCGCGCCATCCGCACGCACCAGCGCGAGCATCTCGAAAGCCAGACCTATTCGCGAGCGATCACGGCCTTCGGGCTCGGCATGCTCAATTCGACCGGCAGCCGCGTCAGCCGCCGGCAGAGCGACGTCGCCGCCGACCGCTCGATGAACCTGCGCCAGATCCGCGCCATCCCGCACAATGCGATCCTGCAGCAGCTCGGCTATCCGGTGAACGTCATCGCCGGGATCGGCACCGCTGCCGAGGGCAATGAAGAAGAAATCGCGCAGCTGCTGGAATCCAGCCCTCGCGGGCAGCAGTTGATGCGGCTCGCGCGCAATGCCAATGCGCTCGCCAGCATCAAGACCGTCGCCGCCTATGGCGAACTGTTCAACAGCGCTTACTGGGCGAGCCGCACCTATCGCGGGACCGAAGACGGCATCTCGCATGCTTGCCAGGCGTTGGCCGATTATCTCACCAAGGATGACCGCAACGGGGTATTCCGTCGATTGGCCTCGCGCCTGCGGGTCGATGCGCTCAAGTTTCACCGATTGCTCGAGCACCTGCCCGCGGAAGACCCGCTACCAGAGCGCGAGCAAACACGGCGCACGCTCGGCGTCTTGCAGGCGCTGCGGCTGGCGCTGTTCAAGCACATGTTTCTGCGCGCGGTATCGCTCCCCAGCTTCAGCCGCGCCAACGACATCAGCCGCGACGATGTGCTGGAAATGGTCTTCACCTTGCGGATCGACGATGCGCTGGCGCAGATGCGGCGGGCCTTCCCGACCAGCTTCCCACAGCTTGACGATTTCCAGATGGATGAGCCGAGCGACTGGCCTGACGACGAAGGCGAAGGATACGGCGCGATCGGACGGAACTATATCGACCCGCTGGAACGCGCCTACATGCTCTCGCTGCGCGTCACGACGGCGATCGCCAACCATTTCGGCGCGCATGGCTAAGGATTGCATGCGTTAACGAATACGGCTGCCGGTCGTCCAATAGCGGGACGGCGCCTTCCTATTGATGGATTACCGAGGGCAATACGCGCATACAGCTACCCATGAACGCAATGCTCAAATGGATTGGTGGCGCCACGGCGGCCACGGTACTGGTTTTCGGCGGCGCGACGCTGGCGAGCACCATGATGGCAGATTCTGCAACGGCGGAAGCCGAGACTGCTTCGCACGAAGAGGCGATACCGGTCGACCCGGCAAAGCTGGGCGGGGAAGACGCAGCGCCCGAAGCGCAAGTTCAGCAGGCCTCGGCCCCGGTGGACGAAGAGTTTACCGTCAGGAGTATCCTGCCGATCGATGGTCCGATCAAATATGGCGAATGGCACTGGAACACCGACAAAGCGCCCGCTGAAGGCAAGATCGTGATGACAGTCGACCTGAAGGCCCGCGTCATCAGCGTGTTCAAGGGCGGTCACGAAATCGGTGCGGCGGCTGTGCTGCTCGGCACCGACGAGCACCCTACCCCGCTCGGCACTTTCCCGATCAAGTACAAGATGCGCCACAACGTATCGGAAAAATACGACAACGCACCGATGCCTTATTCGATGTTCCTGACCGACGAT
This sequence comes from Erythrobacter litoralis HTCC2594, assembly GCF_000013005.1. Classification (GTDB taxonomy): domain Bacteria; phylum Pseudomonadota; class Alphaproteobacteria; order Sphingomonadales; family Sphingomonadaceae; genus Parerythrobacter; species Parerythrobacter litoralis_A. The sequence continues at coordinate 134,253 of NC_007722.1, read as the reverse complement.
GGCGTTGCGCTGCACGGCTCGGATGTCGAGAACGGCTATGCCAGCCACGGCTGCGTCGGCATGCCCGACGATTTCGCTGCCAAGGTCTTCGCCGTCGCCGGGAAGGGCGACCAGGTCATCATTACCGATGGCGAGACGCTGGGAATGGGTGAATCGATCCTGTAATCTGCCTGCACGCTCGCTGCATCATCCGGTGCGGCGCGGCGGCTCCTTCTCGAACTTCCACGCATCGGTCTCAGAATTGGGGCCATCCCGATGCCAAGCACGCCGCGCGACTACGCCGCCAAGCGAGCCCGCACCCTCTGACATGAGCTGGTCGATCAGCCGCGCGATCGACGATCGCGGGACGTCGGCCCCGAATTCCAGCAAGATCAGCCGCACCGCTTCGATCTCTACGGTCCGGGCGTGGCCCCAGTGAAACCAGACCGTTTCGCCCTCGCGGTAGGTGCAACGATTGTAGACATCGGCAGATGACCGGCGCACTGCATCCTCCGCCTCCTGCAGATGGCGCGCGCTGCGCGCCATCGCCAGCGGATCGAGCCACGGTAGATCGGCCAAGGCCCGCCGGACCTGAACTCTGTCATAGCGCGTATCGACATTGGACGGGTCCTGCACCGGGGCAAGCCCGGCATCCGCCACGATCCCCGCCAGTTCTTCGCGCCGCCACTCGAGCAAGGGTCGCACGACGAGATATTCGCCCAGCGGCTCGGGCGACAACAGCACGGTGCGCGCACGGATGCCCGCCAGCCCCGATAACCCGCTGCCGCGGTTGAAGCGCATCAGCAGGGTTTCGGCCTGGTCGTCGGCATGATGGGCGGTGGCAAAAGTGTCGGCGCCTTGTTCGCCGAAGCATCGGCACAGCGCCTCGTAACGCGCCTTTCTTGCGCGATCCTGCGTATTGCCGGGTTCGAGCGCCACTTCCACCGTGTGGTGCAGGACTCCCAACCGCTCGCACAGCCCGCCGACCATGGCTGCTTCGTCGGCCGCCTCGGGCCGCAAGCCGTGGTCGATGGTCGCGGCGACGACGCGGCCAGGCAGAGCCGTATTGGCGAGCAGCAACAGGGCGAGACTGTCCGGTCCGCCGGACACGGCGACGCCGAGCCTCGGCGCGTCGTCATCGTCGATATCGTGCCACAGCGGACGCAAATCCGCGAGGAAGCGCTCGGCTAAGGCCCGGTCGACCGCAAGATCGGGCGTGCTATCAATTGCAGCTCACCTTGGCCCGGTTGGCCTCGTACTGGTCCTGTAAACGCCCTGCCGCCAGTGCCGGATAGGTCTCGCCGAATTCCGCCAGCGCAATGCAGGCCCGGCTGGTGTCCTCCAGCGCGATCATCGTTTCGGCGAGATACAAGAGGCTGTCGGGCGCGCGGGCCGCGTTGCGATCGTCCTGGTAATTGCGCAGGAACCACGGTGCGGCTTCGCGAGGCTTACCGTCGTCGAGATAGGCGCGGCCGAGCAGGTTGCGACCATAGGTCGCGCGCCAGTGGTCGGGATATTTGTCCACGAACATGGCCAATTGCTGCTGCGCCTCGGGATAAAAACCCGCATCCCAGAGCCGGAAGCCGTAGGAATATTCGTCGTCGGCGGAATCGTCGGTCTGCGGCTTGGCGATCTGCTGAACCGCCGCAAGGCGTTCCGGCGAAGGCGCGGCGGTTGCGGGCGTGGTTTCTGGCGCGGCAACGGTGCGGGCAGCGCTCGATGTCGCGCCCTCGCCGCCCGACGGTCGAGTAGTCGTCGTGGAAGCGCCCCCGGCAGCACCGGTTGCGGCACCCGACGTGGCGGCAACAGCCACGCCTCCCTGCTCCAGCGCAGCCATCCGCGTGGTGAGACCCAGCAGCGTGTTGCTGTTCTCCTCGACCTGTCCGGTGAGCCGTTGGAGCGAGGTTTCGACTGCATCGAGCCGCGCGAGGATGTCGGTCACTGCCGTGGTCGACGTGGTCGGAGCCGTCGACGTGCCGGTGCGCGCGGTATCGATCTGCGGTTCGAAGAAGCGCCCGTCAGCGCCGGGGAAGACGCGGCGCTGCAGCGCGCGGACTTCGGCCTCAAGCTTGCGGATGCGGGCTTCATCATTGTCCTGCGCCAGTGCGGGCGCCGGGGTCAGCGCAACACCGGCCAGCGTGGCCGCCATTACGGCCCCAAATGCCGGGCGCCTGAAAATCGTTGGGAAGCGGCGGATCGTCATTCTATCCCTCTCCATAGCTCTGGAATCTGCCATCGCGACGCAGCGCCGAACTGATGCTGAACGGTCGGGAGCAAAAATTAACCAAGGCCCCCGTCATGTCGAGGGCAAACGGGCGGAAAACGGGGGAAATGCCTAGGCTTCGGGCTCGGCGGTTTCGCTTGGCTCGTCGGCCCTAGCGAGCAGCGCTTCCGCGCTGACCGGCACGTCTTTGAGCACCCGGTCTTCCTCGCTCAGCTTGGGCACCGTCTGCCCGCCTATCGAAATCGAAAAGGCGTAGGGCCGACCGGTCCATATCTGAGGATTCTGCGCATCGGCGGGAACGGTGTAGCTTTCGCCTTCGGCCATCTGCTTCTGCATCAACTGGCGCCCCGAACCGTCGTAAAACTTGACCCAGGTGTCGTCCATCAGCGCGGTGAAAACCACCGGACCGCCAGGTTCTGCCGCCGGAGCAGCTTCGGCGGCGGCTTCCTGCGCGTCGGCGCGCGCTTCGGCCTGTGCCTGTTGTTCGGCGGTCAGGATCGACCCCGGCCCGGCGCCGGGCAGGAAGAAAGTGCGGTAGAACATGAAGCCGCCCGCCAGCAGCAGCACAATGGCCGCGATCGAGAAGAACACGAGACCGCGCGAGGGAACCCGTGCCGGATCGCCGGGTTCGAGCCCGCTCGCCTGGCCATACCGCTCGGCCGGGTCTTCCGCGCCGAGATCGGTACGGACCTGCTCGGCAATCTCCTCCGGGTCGAGGCCGAGCACCTTGGCGTATGTCTTCGAGAAGCCGACCGCATACGGCGCTGCCGGAAGCGCGGTGAAATCGCTTGCCTCGATGGATTCGATGTGCCGTTTGGGAATGCGGGTCTTGGCCGCGATCTGCTCCAGCGTCAGATCCTGCCGCTCGCGCTCGGCGCGCAGGCGTTCGCCCGCTCCGAACGAAAGCTCCGCCGTGCCTTCGGTGACCTCGTTATCTGCCATTCTATACCCGTTACGACCGCTTTATCTTTGCCCAATACCATCCGCGGGCTTAACGGTGCCTGTCAAGCGATGATTGCCGCCGCGACTGCGCTTGAACAGTCTGCCGCCACTTTCCGCCGCATATCACTCTACATCGATGTCCCGCTCGCGCGCCCATGCGGTAATCGCCTCCCGCATGGAAGGCGGCGGCGAGGCGAGCCAGCCGTTCATCGCATCCTCGATCTGCTTGAGGTCGACCTGCCGTACCAGTTCCTTGATCGGGCCGACCGAGACGGGCGTAATCGAAAGCCGGTGGATGCCGAGGCCCAGCAGTGCCAGCGCCTCCAGCCTGCGGCCGCCCATCTCGCCGCACACGCCGAGACCGACATTGTGTCCGGTGGTCGCCTGTACGATCCGGCGCAGGAATCTCAGGATTGCGGGGCTGAGCCAGTCATAGCGCGCCGCCAGTTTCGGATTGGCCCGATCGGCGGCAAACAGGAATTGCGTCAGGTCGTTGGTGCCGATCGAGAGGAAGGACACTTTCGGGATGAGGAGATCGAGCACTTCGGCCAGCGAAGGCACTTCCAGCATGGCGCCGAAATTGATTTCATCCGGCAGCATCTTCTTCTGCTTGCGCAGGAAAGCGATCTGGTCGTCGAACACAGCCTTGGCGGCATCGAATTCCCACGGTTCGCTGACCATCGGGAACATAACGTTGAGCTTCTTGCCGGCCGAAGCTTCCAGCAGCGCGCGCGCCTGCGCCTTGAGCAGGCCTTCGCGTTCCAGCGCGAGCCGCAATGCGCGCCAGCCCATTGCGGGATTCTCGTCGTTCTCTGCCTCCTCCGAAGCGAGATACGGGACCGCCTTGTCGCCGCCGATATCGACAGTGCGAAAGACCACTTCCTTTCCGCCCGCCGCATCGAGAACGTCGCGATAGAGCCGGGTCTGCCGCTCCCGCTGCGGCAGGGTGGCGGAAACGAGAAACTGGAATTCGGTGCGGAACAGCCCCACCCCGTCGGCGCCCACCAACGGCAGGTTCGACATATCCTCGCGCAGGCCGGCGTTCATCAGTACCTGGATGCGGGTGCCGCAGCGCGTGAACGGCTCGACATCGCGCAACTCGGCATAGGCGGCCTGGCGTTCCTTGCTCTTCACGAAGCGTGTGTCGAAGGCATCGGCGACCGGCTGCGTCGGCCGGATGTTGGCCATGCCGGCATCGCTGTCGAGCAGAATTTCGTCGCCTTCGCGCACCACCCCGCGCAAGCCGCGAACCCGCCCGAGGACCGGGATACCCATCGCGCGCGCCACGATCACGACATGCGCGGTGAGCGAGCCTTCCTCTAGGATCACGCCCTTCAGGCGCCGACGGTCGTATTCGAGCAGCTCGGCCGGGCCGAGATTGCGCGCGATCAGGATCGTGTCGCGCCGCAGGCCCTGCGAGGCCGCCGTGCCGAGCTGGCCCGAGACGATCCGCAGCAACCGGTTGGACAAATCTTCCAGATCATGCATGCGCTCGGCCAGCAGCGGATCGTCGATCTCGCGCATGCGCATCCGGGTTCGCTGCTGCACGCGCTCGATCGCGGCTTCCGCCGTCAGCCCACTGTCGATGGCTTCGTTGATGCGCCTCGACCAGCCTTCGTCGTAAGCGAACATCCTGTATGTCGCGAGGATGTCCTCGTGCTCGCCGCCCTTGCCGAATTCGGCCTGCTGCGAGAGCCCGTCGATCTGGTCGCGCATCTTGTCGAAGGCGTGATAGACGCGCTGCCGCTCGACCTCGATGTCATCGGCCACGACCTGGTCGATAGTCACCCGCGGCTGGTGGAACACCGCGAAACCGCTGGCGATTCCCGAAACGAGCGATAGCCCTTCGATCTGCGCCGGTCCGGTCTGCGCCTCGGTGGCACCGACCTCTTCCTCGTCGATCAGTTCCGCCGCGCCGATCAGTTCGGAAAGGACCATGGCCGTCGTCTGCAGCGCCTCGATCTCGACGTCTTCGTATTTGCGCGGATCCATGTGCTGCACGTTGAGCGCGCCCACGGCACGTTCGCGATAGACGATCGGAACACCGGCAAAGGAGTGAAACTTCTCTTCGCCGGTTTCGGGCCGGTACTGGAAATCGGGATGCGCGCGCGCTTCGGCGAGGTTCAACGTTTCCTGGTTGGCGACCAACGTGCCGGTCAGGCCCTCGCCGATTGCCATGCGCGTGACGTGGACAGCCTCCTTGTTTAGGCCGCGGGTCGCGTAAAGCTCCAGCATGCCTTCGCGCAGCAGGTAGATCGAGCACACTTCGCTATCGAGCGATTCGCCGATGATCTCGACCACGCGGTCGAGCTTGCCCTGCGCATGCATGCGCGAGGCCATGACCTCGTGCAGGCCGGTCAGGATCTGGCGGGCGGAGGCGGCAGCACTCATACTGCTGCGCCTAGCGCATCGATCTCGCCATGGGAATTGCCGTGTCGGTAATTTACAAGGGCCCGCGAGCGGGCGGAGGGATCAGCCCGCAGCGATCTCCTCCTTCAACCTGAGCTTTTGCTTCTTGAGGTGCTGGATCTTCGCCATGTCGGGTGCCGGTCGGTTCATTTCCTCGTGCAGGCGGGCCTCGAGACCGGCGTGTTTGGATTGAAGGGCGTCGACATGTGCAGATGCCATAGGGCATTCCTCCTTGGTTTAGTGCGACCAACAGGAGCGACTCGCCCGCGCGGGCGAACCGCGTATCCATATACAACCACATCACACGAAGATTGCGAAGACCTTGTTTACACCTTGGCGGCTGGTAAGACCTTTTACAGCGACGAAGCGCGGCGCGGCCGCCTGCCAAGGACCTGAACCAGCGTGACCGAAGCGGAACTGCGCAAGAGACTGGAGCACCTGCGGGTCGAACATCGCGATATGGATGCAGCGATCAGCGCCCTGACCGATGCAGGCAGTACCGACCAGTTGCAGATCGCTCGCCTGAAAAAGCGCAAGCTGTCACTGCGCGACCAGATCAGCGCGATCGAGGACCAGCTGATCCCGGACATCATCGCTTAACCCTCGTGCAAAAAACCGTCCCGTGGCGGGACAGATGCGTGCTCTCCTAGGGACACTATGGTTGCCGCCCTTCCCGCGCCGCCCTCGCAGGAGTAGCGCCAAATCAGGGTGATGGAAGAAACTGCCGATCTTTCCGCGACGATCGTCGAGGAGCTTTACTGCGAAGCGCTAGTGCTGGCAGACGATGTCCGTGCGGCTTTCGACCTGTCGACCCCGCGCGAGTGCAATTCCCACGACACCTTGCGCATCGCGCTGTCGAGCGAAGGTCTCAAGACGACGACGCGGGTGATGCATACCTTGGCGTGGCTGCTCAATCGCAGGGCTTTCTTCCGGGGCGAGATGAGCGAATACCAACTGCAGCGGCACGGCAAGCTGCCGCCCGATCGCGCGCCCGACCCGGTCATGCTCGACCAGCTCGAATTGCCGACCCAGCTGCTCATCGCGGAAACGCGCACGATGCACGCGCGGGTCGCGCGCCTCGACCGGGCCTGGCGCGAGCGGTTCGAATTTCCCGCAAGCCCGATCGACGAGTTGCAGGAACGCCTGACTCGCGCGATCCGGCAAATGTCGGAAAGCGCCTAGGACGCAGCCAGCGCCTTGCGCCAGCGCGCGAGACGCTCTTCCCGTATTGCGGCGTCCATCGCCGGATCGAAGCTCGTGACCCTGCCGCGCATGTGCTTGGCTGCGTCCTCGAGAGAAGGGTGCAGCCCTGCTCCGACCGCCGCGCTCATCGCCGCGCCCAGTGCAGTGGTCTCCACAAAGTCCGGGCGCTCCACGGTCAGGTCGAGCATGTCGGCGAGGTCCTGCGCCATCCAGTCGTTGGCGCTCATCCCGCCGTCGATCTTGAGTCCGGTCCATTCCGCGCCGTCGGCGGCGAAGGCCTGCGCCAGATCGTAGGTCTGGTGCGCCATCGCTTCCAGCGCTGCGCGGGCGATCTGCGCCTTGCCGCTGGAAAAACTCAACCCGGCGATCACCCCGCGCGCCTCGGCCCGCCAATGCGGCGCGCCAAGGCCCGAGAGCGCGGGCACGATCACGACTTCGCCGCTGTCGGGAATGGCGCGCGCCAGCGCTTCGGTTTCCGCCGCGCTGGAGATCAGGCCCAGCTGGTCGCGCAGCCACTGGACGAGACTGCCGGCGACGAAGACCGATCCTTCGATCGCGTAGGTCCGCTCTCCGCCTTGCTGATACAGCACCGTGCCGAGCAGGCGGTTGTCCGAGCGCGGCAACTCGCTGCCCTTGTTGGCGAGTACGAAGGCACCGGTGCCGTAGGTCGCCTTGGTATTGCCGACCGACAGGCAGCCTTGCCCCAGCGTCGCCGATTGCTGGTCGCCGACCATGCCGGTGATCGGGATCGCGCGGCCCAGCCAGTCTGGCTTTGCCTCAGCCAAGCGCCCCTGCGTATCGACCACTTCGGGCAGCGCCCTTCGCGGCACGCCGAGCAGGTCGCACAATCCTTCGTCGAATTGCGCCCCGTCGAGCGCGAGCAGTTGCGTGCGGCTGGCATTGCTGGCGTCCGAGACATGCGCCCCGCCGCTCAGTTTCGCGACCAGCCAGCTTTCGATTGTGCCGAGCGCCAGTGTGCCCTTGCGCGCCGCCTGCTTCACGCGCTCGTCGTGGTCGAGCAGCCAGCGCATTTTGGTGCCCGAGAAATAGGGGTCGAGCAGTAGGCCGGTCCTTTTCTGGATCTCGGCCTCGTGCCCCGCCGCGCGCAACTCTTCGCAGAAATCGGCCGTCCGCCGATCCTGCCACACGATCGCGCGGGTCAGCGGCTCAAGCGTCTGGGCGTCCCACGCCACCACCGTTTCGCGCTGGTTGGTGATGCCGATGCAGGCGATCCGATCCGCGCCGACCCTTTCCACTACTGCCCGCGCGCACGCCAGCGTCCGCTCCCATATCTCGCCAGCATCGTGCTCGACCCAGCCGGGCCTGGGATAATGCTGGGTTAGTTCCTTCTGCGAAACGCCGTGCAGCGAGCCGTCGAGCCCGAACAGCATGGCGCGGGTAGATGTGGTGCCTTCATCGAAGACGAGGATCAGGTCGGACAAGCGCATCTCTCCACGTGCAAATTGCTTGTGGCGTGACATGGGCCAGCTTCCATCCCATATGCAAGGGCATGGCCGATATCCCTCCCAAGCCGTGGCCGACCGGCAAGGTCGAGCGTCCCGAGCCGCTGGTGGCGCGGATCCTCGCGCCCAACCCCTCGCCCTATACTTTCACCGGCACGCAGACTTACATCGTCGGCACCGAAGGCGAGGTGGCGGTGATCGACCCGGGGCCCAACGAGCCCGAGCATATCGACGCGATCATCCAGGCAATCGGCGACGACACGGTCGTTGCGATCATGTGCACACATACGCACCGCGACCACTCGCCCGCCGCCGCGCCGCTGGCCGAAAAAACCGGCGCGCCCATCGTCGGCTGCGCGCCGCTGGTCATCGAGACCGACCTGCCGCGCGCCGACGAATCCTTCGACACCACCTATGCCCCCGACCGCGTGCTGGAGGATGGCGAGGCCATGACCGGGCGCGGCTGGACCCTGCGTGCCGTGCATACCCCGGGCCATACCTCGAACCACCTGTGCTTCGCGCTCGAAGAAAGCGGAGCTTTGTTCACCGGCGATCACGTGATGGGCTGGTCCACCAGCGTAGTGATCCCGCCCGATGGCGATATGGGCGACTACATGGCCAGCCTCGACAAGCTCTATAACCGCGAGGACCGGGTCTATTATTCCGCCCACGGGGCACCGATCGAAAAGCCGCGCCAGCTGGTGCGCGGGATGATCGGCCATCGCAGGCAACGCGAAAACCAGATCCTGCGCCACCTGGGCGAAAAGCCTTTGCGCCTGCCCGATTTCGTCCCGCTGATGTACAAGGGGCTGGACCCGCGCCTGAACAAGGCTGCGCAGATGAGCGTGCAGGCGCATCTGATCGATCTGGAACGCCGCGGGCGCGTCACGCATTCTGAGGACCTATGGCAGACAATCTGAAAAACGCCGAGAGCAGCGCCGACACGCTGGTCCCCGAACCCGAACGGCAGAAGCCCTTGGCGCGCGTGCAGGCCGTGCCATGGATGATCGTGATCCTGCTGATCGCTGCGGTGGCTTGGCTGGGATGGAAGGCATTCGGGCCGGACGAACTGGGCGATCCCATCGGCACCAGCCTGGTCGCCTTCGAGGAGCAGAACGCTTTGACCGTCTTCAGCGCCGAATTCGCGCCGGTCGTTTCCAGCGAAGACAGCCGCTTTTTCGGAACGATCAACACGCGGCAGGTGGCGGTAATCCCGACCAGGGTGAGCTATTCGGTCGACCTCTCTCAGGTCGACCGCTCGCGGCTTGACTGGAACGAGCAGGACGAGACCCTGACCGTGCAGCTTCCGCAGATCAGTGTCGGTAAGCCCAATCTCGACGAAGCGCGCGCGCAATACCTGCGCGAAGGCATCTGGATCAGCCGCGAAGCGCAGGACAAGTTGACCCGCGACAATACCCAGCTCGCCGAACGCGAAGCGCGCAAGCAGGCTGCCAATCCGATCCTGCTGAATCTCGCCCGCGATGCTGCCCGGCAGGCAGTCACGCAGAATCTTGCCATCCCGCTCGAAGTGGCCGGTTATGGCGATGTGGAAGTCGTGGTCCGCTTCGATGGCGAAGCGGGCGGATAGACCCCCGCCCATCGGCGGGGTTGCCCTGTCCCGGCAATTGCTGCTCTAAGGCATAACACACGAAAGCCCGGTTTGCATGAATGCGTTGGCCGGAAACTGGGTGATGCCTGTTGCCTCGATCCCCGGCGGCGTGCGCGCCTGACGACGAGGACCTTGAGTGACTTCCGACACCGATACCGCCGTTTCGCAACCTGCGATCGACCCGCCACTGTGCGAGCTTCCCGTGGCGACGGCCGAGCGGGGTTTCTACACCGGCTTCAGCACCCACGTGGCCATCCCGGCCAAGATTGTCGTCAGCGTGCTGATTGCCTGGGCAATCTTCTTCCCCACCCATGCAAGCGACACGCTGGCCATCGCCAACCAGACGATCATCCGCCAGTTCGCCTTCTGGTATGTCTATCTCGTCGCGTTCCTGGTGGTGGTCTGCCTCGTGCTGGCGCTGGTGCCGCAATCGGGCAGCCTCAGGATCGGCGCGCCGGGCGAAAAGCCGGAATTTTCCCGCTTCTCGTGGTTCTCCATGCTGTTCGGAGCCGGGATCGGTATCGGCATGTTGACCTATTCCACCGGTGAGCCGCTGGCGCATTTCCAGAACAATCCCGACATTATTCGCGGTCTGGTCGAACCGGCATCCGCTGCCGCCGTCCCGTCGGCTTACGAATATACCTTTCTGCACTGGGGCCTGTCTGCCTGGGCGACCTATGCCTTGGTCGGGCTCGCGGTCGGCTATGTCGCGTACCGCCGCAACCTGCCGCTGACGATCCGGTCCAGCCTCGCGCCTATCTTCGGGTTGCGGCTGTCGGGCAATTCGGGTCACCTGGTCGACATCGTCGCGGTGGTCGCCACGATCCTCGGCGTGTCGGTGACCATGGGTCTCGGCGTCGAGCAATTCGTTGCCGGGCTGTATCGGCTCGGGTTCGGCGAGTGGTTGATCAAGGAGGGCGGTACGGCATCGGACTGGGCCATCGTGCTGGCGCTGGTCCTGCTCGTCGGCGCATCGACAATCTCGGCGCTGTCCGGTGTCGGTCGCGGGATCAAATGGCTGTCCAATCTCAACATGGGCCTGTCGTTCCTGCTGCTTGCGGTGTTCCTCGTCTTCGGTGCCGGGCTCTATGGGTTGCAATTGCTCGGCGAGGGTCTTGTCGACCATGTGGCGCGGCTGCCCGAGCGAATGCTGGCGTTGTGGACTGCCGACGGCACCGAGACCGGCAATGCGCTGGCGCAATGGCAGCTCGACTGGTCGGTGTTCTACTGGGCGTGGTGGATCGCATTCGCGCCCTTCGTCGGGATGTTCATCGCCCGCATTTCGCGCGGGCGCACAGTGCGCGAATACGTGCTCGGCGTGATCCTCGTTCCCTCGCTGATGTGTTTCCTCTGGATGGCGCTGGCGGGCGGGACCGCGATCCAGCTGGAACTCGACGGAACGGCGCAAGGCGCGATCCTGTCGGCAGGGATCTCGGACCAGATCTATGCCACCATCACCGCGTTGATGAGCCCGGGCGTCGCTTACCTCCTCTCCGGCCTGATCGTGATCCTGCTGATGACCTATCTCATCACATCGGCCGACAGCGCGATCCTGATCGTCAACACGATCAACGGCGCGGGCGAAAACGACGGCAGCCGCAATCGCCACATCCTGTTCTGGGGCGCGGCGCTGGCACTGGTGGTCGGCAGCATGCTGATCCTCGGAGGGATCGATGCCATCCGCATCACCATGATCATCGGCGCGCTGCCTTTCTCGGTTGTCGTAGCGCTTATGGCGATCTCGATCGTCAAGGCAATCGTGTACGATGTCATCCGCAAGCGGCACGGCGTCCAGACCCACTGCGAGGATATCCTGGCCGAAGCCGCAGCAAGAGCCGAGTGAAGGCTATCCATCGGAAACTTGACGTTACATGACAATGACTTGCGATGTTACTAGAATCGCCACTTGGCGTTTTTAAGTAAAAAAAGCTGACAATTTGATTTACTTCATCGCTATATCCGATCGCAAACTACAATATTTTACGATTTCTCGGACATGCGTCTGAAAAGCAAGTCAGTTTCAATTCTAAAAGCCGGACGAAAGTCCGTGTTGCGTCATTGTCACATTGGGAAACCCATCCGGGAAAACGGCCTCCTGCCGGTGGAAGTGCCCGGTTCGGCTTGTTAGCGGCACGCCAGTTCGCGCGAGATCTCTTTTTGCGCACACGCATTTCGCGTGGATCGCGCGCGAAATCTCTTAATCCGGTGCGGCGGCACCTATCAAAAACCGACCCAAGGGGATCACATCATGAATACTCTTCGCAGCAGCGCCTCGCTGGGCGTGCTGGCGGCGGCTATCGCATCGCCCGCGATGGCGCAGGACCAACAGGCCCAGGCACCGGCCCAGCCCCAGCAGCAGGCGCGCCAGGGCGGCGTCGGCACCATCGTCGTCACCGCGACCAAGCGCAGCGAAGACCTGCAGGACGTCGCGATCTCGGTGAATGCGATCGGCGAGGAAGCGCTCGACGAGCTCGGCATCTCGACCTTCGACGATTACCTCGTGCAGCTGCCCAACGTAACTGCGGGCGGCTCCGGCCCGGGCCAGAGCACCATCTACGTGCGCGGTCTCGCTTCTACGACACCGAACCTCACCACTGCCGGCGTGGCGGGCCTTGCGCCCAACGTCTCGCTCTATCTCGACGAGCAGCCGCTGGCGCAGCCGGGCCGCAACCTCGACGTCTATGCCGCCGACCTTGAGCGCATCGAAGTCCTCGCCGGGCCGCAGGGCACGCTGTTCGGCGCCAGTTCGCAGGCGGGCGTGGTGCGCCTCATCACCAACAAGCCGAGCCTCGCCGGCTTCGATGCCGGTTTCGACCTGGAGACCAGCTTCACCAAGGGCGGCGAGACATCCTACAAGGGCGAGGCGATGGTCAACGTCCCGGTGACCAACAGCCTTGCGCTGCGCGGCGTGCTCTATCTCGACGATCGCGGCGGATATATCGACAATGTGCAGGGCACCCGCACGCTGCGCGAGAGCGCGCGCTTCCGCCCGGCCGGCACCATCCGCGACAACGGCGTTCCCGTGAACGCCCTGCGCGGCGGCTTCCAGGCCGGTGCCAACCTCGGCAATGTCACCTTCCTGCCGACCGATAATGCCGGTCTCGTCGAGGAAGACTTCAACGACACGCAATATTCCGGTTTCCGCGTCTCGGCGCTCTACGAATTCACGCCCGACTGGCGCCTGACCGTCAGCCACGGTCGCCAGAGCATCGAAAGCGACGGCGTGTTCTTCGCCGATCCGGCGCTCGACCTCGACGACCTGGAAATCCAGCGCTTCGAGGAAGACCGCATCGAAGACGATTACAGCAACACCAGCTGGACCGTCGAAGGCCGCCTCGCGATGCTCGATGTCGTCTACACCGGTGCCTACACCGACCGCGAGACCGAGCAGCGGGTCGATTACACCGACTATCTCTTCGTCGGCCAGTACTTGCCCTATTATATCTGCGACGGCTCGGTGACCTATCCGGGCGCCGCCGATCCCAGCGGTACCTGCCAGCCACCCAACCTCTATGTCGCGTCGGTTACCGATACGACGGTCTTCACGCAGGAACTGCGCTTCAACACGCCCCAGGAAAATCGCTGGCGGGTGACCGCGGGCGGGTTCTATTCCGACCTCGAGCTGAAGGAACGCAACGACTTCGCCTATCCGGGCAACGTGATCGCGCAGCCCTTCGGCCCGTTCAAGCCGAACTTCCCGCAGGACGGTTTCACTACCGACCCGGGACCGTTCCCGGCCGACACGATTTTCCGCAACGACATCCGCCGGACCGACAAGCAGTGGGGCATCTTCGGGGAACTCAGCTTCGACATCGTTCCCGATGTGCTGACCATCACCGGCGGTGCGCGCTATTACGATATCGAAGTGGATTTCGAAGGGTCTGCCAACGGCTCGTTCTGTAACTCGTTCAGCGCAACCGACCAGGACGCTTTCGGCACCGATCTCAACGACCTGTACGATGGCGACGGGCAGTTCACCTTCATTGGCAGCTGTGACCCGGCACTGCGACAGACTTTCACGCAGGGCCAGTCGATCGCCGATATCCAGGCCGCCGGCCTGAGCCTCGGTCAGGCGACGCAGGTATTCAATGCGTTGCAGGCGCCGGATGTCGCCAAGGCCACCGGCACGATCTTCAAGGGTACCTTGACCTTCACGCCCAATGAGGACCTGCTCTTCTACGCGACCTATTCGGAAGGCTTCCGTCCCGGTCTCCTCAATCGTCCGGGCGGCGCGACCAACGGCGCGGGCTTCACCGTCCCGTTCGAGCTCGAAACCGACGAAGTGAAGAACTACGAAATCGGTTGGAAGATGGACCTGATCGACGGTCAGCTACGCCTCAACGGCTCGGCCTTCTATGTCGACATCAGCCGCCTGCAGACGACGATCTTCGATCCCAGCATCACCAACCTGTTCTTCTCGGACAACGCGGCCGATGCGGAGATCAAGGGGATCGAGGGCGAGTTCACCATCGCGCCCTATTCGGTCCCGGGTCTGACGGTTGCAGGTGCCTTCAGCATTCTCGATACCGAAATCACCGACGTCTTGACCCCGACCACCGACGTGGTCGTGGGCGACGAGCTGGCTTACGCGCCAAGCTTCCAGGGCAATCTGCGGGTGCGCTACGAATGGGAAGCAGGCGACCTGCGCTTCCATCTGCAGCCGCAGCTGGTCCACTCGGGCTCCAAGTTCACCGATATCATCACGATCAATCGGCTTGAGCTCGACAGCTACACCACCTTCGCCATGTCGGCCGGGGTGGCGAAGGACAACTGGTCGGTCGAGGTGTTCGGCGAGAATCTGAGCGATACCCGCGCGCAGATCGCCGGCAATTTCATCAACGACCGGGCGCGGATCACCACCAACCGTCCGCTGACTGCGGGCATCCGGTTCAGCTGGGACTACTGATCCCGGCCTGACGGCACGCGAAGCGGCGGGCGGCTGACAAGGCTTGCCCGCCGCTTTGCTTTTGCGGCATGGCGACGCGGACATGGGCGAGCGCGACGACACTCTCAAACAGGCGCAGACGGCGCTGCAAGCGGGCGATTTCGCGCGCGGGCTGGCGCTGGCCGAACAAGTGTTGAGCGATGCGCCGGACGACAGCGATGCGCTCTATATGGCGGCTGTCGCGCAGCGTTTTCTCAAGCAATTCGACGATGCTCGCGCTACGATGCTGCGACTGCACGCCGCGTCGCCCGAATTCGGTCGGGCGTGGCAGGAGGCCGGGCACCTTGCGCGCAATGCAGGCGACAGCGATGCCGCGATCGCCGCCTATGCTCGCGCCGTCCAATTCAACCCCGCGCTCGAAGCCAGCTGGTCGGCACAGGCCAAGCTCCTGCGCGTCGCGGACCGCGCTGCCGAAGCGCAGGCGGCCGAAGCGCAAGCGCATCGCCTGGTCAAATTGCCGCGCGAAGTGTTGGCGGTGATGCATCACCTGCACGAGGGTCGCCTGTTGCGCGCGGAAGAGATCTGCCGCGCCTATCTGCGCAAACACCCACGCGACGTCGAGGGCATGCGCCTGCTCGCGCAGATCGGGATCAAGCTGGGCATTCTCGACGATGCGGAATTCCTGCTGGAAAGCGCGGTCACCTTCGAGCCAGACAATATCCAGCTCCGCCTCGACTACATGGATGCTTTGCGCCGCCGCCAGAAGTTCGAGCAATCGCGCACGCAAGCCGAAGCGCTGCACAAGCGCGATCCGGACAATCCGCTGTTCCAATCGCACCTCGCCATCGAGAGCATGCAGACCGGTGACTACGATCGCGCCTTCGACCTATTCGATAAAGTGCTGGTTAGGTTGCCCGACGATCCCGCCACGCTGACCAGTCGCGGCCACGCGCTCAAGACAACCGGGCGCAGCGGGGATGCCGTTGCCAGCTACCGCGCCGCTTTGGCTGCCAAGCCCGATCACGGCGATGCCTATTACGCGCTCGCCAACCTCAAGACCTACAGCTTTTCCGACGAGGAAATGCGCGCGATGCGCGCGCAAATCGATCAGACTAACCTAGCTTTCATGGACCGTGTCCATCTGTGCTTTGCGCTGGGGAAAGCACATGAGGATCGCGAGGAATACGAGGCGAGCTTCGCGTTCTACGAGGAGGGCAATGCGCTGAAACGCGCGCAGACCCGCTATAGCGCCGATGCCATGTCCGAGGAACTGGCGCGGCAGAAACAGGCGTGCACGCCGGAGCTTTTCGCCAAGCATGAAGGCGCAGGCGACCCTTCGCCAGATCCCATCTTCATTCTCGGCCTGCCCCGCGCGGGATCGACGCTGCTCGAACAGATCCTCGCCAGTCACAGCCAGGTCGACGGCACGCTGGAGCTGCCCAACATCCTCGCGCTCGCGCATCGCCTGCGCGGGCGTAAGGCCGGTCAGTCGCGCTATCCGGGCATCGTCCACGAACTCGATGCCGAGCAGCTCGCTGCATGCGGCGCCGATTTCATCGAAAACACGCGCATTCATCGGCAGGGCGCGCCATTCTTCATCGACAAGATGCCCAATAATTTTCGTCACATCGGGCTGATCCACCTCATCCTGCCCAATGCAAAGATCATCGATGCGCGGCGTGATCCGATGGATTGCTGCTTCTCCGGCTTCAAACAGCTGTTCGCGGAAGGGCAGGAGTTCACCTACGGCCTCACCGAAGTCGGTCGCTATTACAGCGACTATGTCGACCTGATGACGCATTGGGACGAGGTGCTGCCGGGCAAGGTGTTGCGCGTGCAGCACGAGGATGTGCTCGACGATCTCGAAGGTCAGACCCGGCGCATGCTGGATTACCTCGGCCTGCCGTTCGAACACGCCTGCCTGGACTTCCACCAGACCGACCGCGCGGTGCGCACCGCCTCGTCCGAACAGGTGCGCCAACCTATCAATCGCAAGGGCCAGGGCGCATGGAAGCCCTTCGAGCCTTGGTTGGGCGATCTCAAAGCCGCACTCGGCCCGCTTGACCCGACCCGCTAGGCCGCCATAACCTGCCCCCCGGGTCGCTAGGGAGGGGATATATGGCGACCACCGCAGCCGGGGCAGGCATTGCGCAACGCGAAGCGCGATTTTTCTTCATCATGGCGTGCCTGATGGCAGCGACGACCGTCGGCGGGTTCGGCCTGATGGCCGCGATGGGGGTCTCGAGCTTTGCGGTGCCATGGCTGTATCATGTCCATGCCGGAGTCTTTCTGAGCTGGACCGCGCTCTATGTCGCGCAGAACACGCTGATCTTTCGGGGCAATATCGCGCTGCACCGGCGGATGGGGAAGCTCGCCGCGCTGCTGATTCCCGTGATGGTCGTGCTGGCGATCTGGCTGACTTTCACCACGTTGCGCATGCTAGGCGGACCGCCCTTTTTCGCGCAGGCCGAGTTTCTCGTCGTCAATATCTTCCACATTCTCGCCTTCGCGGCGTTGGCCGGCTGGGCGCTGGCGCGGCGGCGCGAGACCGACTGGCATCGCCGCCTGATGTTCGGCGCCATGGCGACCGTCGGCGCGCCGGGTCTCGCCCGCTTGCTGCCGCTGCCGCTCACGATCCCCTACACCTTCGCGGTGGTCTTTCTCGCAGCGATGATCTTCCCGGTGGTCGGCATGATTTTCGACAAGCGCGCGCACGGGCGGGTTCACCCCGCCTGGTGGTGGACACTGGCCGTACCGATAGTGGCGCTTGTAGTGGGAGAGATCGGTGCCAACACCGATGCCGCGGTCCAGTTTACCGCCGAATGGGTCGCGGGCACGCCCGGCGGCGAACGGCCGGCCGAGGCTTTCCTGCCGCCGGGGTTTTGATCACCGCTACGCCGCCTGCGCGGCAAATTCGCCTTTCTCGAAGGCTTCGGCCAGCGCGAACTTCTGGATCTTGCCTGAGCCTGTGAGCGGGAATTCCGTGACCCAGATCCAGTGCGCCGGGGTCTTCTGGGGCGAGAGCCGCTCGCGCACGAAGGTCTTGAGATCGTCGTCGCCGGGGCGCTCATGCCCCTCGGCCAGCCGCATGAAGCAGGCGACGATTTCGCCCCATTTCTCGTCCGCTACGCCTGCGACAGCGACCTCGGCAATCGCGGGGTGTTCGATCATGGCAGCTTCGATTTCGGCGGGGAACAGGTTCTCGCCGCCGCGGATGATCATTTCCTTCACGCGGCCCGTGATCCTGACATAACCGCGCGCGCTCATCCTGCCCAAATCGCCGGTGTGGAGCCAGCCATCTTCGTCGATGGTCTCGGCGGTCGCTTGCGGATTGTCGTTATAGCCGACCATCTGGTTGAACCCGCGCATGCAGATCTCGCCCTGCTCGTCCACCGCGCAGACCGAGCGCGTGGCAGGATCGAGTATGGCGACTTCCATATGGCTGCAGGGCTGGCCGATGGTTTCGACCAGTTCCGCGCCGGTATCGGTGGGCCAGGCCGCAGTGATCGCGGGCGACGTCTCTGTCTGGCCGTAAACGATCAGGATCGGCACACCGAAGGAAGCCTGCGCCGCGCGGTTGAGTTCGGGCGGAACCATGGCCCCGCCGCTCAGCACGGTGCTGACGCTGAAGACATCGGTTCCGGTCGCCTTTGCCGCCTCGAGGATGGCGTAGAGCATGGTTGCAACCCCGCCGAGCACGTCGGGCTTCTCGCGCTCGATCGCTTTGGCCACGGCGACCGGATCGAACAGCGAGACCAGCAGCAGGCACGCGCCTTGCGACAGGCAGCCGAGCACGTTCACGGCGCTGCCAGCGGTGTGGAAGAGCGGGAAGGGACACATCACCAGTTTGCCCTCGGTGATGTTCCAGCGCCGGAACAGGTCCTGGTTGGACTGGATCAATCCATGCTGGTGGAGCAGCACGCCCTTGGGGAAGCCTGTCGTGCCGGATGTGTATTGGATCATGCAGATATCGCGCGGCTCGGTGGCGCGCAGTTCGCCATCGTTTTCGCCCGCGAAGAGATCTCCGTGGTCTTCGATATCGATGACATAATCCGAAGCAGCGAGGCCAGCCGCTGCCTCGTCGACAACGGGACGCAATGCCGATCCGCGCACGTTGGGCTGGTAATAGACCGCACCTGCGCCCGACTGTTCGAGCACGTATCGCACCTCGCGAGGAAGGAAGCTGGGATTGACGGTGACCAGCACCAGCCCGGCCATCGCGGCGCCCAACTGGATCAGCACCCATTCCGGGCAATTGCCGCCCATGATCGCGATCCGCGTGCCCGCCGGATGGCGCGAGGCGAGCGCGCGCCCGGCCCGCTCGGCATCGACCAGCAGCTCGGCATAGGTCCATTGCCGCCCGGCGTTACCGTCGGCGAGCAATTCGCGCAGCGCGAGGGCATCGGGCCGCTCGGCTGCCTGCGCGCGCAGCACGTCTTCGATGGTGCGTTCTTCGTAGGGTGTGTCCGCCTGCGCCGGGCAATAGGCTTCGCTCAGGTCCAGCTCGTACATGATGCTTTCTCCCCTCCCCGGCGGGATAGCAAAGCTTTGTCCAAAATGCTCGCAAAAGCGGCGCAAATCCCTATATCGACCGCAGATTGAGAGCTGCGACAAGGGGCCGCCCACCATGACCGCTGAAACCAAGCTGCCCACCGGCACAGACCTGATCGCCGAGATCGATCGCCTGCGCAAAGAGCGCAATGCCGTGATCCTCGCGCATTATTACCAGACGCCCGATATTCAGGACCTGGCCGATTACGTGGGGGATTCGCTGCAGCTTTCGCAGATGGCGGCGGAGACCGATGCCGATGTTATCGCCTTCTGCGGCGTGAAGTTCATGGCCGACACGGCGAAAATCTTGTCGCCGGAGAAAACCGTGGTGCTGCCCGACATGGACGCGGGCTGCAGCCTCGAGGACTCCTGCCCGCCGGAGAAGTTCAAGGCTTTCCGCGAGGCGCACCCCGATCACATCGCGCTCACCTACATCAACTGCAGCACGGAAGTGAAAGCGCTCTCTGACGTCATCGTCACCAGCTCCAGCGCAGAGACGATCCTGCAGCAGATCCCGAAGGACCAGAAGATCATCTTCGGGCCGGACCGGCACCTCGGCGGCTACCTCTCCCGCAAGTTCGACCGCGAAATGCTGCTGTGGCCGGGCGTTTGCATCGTGCATGAAGCCTTCAGCGAAACCGAACTTCTCAAGCTCAAGCAGCAGCACCCCGACGCGCCGATTGCCGCACACCCGGAATGCCCGCCGACGATTATCGACCACGCCGATTACGTCGGCTCGACCAGCGGCATCCTCAAATTCGCCAAGGAATTCGAAGGCGACACGCTGATCGTCGCGACCGAGCCGCATATTATCCACCAGATGGAAAAGGCGCTGCCGGAGAAAAACTTTATCGGCGCACCGGGCGCGGACGGAAATTGCAGCTGCAATATCTGCCCCTATATGGCGCTCAACACGCTGGAGAAGCTCTACGTGGCGCTGCGCGATCTCGAACCGCGGATCGAGATCGAGGAAGAACTGCGCCTGAAAGCGAAGAAGAGCCTGGATCGCATGCTGGAAATGGCCAGCGATTCCGTCGGCAAAGGCGATATCGGCGAAGTCGAGATCGAGGATATCCCCGAAGAGGACATCCCGAGCGGCGACTGAGGGTACAGGGTTCTCTGGCTAGCCGCTCGCCCGGTGAGCGCCAGACGGATTAAGGTGAATCGTGCCATCTGTCTGCACCATCCCGGTGATATCGAATTGATCGCCGCGCGCTGCTGCCCCGCTTTTCGCAAAAGCACACGGCATCGCTCCGCCATGATAAAAATGGAAGGCGTCAGACGCCTCCTTTGAGTCCCCGCCTGATAATCGGCAACTCTTTCCCCCTTTACGCGTTCTACCCCTACGCAAGGGGAGAATGCCCGCATGTGGGCTCGCTTCAGGGCCGCATGGCAGGCGGTCAATGCCAGTTACTGGTTCTATCCAGGGCTTTTCGCGCTCGGCGCGATTCTGCTCGCTTTCCTGACCATCTATCTGGATCGGAACGGCTGGGCCGAGCGGCTCGGCGAACTGGCCTGGATCCAGCCCGCGCGGCCCGAAGGGGCTTCCAACATGCTCACGGTCATCGCCGGTTCGATGATTGGCGTCGCCTCGACGGTGTTTTCCATCACCATCGCCGCGGTGGCCTATGCCAGCGGCAATTACGGCCCACGGCTGCTGACGAATTTCATGGAGGATCGCGGCAACCAGTTCAGCCTCGCGACCTTCATCGGCACCTTCGTCTACGCGCTGACAGTGCTTCGGGCGGTGCGGACAGGGGAGGAAACGAGCCTGCTGGACGTAAACAATGTCAACGAGATGGCAGGCTTCGTACCACAACTGTCGCTGCTGACCGCCTATATCCTGATGGCGATCTCTATTGCCGTGCTGGTATTCTTCCTCAACCACATTCCCGCGTCGATCCGCATCAATTCGGTGCTGAAAGGTATCGGCGAGCGCTTGATTGCCGACATTCAGCGCCTCTTTCCCGAGACCTCTACCGGCGAAGTCGAGATGGCGGCACCGCGCGGTCGGTCGGTCGCGGCGAAGGGAGTAGGCTACGTCCAGCGAATCGATTTCAAGCGACTCGAGCGCATTGCCAAGGCGGCCGGCGGGCATATCAAGCTCGGCGTGCGCACCGGAGACTTCGTCCATCCCGACGTACCGCTGGCCTATTGGGCCGACGATGACGAACTCGACGACCTGCGCGACGATGAAATCCAGCAGTGCTTTACATTCGGCGGAATGCGCACACCGGCGCAAGACCTGCATTTCCTGATCGACGAACTGGTCGAAATCGGCCTGCGTGCCCTGTCGCCGGGGATCAACGATCCCTTCACGGCAATCACGTCGATCCACTGGCTGGGCGCAGCCACTGCCGAATTGGCGCATCGCGACCTGGTGCGGACCTTCAACGAAGACGAGGATGCAGACGCCGACCGGCTGATTCTTCTAGACGACGATTTCGCCCATTTCGTCGGCCGTGGTTTCGGGGCGATGCGCTCGGCGCTCGCGACCTCGCCAACCGCGGCACGAGTGGCCTTCGATTGTCTGGCCAACGCCGCCACGACGCTCAACGATGCGAGCAGGTTGCGCGTGTTGCGGGTCGAAGGCGAGCAATTGATGCGGCAGGCGCGAGAGAACCTGGCCGGGCCCGACCTCGAAATGATCGAAGCGCGCTATGCCGGTTTCGAGGAAATTATGGCCGGTTGAGATCGCTGGGTCGCACGCGCCACCACCAGCGCGCTGCCGAGCAAGACCATGCCGATAATGTCGAGGCCGCCGAGCACTTCGCCGAAGACGCCGAAACCATAGAGCGCCGCGACCGCGGGCTGGGTCAGCAGCGCTAGGCCGATGATGAGCGGCGGAAAATGGCGCAGCGAGAAGACCAGCAATCCCTGCCCGACCAATTGGCTGAGAAAGGACAGCGCCACCAGCGGCCCCCACCCGCCGCCCTGCGTACCCGGCCAGATCGGCTCGCCATTGAGCGCCGCCAGCGCCAGCAGTACCGGGCAAGCGAAGATGCCCACCCATACAAGCAGGCTCCACGCACCGATCGTGCCGCGGGCGTTTTGCAAGGTAAGCAGATATACCGCGTAGAACATGCCCGCGTCGAGGCAGAACAGGTCGCCCATCAGCGTCGCCACGGATATATCCAGGCTCCGCCCCATCAGGATAGCCGCCCCGCCCAGCGCGAAGACGATGGCGAGCCATTCAAGCCCGCGCGGCAGGGTACGGCTGATGATGAAGCCCCAGAACAGCAGCACGATGCTGCCCGAATTGCCGAACAGTGTCGCATTGCCGAGCCGGGTGCGTTCGATCCCGATGTGCCAGCTGGACAAGTCCATCGCGAACGCAACCGAACCGAGTGCGACCAGCAGCAGCGTCTTGGTGGGTATGCCGCCGAGCTTCTGTCCGGTCGCCCGCGCCAATATAGCAAGGAACGGCAGCGCCAGCGCCAGCCGCCAGAAAGCCGCGCTGACCGGTCCGCTGTCCGCCAGCCGTACGCTCCACGGTCCGAGCGCCAGCGCGACATTGCCTGCCAGCAACGCCGTCAGCAGCAACCATTGCGGCGCAGAGGATGAACCGTCCGCTTTGTCCCCTGACACTTTTTCGACGGTTGCACCCTCCATGCCGGTGCATTAGCCGCACTTCACGAAATCGAAAAAGAATTTGCGGAGAGATGCGAGAATGCACGACAGCCTGTTCCAGCCGCTGACCATGGGCGCCCTTGAGACGAAGAACCGGATTTTCATGGCTCCGCTGACCCGCGGCCGCGCCGCCGAGCCGATGTTCGTGCCGAACGAAATGATGGCGACCTATTACCGCCAGCGCGCGGGGGCCGGCATGATTTTGACAGAGGCG
The DNA here is from genome assembly GCF_000013005.1 of Erythrobacter litoralis HTCC2594. Classification (GTDB taxonomy): domain Bacteria; phylum Pseudomonadota; class Alphaproteobacteria; order Sphingomonadales; family Sphingomonadaceae; genus Parerythrobacter; species Parerythrobacter litoralis_A. Next base: position 111,144 of record NC_007722.1, on the reverse strand, counting down.
ACCGGTATCAGCCGCGAAGGCCTCGGCTGGCCTTCCGCACCCGGTATCTGGAGCGACGAACAGGCAGAGGCGTGGAAGCCAACCACCGATGCCGTCCACGAAGAAGGGGGGCTGATCGTCTTGCAGCTTTGGCACATGGGACGGATTGTCCACCCTTACTTCCTCGACGGGGAACCACCCGTCTCCGCCAGCGCCACCAAGGCTCCCGGCGAAGCGCATACGCCGGTCGGCAAACAGGAATATGCCACAGCGCGCGCAATGACGCCGGAGGATATCCAACGTACTATCGGCGACTATCGCAACGCAGCCGAGAAAGCGAAGCAGGCCGGGTTCGACGGCGTGCAACTGCATGGTGCCAATGGCTATCTGATCGACCAGTTCCTGCGCGACGGAACCAATCTGCGGACCGACGAATATGGCGGTCCGCCCGAAAACCGCACCCGCTTCATGCGCGAAGTATTGGAAGCACTGATCGATGTCTGGGGTGCCGACAGGGTCGGCATCCGCCTGTCGCCCAACGGCGAAACGCAGGGCTGCGACGACAGCGATCCGGCGACAGCATTCGGCGCGGCGGCCAAGGTTTGCGAAGACCTCGGCCTCGCCTTCGTCGAGTTGCGCGAGCCTGGGCCGGAAGGAACCTTCGGCCAGACCGATGTGCCGAAACAGAGCCCGCTGATCCGGTCGCTCTATTCGGGCGCGCTGATCCTCAATTCCGATTACACGGCGGAAGAGGCCGAAGCCGATGTCTCCAGCGGGAAATGCGACGCGGTCAGCTTCGGTCGACCCTATATTTCCAACCCCGATCTCGAGAGGCGCATCGCGGCGGGCGCGCATACGAACCCGAACAAGGATGTGCCCAAAAGCTGGTACTTCCCGATCCCCGAGGGTTACATCGATTATCCCACTTTGGAAGAGGAGCAGGCGCAGGTCGCCTAGCGCCCCTGCCCCACCCTATGGCGCACCGATCCTGGCTCCTCGTCCCGGCCGACAACGACGCCAAGCTGGCTAAAGTACCGGCTGTGGGCGCCGATGTCGTAGTTCTCGATCTCGCAGCGGTTGCCGAGCGCAACAAGCTCGAAGCGCGCGAGCATGCGGTCACATTCATGACCAAGATGCAGCGTCAGCTGACGGCGAAGAAGCCGTTTGCGCAATGGGTGCGGATCAATCCGATCGGCAGCCCGCACTGGAAAGACGACCTGATCGCCGCGATGGCGCAGAAGCCTGCGGGGATCGTGCTGCCCCGGGCGATGGGACCGCAGCAGGTGCAAATGCTGGCCGCCGAGATTTACGAACTCGAACAGGGCGGCCCCGCCGCGCACAATTCGACCCGTATCCTGCCGCAGGTCGGCGATGCACCCGAAGCGGCGCTGATGATTTCCGATTTCGCGAAGGATCCCCACCCGCGCATCATCGGCCTGTCGTGGGACGCGGGCGCACTCGCCGCTGCTTCCCATATGAACACCGTTGACAACGACGCGATCCGGGCAATCCGCGCGCAATTGCTGCTCACGGCCAAGGCGCGGGGCCTGCTGGCGATCGAAAGCCCGAGCGGGTTGGTCAAGCGGCAGGAAGCGCTCGAGGCGGTCGTCAATCGCGCGCGGATAAATGGGTTCGACGGGATGATGGCGCGGCATCCGGCCCAGATCGCCGCCATCGACAAGGCCTTTGCCCCGACCGAGGAAGAACTGGTCGCGGCTCGAGCAATTCTTTCGGCATTCGAGCTGCATCCGGAAGCGCAGGTGCTGACAGTAGACGGCCGCGCCGTGGACCGAATCGGTCTGGAACGCGCGCGGCGTCTGCTCGACGCGGGCTAGCCTTCGTCCTCGGCGGTTTCGACCGGCTCGCCAGCCGGCTCGGGCGTAGCTTGCGGCGCGTTATCGCTGGTTGGGTCCGGAGATCCGGCGTCGCCGCCGCCGTCACCATCGGCACCACCCTCGCCCTCGCTCGCCATCGAAGGCGATTGCGATTGCAGGGTGTCGACCGGGAGCATGGAATCGCTGATCGTCCCGCCGAGAATCTCGCCCTGCGCACCGGCATCGTCGGTCGTCTCGGCGACCGGGGCGGGATCGTCGCCGCAACCGGCAAGCGGAAAGGCCAGCGCCACCATGGCAATCGAAATTCGCTTCACAGGGGCTCTCCTTCGAGTTGGGCGAGAAACTGCCCGGCCCGGCCCTGCAATGCCGCATCCCATTCCTCCGGCGCAAGCGAAATGCCGAGCCTGGCAAGGCTGGTGACCCCGAATTCGTCGATCCCGCAAGGGACGATGCCGGCAAAATGCGACAGGTCCGGATCGAGATTGACCGAGAAGCCGTGCATGGTGACCCATCGCCGCACGCGCACGCCTATGGCGCCGATCTTGGCTTCCGCACCGTCGATATCCTTCGTCCAGATGCCGACACGGCCATCGACCGACCAGCTTTCGACGCCGAAAGTGCGCAGGGTGGCAATCACCCAGTCCTCGATGGCATGGACGAAGCGGCGCACATCCTTGCCGCGTTTGCGCAAATCCAGCAGTGCATAGCCGACCCGCTGGCCCGGCCCGTGATAGGTGTAGCGTCCGCCCCGTCCGGCTTCCACCACTTCGAAGCGCGGGTCGAGAAGCTCCGCCGCATTGGCGCTGGTCCCGGCGGTGTAAACGGGCGGATGTTCGAGCAGCCAGATCAGTTCACGCGCGTCACCCGCCGCGATCGCAGCATTGCGCGCGTCCATCGCGTCGAGCGCGGTGCGATACTGCACCTGGCCCGGTTCCACGCGCCATTCGATATCGGACAGGGGATCACTCATTTGAGACATTGCGTGGCGCGTGCACTCGCGGTTATCAAGTGACAAACGGCCCATACGGGGAGAGCCACAGATGAAATTCGACATGAACCGCGCGTGGGACGATGCGCGGGCAATGCTGGCAGGCAACAGCCAGATGGTGCTGGTGATCGCCGGCGTATTTTTCTTCCTGCCCTATTTCGCGCTGATGCTGCTGGTGCCGGACATGAGCCAGAACCCGGCGATGCAGCCCGGCGGCGATCCCGACGCGGCCATGGCAGCATTCTCCGCGATGTATGCCGAGATCTGGTGGGTCGTGATCCTGCTCGCGATCCTGCAGGGGGTAGGAATGCTCGCACTTTATGCGCTGCTGCGACACAGCGACCGGCCCACTGTGGGGCAAGCGATCGGTTTCGGCTTCAGGGGCTTGCTGCCCTATATCGGTGCTGCGCTGCTCCAGGGCGTGATCTTCATGCTCGCGTTGGCCGTTCCGCTGGGCATAGCCTTCGCCACCGGATCGGGCGTCGTGATCGCGCTGGTCGGGCTTCTGGCCGTGGTTGCCGCGATCTACCTCTATACCAAATTCTCGCTGACCACGCCGGTGATCGGTCTGGAGAAAGAGTTCAATCCGCTCAAGGCGATCGCACGCTCGTGGAAGCTCACCAAGGGCAATTCGCTGCGCCTGTGGCTGTTCTATTTCCTGCTCATCCTCGCCTTCATGGTGCTGTCGCTGGTGATCGGGATGATCGTCGGGCTGGTGTTCGGCCTGATGGGCGCGAGCGTTGCGTTGGTCGGCAACGGCCTCGTCTCATCGCTGATCAATGCCGCCTTCGTGTGCCTGTTCCTCGCCGTCTTAGCTGCAGCGCATCGGCAATTGTCGGGCGGCAGCCCGGAAGAGATCGGCGAAACCTTCGAATAGGGCTCAGTCTTTCCAGGCCCAGAAGAGCTTGACGGGCAGGAAGTTCCAGAATTCAAAACCGCTGTCGATGCGGCGGAAGTCCGTGCGCATCAGGTCGCGTACCGCAGCAGTGAACTGATACGCCATGAACGCGCCGCCGGGCCGCAGCACGCGCTCGGTCGCGGCGACGATTTTTTCGCCCACCCCGCCCGGCAAGGTCGAGAACGGCAGGCCGGACAGAACGTAATCCGCCTGCTCGTGCCCTGCGAAGCGGACGATTTCCTCGACATCTTCGGCCGAGCCGAGCACGGCAGTAAAGCGGCTGTCCTTGATCGTGCGATTGAGGAAATCGACGAAGAGCGGATTGGTGTCGATAGCGACGAGGCGCCCGGTGCCCTTCATCCGCTCTAGCACCGGCAGGCAGAAAGTACCGACGCCGGGCCCGTATTCAACGAACAGGTCGCAACGATCCCAATCGACCGGGGCAAGCATCTTGTCGATGGTGTAGCGCGAGGACGGTATGATCGAGCCGACCATTCGGGGATGTTCGAGAAAGCCGCGGAAGAATACGCCCCATTGACCGAGGGTGCGACTGGCGCGCTGGCCGATCCTGTCACGCAGTCGGGCGATGGCGCTGGCTTCGTTGTCCGGCAAGGTGATTCTCTTTTTGCGTCAGCAGCTAATGCGCCCGGCAGGTGGCAGTATAGAAGCGCCATTGCAACCTTTTGAACGCGGGCGTAGCGACGCGGCATGGCCGATGCCGATCCCTCCAAGACAGCGATAACGCAGCCGCCGCCGACGAGCCTGCCGAAAGGGATTTCGCGCGGGCGGCTGGTGTTGCTGTTTGCTGTGATGCTGGTGACCGCAGCGGGCAATACGGCGATGCAGTCGGTGATGCCGTCGATCGGCACCTCGCTCGGTGTGGCCGATGTCTGGATCAGCCTCGCTTATAGCTGGTCGGCGCTGTTGTGGGTCGCCTGCGCGCCGATGTGGGCGCGACGGTCGGACAAGCGCGGGCGCAAGTCGATGATGGCGCTCGGCATGATCGGCTTCATCCTGTCGTTCATCCTGTGCGGCCTGGTATTGTGGTTCGGCCTTGCGGGCATGCTTTCGGCGCTGTGGACACTGCTGCTGTTCGCACTGTGCCGCTCGCTCTACGGACTGTTCGGCTCCGCGGCCCCGCCGGCGGTGCAGGCCTATGTCGCCAGCCGCACGCCGCGGAGCGAACGGACCCAGGCTCTGGCCGTCGTCGCCTCGAGCTTCGGGTTGGGCACAGTGATCGGGCCGGCACTCGCACCTTTGCTGGTTTTCCCGGGCGCGGGGTTGACCGGGCCGTTTCTGGCGTTCGCCGCGATCGGCCTCGTCACCCTGATCCTCCTGCGACTGCGCCTGCCCGACGACGAGCCGCAATTCGCCGCGCGCGGCAAGGCCTTCGATGCGCCCTATGGCAGCGGCGCAGCGCGCCATGCCCGCGACCGCGACGATTCCGACGACGAAGACATGGGCGAAATGCAGGCGCTCCCCGACAGCGATCCGCCCGATCTTCGCTGGCGCGACAAGCGGTTGCTGCCATGGATGTGGGCCGGTCTGCTCGGCGGCCATGCACAAGCGATGATCCTGGGCATTTCGGGTTTTCTCGTGCTCGACCGCCTGGGCCTGCGCGACACGCCGGAAGCGGGCGCGGGGCCGGTGGGCATCGTGCTGATGGTCGGCGCTGTGGCGACACTTCTCGCGCAATGGGGCCTGATCCCGACCTTGCAGATGGGCCCGCGCGCTTCCACGCTTTGGGGGATGGCGCTGGCTGTCGTCGGCGTGGTAATTTTCGGCGTTGCGGACGATCTACACGCCATTGCCCTGGGCTTTGCGGTCGCATCGCTCGGCTTCGGTCTCTACCGGCCCGGGTTTACTGCCGGCGCATCACTTGCCGTGACACGTCCGGAACAGGGCCAGGTCTCGGGCAAAGTCGCCTCGATCAACGGCGCCAGTTATATTTACGCACCCGCTCTCGGTGTCTGGCTTTACGGGCATTCGGACTGGCTCGGCTTCGCCGTCATCATCGGCTTCTGCCTCGCCGTCTTCGTGCTCGGCTATCGCTCGCTGCAAAGCGACGACTACCTGACGATCGATCGGGGCTAAAGAATTTCAAGTACGGTATCCTGAGGACGGCACAGACGCACGCCCTTCTCGGTTTCTACGAGCGGGCGGTTGATAAGGATCGGATCTGCCACCATCGCCGCCAGCACGCTTTCGGCATCGGCGTCCGGCAGGCCGCGCTCCTCCGCATCGGTGCCGCGCAGGCGGAGCCCTTCGTTCGGCACAATTCCGGCGTCCGTGTAAAGCTGACGCAGCTTATCCGCCGTCGGTGGCTCCTTGAGATACTCGACCACGGTAAGTTCGACCTTCGACAGGTTCTCAAGGATCGCGAGGGTCTTGCGTGAGGTGCCGCATTTCGGGTTGTGCCAGATGGTCGCTTTCATGGGGATTGTCAGGCCTTTGCTATGATCGATTGCATTGGTCAAAACCCTAGCAAGCGACAATTTTTCCGCCAAGCCCGATTGCTGGTTGCAATTGCGACTTATTCTCAATAGCAGGCCTGCATCAATCGAGAATCGTTCGCAAGAAAGTGACTACATGACCCGTTTTACCCACCGGATCGCCCTGCTCTCCACCGCAGCGCTACTCGGATATACTACCTCTGTCACAGCAGCCGAAACCGCTGCTGAAGAAGGTCCCGAACGCGACTACCTCCCTGCCGAAATCGTCGTCACCGGCGCGGTCGGGGAATATGCGGTCGAGGACGGCTCGACAGGTACGAAGACCCCGACCCCGCTGATCGATGTGCCACAGACCGTCACTTTCATCACCGACGACCAGCTCGAAGACCAGTCGATCCGCCAGCTCGGCGAGGCCCTGCGCTACGTTCCGGGCGTCAGCCTCGAGACCGGCGAAGGCCATCGCGACGAGATTTTCATCCGCGGGCAGGAAACGACCGCCGACTTCTACCTCGACGGTCTGCGCGACGACGCGCAATATTATCGTCCGCTCTACAATGTCGCGCGCGTCGAAGTGCTCAAGGGCGCCAATGCGCTGATCTTCGGCCGCGGCGGCGGCGGCGGCGTGGTCAACCGCGTCAGCAAGACCGCCGATCTCGGCGAAGCATTCGGCGAATTCGATGCTTCGGCCGATACTTTCGGTGCCTTCGCGCTGCTCGGCGACGTGAACGCGCCGCTGTCCGACAGCGCCGCGCTGCGCGTCAACGCAACCTACGAGGAATTCGATAGCCACCGCGATTTCTACGAAGGCCGCTTCATCGGCATTTCGCCCACGCTGACCGCGCGGCTCGGCCCCGATACCACGCTGACCGCGACCTATTCCTACGACGATGACAGCCGCGTCGTCGATCGCGGTATCCCCTCACTGGCGGGCGTGCCGTTGATGGGGTTTGAGGATACCTTCTTCGGCGATCCCGACTTCAACCGCACCGATGCGGAAGTGCACATTTTGCGTAGCCGAATCGAGCATGCCTTTTCGGACCAGCTGAGCGTGAACGCTTCGGTCCAATATGCAGATTACGACAAAATCTATCAGAACATCGTCCCCGGCGGCACCGACGGCACGACCGTCTCGCTCAGCGGCTATCAGGATGCGCAAACCCGCGAGAACCTGATCGGCCAAGCCAATCTTGTTTGGCAAGTCGAGACGGCGGGTGTCGAAAACACGTTCTTGTTCGGCGTTGAGGCGATGGACCAGCAGTCCACAAACCAGCGCAGCAACGTCCAGTTCGCCGGCACCAATACTACGCCTTTGGCCGATGTCATAACCGTACCGGCCTTCTCGCTCGGCCCGCTCGGCCGCGACCGCGATAGTTCGCTCAGCACGTTCTCGGCTTATGTCCAGGACCAGCTCAGCTTCGGCATCGTCGAGATCGTCGCTGGGCTGCGCTACGAACGGTTCGACCTCGAAACCGTCGAACTCCTTACCGGCGTCCCCGGCAGCCGGGTCGACGAAGAAGTCAGCCCGCGCGCGGCCATCATCCTCAAGCCGCAGGAAAACCTGTCCTTCTACGCTTCCTATGCCGAAAGCTTCCTGCCGCAATCGGGCGACCAGTTCTTCCTGCTGACGCCGACGACCGAGGCCTTCGAACCGGAGAAATTCACCAATTACGAGATCGGCGCCAAGTGGTCGGTCAAGCCGGGCCTGCTCGCCACGGCATCGATTTTCCGGCTCGACCGCGACAATACCCGCGCGACCGATCCGAACAATACCGGTCTCACCATCTTGACCGGCGCGAGCCGGACCGAAGGGTTCGAACTCAACGTGATCGGCGACATCACGCCCAATTGGCACACCAATATCGGCTACACCTATCTCGACGGCGAGATTACCAGCCAGTCAACCTTCGGCGCTGCGGGCCAGCGGCTGCAGCAATTGCCCAAGCACCAGATCAGCGCGTGGAACCGGTTCGATGTGACCGAGGCCTTCGGGCTGGGTTTCGGCGTGATCTACCAGGACGAGCAGTTCGCGAGCTTCAGCAACAACGTGACGCTGCCCGACTATTGGCGGTTCGATGCGGCGGCGTATTACACGGTGAACGATCGCATTTCACTTCAAGTCAATATCGAGAATCTGTTCGACGAGACCTATTTCCCGAGCGCCCATGGCGACAACAATATCCAGCCGGCCGAGCCCTTCAGTGCGCGCTTCGGCGTGCGGGTGAAAATCTGACCGATGCGTGAGCCCCCGCCGTCGCGGGGGCTCACTCTTCGTCCGGCTCGGGCGGTGTCATCGCCGGCACCGCCTCGGCTGCATCGGCGGGATCGATGCCCGGTGCGGGCGCGGCACTGATGCGTTCCTGCCTGCGCTCGACGCGCCCGGCGCGCTGGATCGCGCGGACCAGCCGTGGATAGACGCCGCAGCGACACAGGTTCGGAATCGCCTGCTCGATCTCTTCCTTCGACGGTGCGGCATTGCGCTGGATCAGCGCCGCCGCCGCCATCACGATGCCGGGGGTGCAGAAGCCGCACTGGATTGCCTGCTCTGCCACCATCGCCTGTTGCACCGGATGCGAGCGATCGCGGCTCAGCCCTTCGATCGTGGTGACGAACCGTCCCTCGGCCTCTTCCAGCGTGATCAGGCAGCTGCGCAGCGCTGCACCATCGATAATGACCATGCAGGCGCCGCAATCGCCGGTGCCGCAGCCATATTTGGTGCCGGTAAGATTGGAGGCATCGCGCAAGGCCCAGAGCAGCGGAATCTCCGGGTCCATATCGTATTCGACAGGGCGATCGTTGACCGTCAGGCGGGGCATGTGCGCTGTCTAAGCCAAATTCGATAGCCAGCGCAAAGCCGTCGAGCGCGCTATCCGGCATTTTCGCTTCCCCCTGACCCACCCCGCAGCTAGGCGAGACGCCATGAGCGAGAATGCCAAGCTGACGCGGGGGAGTATTCCCGGCCATCTCGTATCGCAGACCCTGCCCATGATCATCGGCGTCGCAGCCATCATGTCGATCGGCCTTGTCGATGCCTATTTCATCGGCCAACTCGGCAGCGAACAGCTTGCGGCGATCAGCTTCATCTTCCCGATCACAGTCGCGATCACCAGTCTCGGCGTCGGCATTATGGTCGGCATCAATTCGGTCGTCGCCCGGGCGCTCGGCGAAGGCGACGACGACATGGCGGCGAGGCGCGCCAACTTCGGGATCGTATTCGCGATCGGCTGCGGTCTGGTGTTCGCGATCTCGTTGTTCGTGCTGCTCGATCCGCTGTTCCGGTTGATGAACGCGGAAGATGCTCTCCTTCCCTTCATCCAGACCTATATGCGGCCCTACCTGATGGGCTTTCCGTTACTGCTCGCCATTATGGGTTTCAATGGCGTGCTGCGGGGCCAGGGCGAGGCGCGCAAGACGAGTTATGTCTCGCTCACATACGCCGCCGCCAACTGGGTGCTCGACCCGCTCCTCATTACCGGAGCGTTCGGCTTCGAGGGGTTCGGCATTGCCGGGGCGGCCTATGCGACGGTCATAGGCTGGCTCCTGGGCGTCGGCATGGCGTGGTGGCTGATGCGCGGGACGCCGCTGCCGGTCGATTTCGGCCTGCTCAGGCGCTGTAGCCTGACCGAGCCGATGAAGGCGATAACGCGCGTGGCAGGGCCCGCAGCTTTTTCCAACGCGATCAACCCGATCGGCCTGTCGGTGCTGACCGCGCTGGTTGCCGTCGAAGGCCAGGCGGCGGTTGCGGGGTTCGGCGCCGCGGGTCGCTTGCAGAGTTTCGCGGTGGTACCGCTGCTCGGCCTCTCCGGCTCCATCGGCGCAATCGTCGGTCAGAACTGGGGCGCCCACCAGAGGGACCGTGCCAAGCAGGCGACACTTTACGCCGGTGGGTTCTGCATCGTCTGGGGCCTTTCCATCGCCGTCGCGCTCTTTGCGGCGGGCGAGTGGTTCGCGGGCTTCTTCACCGACGACCCTGCGGTCGTCGATGAATTTGCACGCTATCTCACCATCGCGGCCTGGGGTTACGCAGGATATGGCCTGCTGATCGTTGGCAACGGAATATTGAACGCGGTCGACAGGGCTGGCTGGGCGCTCGCGCAGAGCTGTTTTCGCGTATTCGCGGTGATGGTGCCGTTCGCCTGGCTGTTGCGCGGAAGCTGGGGGTCGGATGCTATTTACGGAGCCGAACTGGCTGCCAATCTCGTAGGCGGCGCCGTTGCCATGGCGCTCGTCTGGTGGATCCTCAATCGCAAACCCGCCGGCCAAACGGCATGAGCCAGCCAAGCCTGTATATCTTCTGCCGCTGGCCTGCGCCGGGCAAGGCCAAGACGCGGCTCATCCCGCGCTTCGGCGAGGCTGGGGCCGCCGCGATCTACGCCAAGCTGCTGCAGCACACCATCGCGGTCGCCCGTGCGAGCGGCCTGCCCTTCGAACTGCGCGTGACGGGGGCCGAGCCCGACGTGTTCCGTTCCGCCTTCGGCGAAGATCTGGCGATAACCGACCAGGGCGACGGCAGTCTTAGCGAAAAGCTCGCCCGCGTCCCGCCGCCTGCCATCGTCATCGGCAGCGATTGCCCGGGACTTACCGAGCAGCATCTATGGGCCGCCAGCGATACACTGGCGCTGGAGGAGGTCGTGATCGGCCCTGCGAGCGACGGCGGCTACTACCTGCTTGGCTACAATTCCGATGCGCGCTTTGCTTTCGAGGGCATTGCGTGGAGCACCGACAAGGTGTTCGAACAAACGCTTGGACGCTTCACCGAGCGCGGGATGCGGGCGGGAATTCTGCCCGAATTGAGCGATGTCGACGAGCCGGACGATCTCGAAGAGTGGCCGGACTTCCTGCCGTGACGAAGTCGGTAGCGCTCGTCATTCCGCTACTCGACGAAGAAAAGGCGCTGCCAGCCTTGATCGAAGTGGTGCGCACGCTCGACCCGCAACCGGCCGAAATTATCGCGGTCGATGGCGGTAGTACCGACCGCACCCGCGGCATTGTTCGCGAGGCTGGCTGGACCTTGGTCGAGACCGCCAAGGGTCGCGCGCTGCAGATCAATGCCGGGGTCAAGGCCGCACAATCTTCGCTGGTGTGCATCCTTCACGCCGACACCATCCCACCCCCGGACATGGTGCAGGTGATCCGTGAAACCCTGGAAGACAATCGCATCGCCCTTGCCAGCTTCACGCCATTGATAACCGGCGAAAAGACCCGCTGGTTCACCAGCGCGCACAATTTCATCAAGACTTGGTACGCGCCGCTGCTGACCCGCCCGCACCTGTTTTTTCGCGGGGTCCGGCTGTTGTTCGGCGACCATGCCATGTTCTTTCGCCGGGCCGATTTCCTTGTCATCGGCGGCTGCACGCCGGGCGATGCGGTGATGGAGGAAGCGGATCTGTGCGTAAAATTCGCCGAACTTGGCCGGATCGAGATGGTGAGACGGGTAGTGCGAACCTCCGACCGCCGGATAGCCGCATGGGGCCCGGTCAAGGCGAACTGGATTTACTTCAAGGTCGGCATGCTGTGGGCCTTCGGCTTGCGGAGCCGGATGGAAAAAAACTACCCAGACGTGCGCTGAAGCTCGGGCGTCTTCAGGAAGCCGACATCGATACAGTACTGGATCAGCTTACGCAGCATTTCCTGATCCATCGATGGGGGCTCCAGACCCGTCAGGGCGCGCAGGTTGCTGTCATCGAACCGCGGATTTCGCTGGAAATAGGCGGCGTAAAGGGCCGCCACACGCCTGAAAAGGCGGCGTTCCATCGGTGGTAATATCGCGGGATCGAACCTTTCGGCATCTACCAATATCGGCGCGTCGAAATGCGGGAAACTCCCGATGGCGGAGGCGAAATCACCGACCGATACCGGTCCGCCCGAAACGAGGTGATAAGCGCAGCCCTGCGCCGCCTCGAATTGTTCGACCAGTGCGACCAGGCCAGCCGCAACATGGTCCACCGGCACGAAATCCAGCGTTGCGCCGTGCTTCACCGGCATGTGCTGCACCCGGCCCTCCGCGATCAGCTTGAACGCCGCGTAGATCGTATCGAACTGGCGGATCGCGCCTGTTTTGCTGTCGCCCACGACGATGCTGGGCCGCGCGATGACGAAAGGCACACCGCTCGCTCGCACGAGCGCTTCGGCCTCGGCCTTGCTGGCTTCGTAGCCGTTGGTGAAGCCCCGTTTCGGAAGCGCGTCGTCCTCGCCGATGGCCCCCGATCGTTCGCCGCAGACATAGGCGGTGCTGACATGCAGGAAGCCGGCGCCCGCTCGTCTGGCGAGCTCGAGCGCGCGCGCCGTCCCGTCGATATTGGTGGCGCGATAGGCCTCTTCGTCGAGATCGAACCGCGTCAGCGCGGCGCAATGCAGGACGAGCTCGACTTCCCCGGCCAGCCTGTCGAGCGTCGCCGGATCGAGCCCCATATTCTCCTGCGACAGATCGCCGGTCAGCACTTCGTCCACCGCGGCAATGGTTCCGTCGTTCGCGAGCACGTCAGGATTGGATCGGACGAATGCGTTCACGCGATGCCCGGCTTGCGCCAGTCGCGCGCTGACTTCGCCGCCGATGAGTCCGGCGGCCCCGGTAATCAGGATGCGCATCAGCAGCAGGCAGCAGCGGTTGCGGGCACGGAGCCTTCATCGGCGCCGAAGGGTACCGAAACGCCGCAATCGGGAAATACGCCGTAATGCTGCGAAAAGTCGCCGAAGAATTCGAAGTGTTCCGCGAAGCGCGTATTGGCGAGCATCTTCCAGCTATTGCCGCAGATCGGGAACAACCGCCCGGTCTCGATATGATGGTGCCCGTCGAGCTCGAACACGCGCGGCTGGTGCGCGACCGTCCCCTTGTAGCGGACGGCCTGCCCGTAATCCTCGCACTGCATCTCGAGCTCGCCGAGCTTGAACAGGCGATAGGTGGCGGAATAGAAACTGATCCCGTCGAGCTTGGCTGCGACCCCGGCATCGCCGATGCCCAGCGGGCGGCTGGTGACGAGCCGCGGATCGGCAAATCCCGCCGCCTTGGCCTGCGCCAGAAAATCGCCCCAGTACAGGGCGCCCGACAGGCACTCGCCATGCAGGACCGGGTCGTTCTGGAGATGGTGAGGGACGCGGCGATCGGCGTAAACGTCGGAGAAATAGAGCTCGCCGCCTTCCTTCAGCAACTTGTGTGCCGCTGCGAACACAGCCTGTTTGTCCGCCACCAGGTTGATGACGCAGTTAGAGACGATGACGTCGAAATGCCCCCCCGGAAGGCTGAGCTGGTCGAGCTTTTCGATGTCGCCTTCGACAAAGCTGACGTTGGATTTGGCGTATCCGAACCTTTCGCGGTGCCATTCGAGATGTTCGCTGGCGACGGCAAGCTGTTCGGGCGTGGTATCGACGCCGGTCACCGAGCCGTGTTCGCCCACCAATTGCGCAAGGATATAGGCATCCTGCCCGCTGCCCGAGCCGAGATCGAGGATGTGGCACCCCTCGATCGCCTGCGGGGCGACCAGCCCGCAGCCGTAATAGCGCGCGCGCACATCCTCGTGCACGTTCATCATCGCGGAAAGAATTGCGGGCGGCGGAGCCTCGGCGGTGCAGCAGGCGTCGGTCTTGAGGTCTTCGGAACCCTGCAGCACCTTGCCGTAATAATCGCGGCTGTTTTCGATATTCATGTAACTTTGCGGCCCCCGGATACGGATTTGAGCGTGACTGCGCCGTGCGACGCAATTGTGATTCGCATATTTCGCAGGATGGGTTACGCGAGGGCGGCATGAAATTCACGCACGACGTTATTGTTATCGGCGGTGGTGCCGCAGGACTGACCGCAGCGGGCGGCTGTGCGCTGTTCGGGCTGAAAGTGGCGCTGATCGAGGGTCACAAGATGGGCGGCGAGTGCCTCAACAACGGCTGCGTCCCTTCCAAGGCACTGATAACCGCCGCAAAGCGCGCTGCAGAAGCCAGGAAGCAGAAACGCTTCGGTGTAGAGCTTGCCGCCCCGAATGTAGAGTGGAGCGGTGTTCATACACACATTCACCGAGCCATTGCGGAAATCGAGCCGCATGACAGCGCGGAACGGTTCGAAGAGATGGGCTGCGAAGTAATCCAGGACTGGGCGCGGGTCACCGGCAAGCAGTCGGTCGAAATCGGCGGGCGCACGCTCACCGCACCGCGGATCGTCATCGCGACCGGCTCAGGCCCCTCGGTGCCGCCGATCCCGGGCCTGGACGCGGTGCCCTATCTCACCAATGAAAACATCTTCGATCTCGAAGCGCAGCCGGATCATCTGGTGATCATCGGCGGCGGCGTGATCGGGATGGAAATGGCGCAGAGTTTCGCCCGGCTTGGCAGCAAGGTGACCGTCATCGAGCCGGGCCGTCCGATGGGCCGCGATGATGAGGACTCGGTCGCCGTCGTGATGGAAGTTATGAAAAAAGAAGGTGTGACCTTCGTGCAGGGCAAGGCCGAGAAGGTCGAAGGCAGGAATGGCGCGATTACGGTGCATGTCGACAATGGCGAACAGGTGAGCGGATCGCATCTGCTCATCGCGGTCGGGCGCAAGGCGCGGGTTTCCGGCTTCGGACTCGAAGATCTGGGCGTCGAACTCGGCAACAACGGGATCAAGGTCGACGAGCGCCGCCGCACTTCGGTGAAAAACATCTACGCCATCGGCGATTGCCGCGAAGGGCCGCGACTGACGCATGTTAGCGGCTACGAAGGCTCCAATGTGGCGCTGGAGATTACGCTCGGGATCCCAACCAAGGTCGACTACAAGGCGCTGCCGTGGTGCACCTATACCGAGCCCGAGGTCGCGCAGATCGGGCTGACCGAAGCGGAAGCGAAAGAAAAGTTCGGCGACAAGGTGACAGTGGTGAAGGAAGGTTTCGACCACAATGAGCGCGCCATCACCGAGGGCGACACGAAGGGGCACATGAAGGTCATCCTGAAAGGCAAGAAAGTGCTCGGAGCGAGCATCGTCGGCAAGAATGCCGGGGAACTGCTCCTGCCCTTCAGCCAGACGATTACCGGTAAGAGCAGCACGTTCGCCATGGGCAGCGCAATCGTCAGCTATCCGACCCGTAGTGAGATTACGAAAGCCGCCGCTTTTGCCGCGTGGGAGCCGACCGTCTTTGGGGCGATCCCGAAGAAATATGCCGGCTTCGTCGCCAAAGTCCGGAGAGCCTTCGCCTGATGGCCTCCCGCAGCAAGAGCCGCAATGCGCCTGCAGGCGCTTCGCCCTTCGCGGTGGAGGCCGCGCGCCTGCCCGAGGAGAAGTTCTCCGATCCGGACTGGACCGCCAAGGGCGAGCCGCGCGCGTCGGTCCCGCTGGTGCAGCTGGACACACTCTGGCTCAACACCGGGACGCTGTGCAATCTCGCCTGCGCAAGCTGCTATATCGAGAGCAGCCCGACCAACGATGCGCTGGTTTACCTGAGCCATGCCCATGCCGCGCCGTTCCTTGACGAAGCCGGGGCTATAGGCACACCCGAGATCGGGTTCACCGGAGGCGAGCCCTTCATGAATCCCGACTTCGTCCCGATGCTCGCCGACACGCTCGAACGCGGCTTCGAAGCGCTGATCCTGAGCAACGCCATGAAGCCGATGCGGCGGCACGAGGCCGCGCTGCTGGACATGCGGGAGCGCTTTGGCGACCGTCTCACCATCCGCGTCAGCCTCGATCACCACACCAAAGCCGTGCACGAGGCCGAACGCGGCCCGCGCAGCTGGGAGGTGGCGATCGACGGTCTGCAATGGCTTTCGCGCAACGGCTTTTCGCTCGCGGTCGCCGGGCGAATGTTACCGGACGAAAGCGAGGCCGACGAGCGCGCGGGCTATGCCCGCCTGTTTGCCGAACACGACATCGCGGTCGATGCGGGCGATCCGATGCGGCTGGTCCTCTTTCCCGAGATGGACGAGGACAAGGATATCGCCGAAATCACAACCGCTTGCTGGCAAATCCTCGGGCAGGACCCGAAGGATATCATGTGCGCCACAAGCCGCATGGTCGTCCACCGCAAGGGCGAGCCGGAGCCGCGCGTCACGGCCTGCACGCTGATCCCCTACGATCCGGGCTTCGACATGGGCGCGACGCTGGATGAAGCGTCACGGCCCGTAAAGCTTAACCACCCCCATTGCGCACGCTTCTGCGTCCTCGGCGGGGCAAGCTGCTCGGCCTGATCCGCCCAAGGACACCATTCGTCGCTTGAGCGGGAGCCTTCCGATGCCTCCCCCGTTGAATCTCATAGATTTCATCGCTTTCCGAGGAGACCCGCAATGCCGACACTCTACACCATGCCCGGCACCTGTTCGCTGGCAGCCAACATCGCGGTGGCATGGACCGAAGCCCCGATCTCCGTGCGCAATATGGAATATGGCGATCACAAGAAGGACGACTATCTCGCCATCAACCCCAAGGGCAAAGTTCCAGCCTTGCAGTTCGACGATGGCGAGGTGCTGACGGAACTCGCCGCGATCCTGTCTTATATCGGAGCTGCGCATGGCACCGCAGGCTATGCCCGCGACACGAAGCTGGGGCGCAAGGAAGCCGAAGCGCTGTCCTACATGATTAGCGAAGTCCACGCCGCTTACGGCCCGCATTTCGCAGCGCAGAACTTCGCCGAGAGCGAGGGTGCGCAGCACGAGGTAAAGCAAGGCGCGTACCACCGGCTGCGCGGCCATTACGAGTGGATGGAAGAGCGGCTATCCGACAGCGGCGGCGGATTTTACCTTGGCGAGAAAAGCTTTGCCGATGCGTTTCTCTACGTGCTGACCCGCTGGATCGACCAGACCCCGCTCAGCCTCTCGGACTATCCGCAGCTCGCCGAATTTCGCAACCGGATGGAACAGGACAAGGGCGTGCAGAACGCCTTGGAACAGCAAGCCATGGAGCCGATGGGCTGATTTCGGTTCAAACCGCAGCCTTGGGATAGTCATGCTTCATCAATACCGCAGCGCGCCAGTAACAGAGGATCGCGACCGGTGTTGCCGCCGCCACCACCAGCAGGGCGTAGCGCAATGACTCATTTCCGAAGCGCGGCGCGAACAGGTCAGACAGCACCCCGACCATGGTCGGCCCCAGCCCCAGCCCGATCAGGTTGATGATCAACAGCGTGATGGCCGCCCACACAGCGCGCATCTTGAGCGGGGCGAGCGTCTGGATCACCGCGAAGGTCGGACCGAGGTAGCTCGACTGGAAGAGCACGGCGACGAAATAGACGCCGACCGCCATCCATGCATCGCCCGCGAGATAGAACCATATCAGGAATGGCAGGGCGATGGTCTTGAGTATCGCGATCATCCAGGGCTGCCGCCACAATCCGTCGCGAGCGGTCATCCGGTTTGCGAGCCAGCCGCCACCCAGCCCGCTCGCGACACCGGCTATAGCAAGCAGCGGCGCGACGATATTCCCGACCTGAAGCGTGTTGAGGTCGAAAATCCGGATCAGGTAGGCCGGGGTCCAGCCGGTCAGCGCGTAACCGATCATCGACGTCAGTGTGACGCCCGCGATCATCCAGCGGGCCGAGCGGTTCGAGAGGATTGTGGTGAAGCCCTCCCCGATGCTCGGCTGGTCTTCGCTGTCGACTGCGCCCGGCTCGGCCCGGCGCGGCGGCTCGGTCGCGAACAGCTTGACGAAAATTGCCAGCATGACCCCCGGGAGGCCGATGACGATAAACGCCACGCGCCAATCGAAGAAATAGGTAAGATTTCCTCCGAACATCTGCCCCGCCGCAGCGCCCAGCGTCACGCCGAGCGAGTAGATCGACAGTGCGAGCGCACGCTTTTCCGCCGGATAGAGGTCGGCAATGATCGAATGGCTCGGCGGGCTGGAGCCGGCCTCCCCGATTCCGACCCCGACGCGCGCGGCCAGCAGCTGGATGAAATTCTGCGCCAGCCCGCAGGCAGCGGTCATCGCGCTCCACAGCGCGAGCGCGATCGAGATGATGTTGATCCGGTTCATCCGGTCGGCCAGCGCTGCGACCGGGATGCCGAGCGTGGCGTAGAACAGCGCGAAGGCGAAGCCGGACAGCAGACCCAGCTGCGTGTCGGACAAAAGCAGGTCGGCCTTGATGTCCTCCAGCAGGATCGCAAGGATCTGCCGGTCCATGTAGCTGAAGAAATAGGTGACGGTGAGGAGAAACAGCGTGACCTTGCGCGCACGGTCGCTCACCTCGCCCGCAGGCGCCCCCCCCGCAATGCCTGTCGCTGTCGCCATGTCTGCTCTCCCCGCTTGCTCGCAAAGCAAGGGGGCCGGAGAACTGGTCCCCGGCCCCCTGCCTGTTCAGCCGATCAGAACCGCGTCCGGATGCCGAAGCGGTAGTTGCGCCCGATCGCGTTGCCGATGAACGGGTTGAAGCCCAGCGGCAGCTGTGCGGTTGCCGGCTCGGCATCGGTGAAGTTCTTTATCGCGGCCTGCAATTGCGCCTCGACGAAACCGAGGTCGACATCCACCGTCAGCGCGATGTCGTGCTGTGTGTAGGACCCGCTCTCGATGCCGAAATCGGTCGGCCCGGCCGAGGTCGAGAAACACGGCGCGGGGCGCGTCACGCAGCGATCGTCGGTCACGCCGTCGATATGCGTAACCGAGTAGCGCACGTTGAACGGCTCCCAACCGACATTGACAAAGCCGTTGGCGCGCCATTCCGGAACCGTGTTCGGATCGCGGAAGTAGTTGCCGAAGCCGATCGCATCGTAAGCCTCTTCGGTGACCACGCCCTGCACGACGAATTCGTCAAAGCTGTAATCGAGGTTCCAGACCGCATTACCGCCGAATGACAGGTCGGCCGTTTCGCCCAGTGGCACATTGACCGTCAGTGCGAAGTCGAGGCCGGAAATCTTGACGTCCGGCCCGTTGACCCAGTCGGTCCGTACACGACTGATGTCGAGCCCGGTCGTGGTGCCCTGGATACAGGTGTTGCCGCTGAATGTGATCAGGTTGGCCAGCGGGCTGGAACAATCGACCGGAGCTGTACCCGTCGTCTGGCCGTTGCCCACCAGACTGGCGATGGCATCGCCCGGGGTCGTAGTGATGCGGTCTTCCAGATCGATCGACCAGTAGTCGACGCTGAAGATCACGTTGCCCGCACCCAGCGGCACATTCATGATCGCGCCGATGTTGTAGGTGAAGGCCGTCTCAGGACCGAGGTCGTTGGGGTTGCCGAAGATGTCGAGCGACTTGAAATTGCCGCCCGCTGCGGTGAATCCCTGCAGTGCAGTGACAGAGATCGGTGCGACTTGCGACGGGATCGGGCCGCGGAAGGTCGTGCCGACCGAGCCGCGGAACGTCAGCCAATCGGTCGCTTCGAAGCGGATCGAACCCTTCGGGTTGATGGTCGAACCGACCGCACCGCCATAATCTTCGAAACGGATCGCCGCCTGCGCTTCGATCCGGTCGGTAATAGGCAGCTGCACTTCGCCGAAGAAAGCATAGACGCTCTGGTCGAGATCCACCGGCCGCGAACCGCCGAGGAAGATGAACGGGCCGACACCCTCGGTCGACGTGCCAACGCAGCTCCTGTCGCCTTCCCTGAAGCACGGATTGATGTCGAGGTTCGATTCGTCGTTGATCGGCCGGCTGTTGAAATTGGTGTCGCGATACTGGAACCCGACCGCGAAGGCGACATTGCCGCCTGGCAATGCAAAGCCGGTGTCGCCGGAAAGGACCAGGTCGAAAACGAACTGGCTTTCTTCTTCGACCGTGCCGTTGGGGATCTGGAGAAAACGGAGCAGTTCGGCACTGTTTTCATTGCCAGGCACGTAGAACGGATTGGTGAGGCCCAGCGTCGGGTTGCCAGGACCGGCGTTGGAGAACGGGTTGAAATATTGGCATGGGCCGGCGCCGGGCGTGCCCGTAGCGGGATTACAGTCTGCGCCGCCGAGGCCGTTGAGCGCATTCTGCAGGCGTGTACCGACAATGCCCGGCGCGAAAGCCGTGCGGTCCGAATCCCAGAACGTGCCATCGATATCGAGCGTCAGGCTGTCATTGAGTTCGATGTCGAAGCCGCCGCTGAAGCGATAGGCCTGGTTGCTGGCAAAGCCGGTGCCCGAACCGCGATCGGGATCGAGCGGGTTGCCGAGATAGCCAGCGGGCGGAACAGCACGTTGGTAACGGCTACCAATGGCCCCGGATTGTTCGCCGGAAGCCCTTGCTGCGCGAGAAACGGTGCTACGCCCGGATTATTCGGGGACGTCGTAAATGCGCTCAGGAAGCCCGAGCCGCGCGGGCCCTGCGTCGGCGGGAAGGCCGGCGAATAGTTGATCGATTCAAGATCGCTGCGTGCCCACATCGCATCGGCCTGGAAACGAACGCGATCGCTGAGGTCCACGGTGAACTGGCCGAACACCTGGTAGCGATCCTCGTCCTCGACAATGTTGTCGAAGGGAATGAACGTGAAGCGACAGATGGCGCCGTCCTGGAAACCGCCCAGCTCGTTACAACCGCGATCCGGGCGAGTGACAGTGTTGAGCGCCTCGTTGCCCGGTGTAGCGGGGTTGTCCGGCTGGCCTGTCAGATAGGTCGCTGCGAACAGCCCGGGCGTCGAGAGGGCCGAAAAGCCCGACGGGTTCACAGTGTAGGGCAGCGCGGTGTAGTCGCGCTCGGTGGTCGGCAGTTCCGAACGATGCTGCCAGCCGGCGCCGATGACTATGTTGGCATCGCCGAACTCGAACCCGGCCAGCGCGCTAAGCGAATAATCGTTATCCGAACCGCTGATGAGCGAGTAATCGCCCTGCAATTCGAGCCCGACGAAATCGCTGCGGGTGATGAAGTTGGCAACGCCCGCAATCGCATCGGAACCGTAGGTCGTGCCTGCGCCGTCCTTCAGGATCTCGACACGTTCGAGCGCAAAGAGCGGGATCAGCTGCGTATCGACGAAGCCGGCACCCGGGGTAAGGATCGTGCGCTTGCCGTTGACCAGCACCAGCGTACGCTGCGGACCGAGGCCGCGCAGGTTGATCGAGCCGACGCCCTGAAAGCCTTGCGCGGAAGTCGAGAACTGGTTGGTATCGCCAAGCACAGCGCCGACCGAGGGCAGTTCCTTGATAAATTCGAGCGGGCTGTCGACGCCCTGCTTCGCCAGATCTTCACTGGTGTAGACATCGACCGGCAACGCTGCATCTTCCGGCGTGCCACGAATGAGCGAGCCGGTTACGACGATGGTGCGGCCCTGGTCTTCGACCTGGCTGTCGCCGGCACCCGCCTGCTGCGGATTGGCCTGCGCCGAAGCGGCGCTCGGCATAAAGGCCAATGCGGATGCAAGTGCGCCGAATGCGATCGAATGGCGAAGCGAATATTTCATGGTGGCTCCCTCAACCCGTTGAAACTCTTCCGGTCGGGAAAGCGGCGCCTCTACGCAATTTCCGCGGTGCGCAGGCAGCGACCCATGCGCAAAGGCAAGGATTCGCTGGCGATCCTGTCGCACCGGGCCTCTCCCAACCCGCTGCGCATCATGCGCCTCTCTCGCCCCGCGCGCAAGCAAGATAAGTTTCAGAAATGTGACTTATCGGCACCATTATGACGCCGGTCGAACAATCGCGCCTAGTTGAACCGCTCGCCCGCCTCGGCCTTGCGGCGCAGATACTCGCTGACCGGCAGCCCATGTTTCTCAAGCCCGGCAACGATGGTGTCCAGCCCGACAGTGTCGGCCCAGAACATCGGCCCGCCGGTATAAAGCGGCCAGCCGTAGCCGTTGATCCACACCACATCGATATCGCTGGCACGCTGCGCCATGCCTTCGTCGAGGATCATCGCGCCTTCGTTGACCATCGGATAGAGCAGCCGCTCGCGGATTTCGTCCTTCGAGATATCGCGCTGTTCGGTGCCTTCCTTCCTGGCGAAGTCGGCGATGATCGCTTGCACCTCTTCCGAAGGCGTGCGCTGGCGGGCTTCGTCGTAATCGTAGAAGCCCTTGCCGTTTTTCTGCCCGAACCTCTCGGCCGCGCAGAGCGCTTCGCGAATGGTCGTGACCTTGGACGGGTCGCGGTGCCAGCCGATGTCGATCCCTGCCAGATCCGCCATCTGAAACGGCCCCATCGGGAAACCGAATTCGAGCAGGACGTCGTCGACTTCCCAGTATTTCGCGCCCTCCATGATCAGTTCGTTGGCCTGTTTCTGGCGCGGCGAGAGCATGCGGTTGCCGATAAAGCCGTCACACACGCCCGCAACCACGGCCACTTTGCCGATCTTTTTGGCCAGCTTCATCGAAGTCAGCAGCACATCGTCGCGCGTTTCCGCGCCGCGCACGATTTCCAGCAGCTTCATAACATTGGCGGGCGAGAAGAAGTGCAGGCCCAGTACATAGCCTGGGCGCTTGGTGGCCTGCGCAATTTCATCGATGTTGAGGTAGCTGGTGTTGGAAGCAAGGATTGCGCCCTGCTTCACTGTTTCGTCGAGCTTGGCGAAGACCTCTTTCTTGACGTCCATATTCTCGTAGACAGCTTCGATAACAAGATCGCAATCGGCCAGATCCGCATAGTCGAGCGTCGGGTTCAGCAGCCCCATGGCCTGTTCGACCTGCTCGGGCTTCATCCGGCCTTTCTTGGCCGTGCGCTCGTAATTCTTGGCGATAACGCCCGTACCGCGATCAAGCGCGTCCTGCTTCATCTCGAGGATCGTCACCGGAATCCCGGCCGAGAGAAAGTTCATCGCGATGCCGCCGCCCATCGTGCCTGCGCCGATCACGCCGACTTTCTGGATGTCGATCAGCGGAGTCTTGGGATCGACATTGTCGATCTTGTTGGCCGCGCGTTCGGCGAAGAAATAGTGCCGCATGGCCGCGCTCTGCGTCCCGCTCATCAGGCCGGTGAACAGCTCGCGCTCTTTCTTCACACCTTCGGCATAGGGCCGCTCGGTCGCGGCCTTGACCGCCTTGACCGCCGCATCGGGCGCATCGAAGCCGCGGATTTTGCGGGCGTTCCTGGCGCGGAACTCGTCGAAGAGGTCGGGATTCTTCACGCCATCCTCATGCGCGGTACCTTCGCTCGAACGCGGGACGGGCTTGCCGATCTGCTCGCGCGCGAAAGCGATCGCATCGGCCTCGAGGCTGTCCTCGCCGACTATCTTGTCGACCAGCCCGATCGCTTCCGCCTTGGCGGCCGGGATCGGGTTGCCGTTGACCACCATCGGCAGCGCGGCTTCGACGCCGACCACACGCGGCAGGCGCTGCGTGCCGGCGGCGCCCGGGATCAGTCCAAGCTTGACTTCCGGCAGGCCCAGCTTCGCACTGGGCACCGCGACGCGATAGTGGCACGCCAGCGCGACTTCGCAGCCGCCGCCCAGCGCGGTGCCGTGGATCGCCGCGACGACCGGCTTGTCGCCCGCTTCCATCGCATCGAGCGTTTCCGGCAGGTTTGGGCCCTGCGGCGGCTTGCCGAATTCGGTAATGTCGGCGCCTGCAAAAAACGTGCGCCCGTCGCAGCGGATAACCACCGCCTTGATCGCATCATCACCCATCGCCTCCTCGACCCCGTCCTTAAGGCCCTGCCGCACGGCTTGGCCCAGTGCGTTGACCGGCGGATTGTCGGAAATGATGACGAGCACATCGTCATGGCGTTCGGTTCGAATGGGTGAAGTCATCGGGGTCTCTCCTCAGGCTGCGCGGCTCTCGGTTAGCGCGCTGTAAATCAGGGTCTTGAGCTGGCGGCGGATCGGATAGGTGCTGGAGGGATAGACTTGCGTCATGAATACGCAGGTGATCCCCTCGACCGGATCGACGAAGAACGCGGTCGAATAGGCTCCGCCCCAGTAGAATTCGCCGAGACTGGAAGGCATCAGCGTTCTGGCCGGATCGATCACCATGGCAAAACCGAGTCCGAAGCCGGTCCCGGCATTGTTGCTTTCGGAAAACAGGCTGCTCGACATTTCGGTCAAGTCGGCGCCGTCAGGCAGATGGTTGGTGCGCATCTGCCGTAGTGTCTTGGGGCCGACGATGCGCGCGCCATCGAGCTCGCCGCCGTTCAGCAGCATCTTGGTGAAGCGGTGATAATCGGCGATTGTGCCGCACAGACCCCCTCCACCGCTGTCGAAGCGACCGTCTTGGGCAAGCTTACTGCCCGGCCCGGCGTCGATCTTGTGCGGCGGCTTGCCAGGGACATACTGATAGGCATCGACCAGCCGGGCATCGTCCCCCACCCCGAATGCGGTGTCGACCATGCCGAGCGGCCCGAAGATGTGCTGCTGGAAATAGTCGCCCAGCCGCATCCCGCTTATGCGCTCGACGCATACACCCAGCGCGTCGGTCGCGACCGAGTAGTTCCACCCCTGCCCCGGCGCGAACTCCAGCGGCAGCTTGGCAAGGATATCGATGAATTCATCGCTATCGTGCCGGCTGCGCGCGAAATCGAGATTGTGCTCGCGATAGACCGCATCGATATTGGTGCGGTTTTGCAGTCCGTAGGTCAGCCCCGACATATGCGTGATCAGATCGATGAACCGCATCGGATGCGTCGGCGTGCCCGGCATGAAAGGCACGGTGCCGCCTCCGCCCCCGGCATAGACGCGCAGGTCCTTGAACTCTGGCAGGACCTTCGTGACCGGCTCTTCCAGCGCGACCTTGCACCGTTCGACCAGCTGCATGAAGGCGATCGACGTCACCGGCTTGGTCATCGAAGCGATGCGGAAGATGGCATCGTCGCGCAAATCCTCGCGCTCTTCGCCCATCCGGCCCTGCTTGTCGTAATAGACCGGATGTCCATCGCGCGCGACGACAAGCTGCGTCATCGGCAGACGGCCGCTGTCGATGTAGCTGTCCTTGAGAAACGCAGCGATCCGCGCGAGGCGGCTTTCGTCGAAACCCAGCGAAGCGGGGTCGGCGCAATCGAATGGCGCGGTCATTCTCTCTCCCAATGGTTCGGCGCTTGAGCGCTCTTGCAACCTCACCTAGCATCGGTTGCAAAGAAAAACAGACTCGATTGGGAGAGAGCGGTGAGTGAAACCAATGTGCTCGGCTGGAGCAAGCCGGATGGCTGGCCAGCGATGTCGCTGCAGCAGGTGCACGATACATTGTGCGCGCCGGGCATGCCCTTCGAGTACGAGACCGTCGATGTGCGCGGCATCCCGACGCGGGTCTGGAAAAATGCCCCGCCGAGCTTGCGCGCGCTGGCCGTTCATGCGCGCAGCCATGGCGAGCGGCTGTTCACGATCTACGAGGACGAACGGGTCACCTACGACGCCTGGTACCGGGCTGTCGCAGCGCTTGCTACGGAGTTCCGCAAACGCGGGATTGCCAAGGGCGACCGGGTGGCGCTGGCGATGCGCAACCTGCCTGAATGGCCCGTCGTCTTCTTCGCCGCGACGAGCATCGGTGCAATTTGCGTGCCGCTCAATGCCTGGTGGACCGGAGACGAGCTTGAATTCGGTCTCGCCGATTCTGGCGCGAAACTGCTGGTCTGCGATGCCGAGCGATGGGAACGGATTGCTCCGCACCGCGAAGCCTGCCCCGATCTCGCCGATGTCCTCGTTTCGCGCATGGGAGGCGACGATCTCTCGGTAGAGCGCCTCGAAGATCTGATCGGCACGCCGCATTCGTGGCCGACGCTGCCGGATGCAGAGATGCCCGAAGCCGACATCGCCCCGGACGATCCGGCGACGATCTTCTATACCAGCGGCACGACCGGCCGGCCCAAGGGCGCGCTCGGCAGCCATCGCAACCTCACCACCAATATCCTCTCCAGCGCCTATGCCGCTGCGCGCACCGCCTTGCGGCGCGGCGAAGTGCCGCCGGCGGGCGTGCAGAAGGTCGGGCTAACCGTCATCCCGCTGTTCCATGTCACGGCCTGCTCGGCGAGCATGATGGGCGCTCTGTTTGCAGGCCACACGCTGATTTTCCTGTATCGCTGGGACACGGTGAAAGCCTTCGAGATCATCGAGCGCGAGAAGGTCAATCTGACCGGCGGCGTGCCGACGATCGCGTGGCAGATGATCGAGCATCCCGATCGCGACAAGTACGACCTCTCGAGCCTCGAAAGCATCGCTTATGGCGGGGCGCCAGCAGCGCCCGAACTGGTGCGCAAGATCTACGAAGTATTCGGCGCCATGCCCGGCAACGGCTGGGGCATGACGGAGACCATGGCAACCGTCACCAGCCACACGGCGGAAGACTATCTCAACCGCCCGGAAAGCTGCGGCCCGCCGGTGCCGGTGGCCGACCTGAAAATCACCGACGAGGCCGGCAGGGAATTGCCGGTCGGCGAAGTCGGCGAACTATGGGCCAGAGGGCCGATGACGGTGATCGAATACTGGAACCGACCTGAAGCGAGCGCGGAAACTTTCGTCGACGGCTGGGTCCGGACAGGCGACCTTGCGCGGCTCGACGAGGAAGGCTTCTGCTATATCGTTGATCGCGCCAAGGACATGGTCATCCGCGGCGGCGAGAATATCTATTCAAGCGAGGTCGAGAACGTCCTCTACGATCACCCGGCAGTGACCGATGCTGCGCTGATCGGCCTGCCGCACAAACAATTGGGCGAAGAGCCCGCGGCCGTCGTCCACCTCGCACCGGGCATGACCGCGAGCGAGACCGAATTGCAAAGCTGGGTAGCCGAGCGACTGGCGAGATTCAAAGTCCCCGTGCGGATACTCTTTGTACAGGACACGCTGCCGCGCAATGCCAATGGCAAGATCCTGAAGAAGGACCTAGGGGCGCTGTTTCAGGACAGCTGACTCCGCGGCTCGCTGACACGCCAGAACACCACTGCCAGGGCCAATCCGAGCGACAGGAATGCAGCGACGATCAAAGGCATAAACCCGAGCGCAGCGATGGCAAGCCCGGCGATGATCGGTCCGGTCGAAGATACCGCGCCCTCGACGGTAGTAGTGAGCGCGATCCGCATAGGAATGTCCTCGTGCGCGCCGAATTCCAGGACCAGCGTCAGCGCCGCCATCATCCAGCCCGACATGCCGAAGCCGAGTGCGGCAAAGGCGGCATAGAGCATCGCACCTTCACCTGCGACCAACAGTGTCAGACCCACCAGGCTGCAGAAAAGCGCGCCGAGATAGACCAGCCGGAAGCCGTAACGATCGCCGATCTGGCCCCACAGCACGTTGCTGACCGTCTCCGAGGCGAGATAGGCAAGGCTGAGCGCACCGATGACATAGCCGTCCAATCCGAGCCGCTCGCCGACATAGAGCGTCCAGAACGGCAGGCCGACACGGGCGATGCTGGAAAAGCCGTGCGCCAGCAGGAAGAAGCGATAGGTGCGGTGCCGCAGGAGCTCGGCGAACTGGCCCCAGCGCTCTCGCAGCGGCACCGGCTGGCGGATAGTGGGAGCGGATGGCTCCTTGATGCCGAATTGCAGCACCAGCAGGCCGATGGTGGTCAGGATGAAGGCAAACAGGAACGTCGTCGCATAGCCGTTGCCGAGCCATTGCTGCTCGATGAAATAAACCCCCGCCGCCCAGGCCAAAACCGCCGCAATGCCGCCGCCGAGGAGGTTGCGCACGCCCTGCAATCGCCCGCGCCGGTCGATCGGGATGACCTTGGCCATCAGCATCTGGAACGCGACCCGCTGCGCGCCCTGGAAGAACCCCAGCGCAAGGAAGATCGCCAGCGTCGCGGCAAACAGCGCCCGCCCTTCGAGAAACCATGCGGTCAGCGCCATGGCCAGCACCATCATCCGCATCAGGGAGCCGACGGTGATGGCATAGGGCAGGATGTGATTGCGGCTCTCGACCCGCGCGCCCGACAGGACCGGCGAGAGCGTTCCGCCGAGTTGCAGCAGCGCCATGCCGAGGCCGACGGCGGCCGCGCTGCCGGTCTGGACATAGAGATAGGCCGGGATGATCGTGGGCGCGTAGATCAGGCGGAAGCCCGTCATTCCGAATACGCCGTGGATCAGCGTCGCGGCGTAATTGCGCCTGAGGTTCGATTCCACGAACGCGTGGTGGCGGGACCACACATCGTGTTGCATGCTCTCCACTTCCCGTTCGCCCTGAGCCGGTGGCGCTTCGCGCCGTCTTCGACTCCGAAGGGCTGTCCTTTCTTCTGGCGTAGAGCTCAAAGTGAAAGACAAGGCTTCGACAGGCTCAGCCCGAACGGATTAGCGGTGCCGAGCATGTCGCGGGCCGGCCTCAATAGCCGGCGAGCTTGGCGTGGCGATCCTTGAGGAAGCCCGAATTGCCCCAGCTCGCTTCGAGAACACGGGCGCGCTTCAGGTAAAACCCAACATCGTATTCGTCAGTCATCCCGATCCCGCCATGAAGTTGGATACCCTGCCGGCTCATCGTGTGCAGCACATCGTTGGCGCGGCTCTTGGCGAGGCAGGCCGCCTCGGGCACCTTGAACCCGGTATCGAGCGCCTGCAACCCGGCCTCGACAGCGGTACGCATCAGCTCGAGATCGGTGAACAGGTCGGCCATGCGGTGCTGCAGCGCCTGAAAACTCGATAGCACCTGGTTGAACTGCGTTCGCTGCTTCAGATAGGCGAGCGTTTCATCGAAGACCTGCTGCGCCATGCCGAGCATTTCGGCAGCGGTAAGAATGCGCGCACGGTCGAGGATCTGCTCGGCGAGATCGTCGCCGCCATCGGCCAGCTTTTCCGCAGGCGCGCCGTCGAATGTCACTTCGGCATGGTCGCGCTGGTCGGTGAGGTTGCGATCGGACAGCGCAACACCATCCCCCTTCTCTACGAAATACACACCGTCGCTGGCGAGGACCACAAACAGCCCGGCGCTTTCGGCCTCGTGCACGAAAGGCTTGGTGCCGCTCAGCTTGCCGTCCGAAACCGTCGCGCTCGACGTTGCGCCGGTGTGCCGCGCGGCATCGTCGAAGGCGAGCGTGCCGACCAGTTCACCACTGGCGAGCCGGGGCAGGTATTTTTCCTTCTGCGCCTGCGAGCCGCCGAGGATGATTGCGCTTGCCGCGAGCGAGCTTGCCACCAGCGGGCTCGCCGTCAGCGTCTTGCCGGTTTCCTCGACCACCAGCCCGAGGCTCATCCAGCCGAAGTCGCTGCCGCCGAAGTTTTCGGGGATGATGACGCCGGTCCAGCCCATTTCGGCCATCGCGTCCCAGGCTTCGGGATCGAAATTCTTGCCCTCGTTGCGGACCTTGCGCCACGCGGCGACCGGGCTTTCGTTCTTCGTCCATTCCTGCGCCATGTCGCGCAGCATGGTCTGTTCTTCGTTCAGCACTGCCATGATGTTTCGTCCTGTCCCTGCGCCCGCGCTTACTGGTGGTCCAGCATGCCAAGGATACGCTTGGCGATGATGTTGTTCTGGATTTCGGTCGAGCCGCCATAGATCGTGGTCGCCTTGCCGAAGAGCCAGCCGCGGACATGCTGCAGTTCCTTATCCGTAAAGCCTTCGCCTTCCCAGCCGAGGCCGCGGAAGCCCATGATCTCGATCAGCAATTCGGCGCGCTGCTGGCCCAGCTTGGAGCCGACATTCTTGAGGATCGAACTGATCTCCGAAACGCCGCCCTGCGCCTTGCTTTCCTCCATCGCGCGGCGCGCGGTGAGGAGGAAGGTGTTCCACGCCATTTCGAATTCGGCGATCTTTGCCCGCATTTCCGGGTCATTGAGCCGGCCCTGTTCGTCGGTGCCGAGATAATGCTCGGCAATCTTGGAAAGCGGCTGGGCATTGAGCGCCGCGAGCGCTCCACCACCGGAGATATTGGTCCGTTCGTGCTGGAGCAGGCGCTTGCCGATGGTCCAGCCCTGCCCTTCTTCGCCGACGAGGTTTTCCTTCGGCACCTTCACATCGGTGAAGAAGGTCTCGCAAAACGGGCTCATGCCGCTGATCATAGTGATCGGCTTCACGTCGACGCCGGGCGAGTCCATGTCGATCAGCAGGAAGGAAATGCCCTTGTGCTTGTCGCTGCGGTCGGTGCGGACAAGGCAGAAGCATTTGTCCGCCCACTGCCCGCCGCTGGTCCAGGTCTTCTGGCCATTGACGAGATAGTGATCGCCCTTGTCCTCGGCGCTGGTCTGCAAGCTGGCAAGATCCGAACCGGCATTCGGCTCCGAATAGCCTTGGCACCAGCGTACTTCGCCGCGGGTGATCGGCGGGATATGTTCGAGCTTTTGTTCGTGGCTGCCGAACTCGAGCAGCGTCGGGCCGAACATCATCACGCCCATGCCGCCGATCGGGTTCCAGGCCCCGGCCATGGCCATTTCCTGCTCGAGCACCTTGGCCTGCTTCTTGGTCAGGCCGCCGCCATTATACTCTTTGGGCCAGGTCGGAGTGCCCCAGCCTTTCTCGCCCATGGCCTCGCGCCAGGCCTTTTCTTCCGGCGTTTCTTCGCCCGGCCCTTCGACCGTGCGCATGACATTGCCCTTGCCCTTGAGGCTGTCGGGGAAACTGGCCTTGAGGAAGTCCTTCACTTCGGCGCGGAAGGCATCGAGATCGTCTTCCGGGCGGGTGTCGGCTGCGGTCGCCATCGCTTCTCTCCTGCTTATGAGTCTTGTTTTGCCACCTATGCACGAGTCAAAGGGCCGAGAACAGGGGGCCTGTGGTCCATGCTGACGTAGCGGAAGGCGTCAGCCGGGCGATCCGGCTTCAGGCGAATCGCGCACGGTCTGCGCATTTAGCCTCGCTTCGCGCGCCGCCAGTTTTTCGACGTTGGCGCGATGCGATGCCTCCGTGATCGGGTAGAACAGCAGCAGGAACGTGCCGATCGCCCAAAGGCCGACGACCAGAGGCACGTACCAGACAATCAGGCTGTTGCTGATCGCCTGGCTGACTCCGAGCGGGTCGGCATCCTCCGGAAAATTCGCGGCCTGCAGCACGATGCCCGACATCAGGATGCCGAGCCCGGCAGAGGCCTGGGTGGTAAAGCTGTTGACGGAGAAGAAGACGCCCGCATTATGCCGGTCGCTCTTCACCGCAAAATCCTCGATTGTGTCCGCGATCATGCCGGAGGAATTCATCAGCGAGGTCGCGATCATCGTGTGATAGATCGCACCGACGATGAAGAGCGCGGGCAGCAGCATCGGATCGCCTTTGGGATAGAACAGGCCGAAGAAGGTCAGGATCAGCGGCATCACACCGATGCAGATCCCGCCGAAGCCCATCGCCATCGCCGCATTGCGCTTGCCCATCTTGCGGGCGAGGATCGGCGCGAGCGGCACCGCGCATGTCGCCGCCACCAGCTGCTCGACCGTCAGGATCGCAAGTTGACCGGCATTCAAGCCGAAGATGAAGGTATTGAAGTAGATCGTGCTCGATACATACATGCCGATCGCGACCTGCTTCGACAGCGAATAGCCGAAAATGGCAAGGAAGGGGCGGTGCGCGAAGGCCGATCCCATTTCCCGCAAGTGATCCATCGGCGAAAGCTTGCTGGCACGCTCGCGCACCTGCCTGAGGTAGGGAATGCGGCTCCTGGTGCCGAACGCACAGGTCAGCACCGCCAGGGCGATGAGGATGCCGCCCGTAATCGCGAAGCCGACATAGCCCTCCGGATTGAGCTGGCCGCGCGGGTATTCGGGCGTTTCGGCGAAGAAGACCGCGAGGCAGAAAGCCCCGAACCCGAAGGCGCCGATATAGCCGAACCAGAACCGCAGCGCAAAGATACGGGTGCGCTCGGTGTAGTCGTCGGTCAGCTCTGCCCCGAGCGCGCTCGAAGGTATCTCGAACAGGCTCATGCAGGCGCGGGTCAGGCTGGCGAGGCAGAACACCCAGACGCCCATCCCGAAATCGGACAGACCATCGGGCGGAAACCAGGTGGCGGCGAAGAACAGGCCGGCCGGAACAGCGGCGGCGAACAAGAAGGGATGGCGCCGACCCAGCCTGCTTCTCGTCCGGTCGCTCCACCGGCCGATCAGCGGATCGGCAATGGCATCGATGAGCAGGGTAAGGAAAATCGCCTGCGAGACGATGTCGACCGGGACGCCGAGGACCTGGTTGAAATAGAGCAGCAGATAGGTGCTGAAAGCGGTGGTCTTGATACCGCTCGCCATCAGGCCCGTGCCATAGAGCCACCGCGTGCGCGTAGGCAGCGGCGGCAATCCAGTTGCGCTGATGTCGGTCAAATGGCGGGGGCCTTTTTCTCTCTCCAGTTCGGGAGCCTAACGGGTTGCGCCGCCAGCACAAGGCCGCTTGTCGAGAGGCGTGCGAATTGCTTTAGCGATGACGATCAGAGGAGAAAGCCGCGCGATGCCCACCAATCCCGAGCATGTCCCCGTCATCATCGGTGTCGGCCAGATCAACGACAGGCCGGCGGACCCGCGCGAAGGGCTCGATCCGGTTGGGTTGATGGCGGAGGCGCTGAGACGCGCGGATGCGGACGGGGGCGGAGGCTGGCTCGAGGATTGCCAGTCGCTCGGCATAGTTGGCCAGATTGCCTGGCCGCAGATCAACCCGGTCGCGGGCAAGGTTGCCGAGGCATTGGGGATAGATCCGGCGCATGTCGAGGAAACTACTCCGCATGGCGACAACCCGATCCGCTTGCTCAACGAAGCGGCCAACCGCATCGGCGCGGGCGAAGCGGTCATCTGCGCGGTTACGGGTGGCGAAGCACTACGGACGGCGGGCGCGCTGGCGAAGATGAAGGCGGCAGAGGAAGCCGCGAATAGTCCCGAAAAAGCTAAGCCGAAAGAGCACGACGCGCTGCGAGACGCATCTCACCGCCGCAAGCTTGGCTATGCGCAGAGCTACGGCCTGGTGGTGCCGGTAGACGTGTATCCGCTCTACGAAAACGCTTTCCGCGCGGCGCAGGGCCAGACGCTGACCGAAGGACAGGCCGAAAGCGGGGCGATCTGGGCCGGTTTTTCGCAAGTTGCTGCGCGGACCGAGGCTGCGTGGATTCGCGAGCCACGCCAGGCGGAAGAAATCATCGAGCCAACTGCCGACAACCGACCGATCGCCTTTCCCTACACCAAGCTGCAGGTGGCCAATTCCGCCGTGAATCAGGGTGCGGGCTTCATCGTCACCAGCCTGGCCGAGGCGCGGCGGCGCGGAGTGTCGGAAGACAGGCTGGTCTTTGTCGGCGCGGGGGCCAGCGCCTTCGAGCCCGACAGCATCCTGGCGCGCGACAGCTACACGGCCTCGGCGGGGATGGAGACCTCGATCCGCAAAGCCATGGAACTGAACGCCGTCCCCGCCGACGATCTCGACCATGTCGAGCTATACTCCTGCTTTCCCTGCGTTCCCAAGATGGCGCGGCGCACGCTTGGCTGGCCGCTCGAGAAGCCGATGACGGTCTTCGGCGGGCTTACCTTCGGCGGCGGACCGATCGGCAACTACATGAGCCACGCGGTTGCCTGCATGGTCGAAAAGCTGCGCGGCGGCGGCACCGGCTTGCTGTTCGCCAATGGCGGTTATGCCACGCACAGCCACACCATCGTGCTGAGCGCGCAGCCCATCGAGGGCGTCGGCTTCCCGCAGGATTTCGACTATAATGACGCGGCTGAGAAGGCGCGCGACGATGTGCCGCCGCTCGACAAGACCTACAGCGGTCCGGCGACGATCGAAACCTACACCGTCCACTACAAGCGCGACGGATCGCCGCGTGTGGGCACCGTCGTCGCACGCACCCCAGACGGCGCCCGAACCCTCGCGGTGGTACCGCCGGAAGACGCGGCGACGATCGCGCTCCTTACCGATGGAAAAGTCGAACCGGTCGGCCAAAAGGGCCGAATCGTTCGCGCCGGTCATGGCGAATGGGACGGCATGGGCGTCTGGAACACGGCTTAAACTAACGATCGCCTAATCGTTTTTGGTCGTCCCGAAATCGTCCCGTGCAACCTCTTCCGGCACCCGCCAGTAGCGCTCCATCTTGAGATAGGTGAACGAGGCGGTCCAACCGACCAGCACCAGCCCGTTGAGCGCCTCGATCCCCGACACCAGGCGGATATGGCCATGCGGAAAAAGGTCGCCGATACCGAGCGTGGTGTAGGAGGTGATCGAGAAGTAGAACATGTCCGCAAAGGCCGGGTTCTCGACCCCGCCGACGTCGCCCATCGTGCCCTGCGCGTCCATCCACAGATAAGCGAATGCATAGAGCACGACCTGCACCAGATGCGAGACCATCGCCACCGCAAGCACCACGATCATCCTCGCCCTCGGATAGATCGGCAGATCGACAATCCAGTTCGAGGTCGCGCGCAGCGCTTCGTAATGGATTGCGATGGTGAGCGCGATCAGGACGAAGGAGATGCCCAGGGCTTCGATCATGCCGGTATCGTCGTCCTTTTGCCGCTGAAGACCGCCTGCCATGCCTGGATCTCGGAAAAAACGATATCGTCGGTATCGTGCACGACCCGCGCCACACGTCCGAGATCGAGGCGTTCCTCTGGAGCGTTGAGCAGGGTGGCGATCCGCTGGGACACATGGCCCAGCCGCCGCGCGGTTACGTCGGAAATATCGGCGAAGCGTTCGAAATCGGCGAAATAGCGGATCGCCGCGATCGCGCCGCCCAGAGTCGGCAGCGCCACGGCGGCTACGGTGAACCATTTTGCCGCCTTGTCGAGCCAGCCGGGATCGACCATGCCCCGCCCCGCAAAAAAGGCCAGCAGCAGATAACTGGCGACCGTAATGACAGCGAGGATGAACGAGATCTCCGAAATCCGGTCGAGCTTGTGACGGACGCGGTTCAATCGCGCTGCCTTGTCCAAGTGATAGTCGCGCTGCGGGTCGACGTGATGGTCGCGCAGGAACTCCAGCACACCGCGCAGGTAGGAGCTGTCGACCCTTACTTCGGGCAGTCCCACCGCGCGCAGGGCATGACGCGCATACCATTCGGGCCAGGACGTGCGCACGCCCTGCGGCCAATGGCCCGGCGGGCGGGCGATTCCGAGCGCGAGCAGGAAGGGGCTGTGGCGCAGATACTCCGCCGCGCGCCGCGTTTCGAACCAGCGCCCGTGGACGCGGCGCTTCGTTGCGAGCGCGGTATTCCCGATGATGACGACCAGCAGGATGAACTCGGCCAGAGCGAAGATCCACTTCTGGGCGACGTCGACAAGCGGCAGGTAAAAGATACCGACGATGATCGCCATCGCACCGAGAATAAAGTTCCACACCATGGAGGAGCGATAGCGATCGGCGAGGCGCGACGAGATTGCATCGGTCCAGGCAAAGCGCCTGAGCACTTCGCGCTCGACACGCGCGGGCAGATCGCCGTCGGCGCCGGGTAGCGTTGCGAGCCCCGTCAGCATGGCTTTCTGGCTGCCCTCGCCGATCTCGCTCGGCAATTCGTATCGCATCGCGATCCAGCCCACCTTGTCACGCCACCGGGATGTGCCGAAGAAGGCCTCGATCCGACGGTAGGCGTGGCTCCAGAAGCTGCTGGTGCCGTGCCAGCAGATCGGAGAGATCGCTTCCAGACCCGCATGGCTTTCACGCGACTTGGCGAGATCGATATCGACCGCCTGCCGCACGCATTTGGTAAGCTCCGCAGGCGAATCCTTGTGGCGCGCATGCCCGGTGGCCAGTCCTTCGGCTGACCGGAAGACCTGCCACTGCTCCGGATTGCCCGGATCGATCCACACGACCGGACAGCCGGTCTCCAGCGCCGCCGAAACCGTGTGGCCGGTCCCGCCGACAGAATCCACCGACTGCCCGTCCCATATCGCGATGACGAGATCGGACTGCTCGACCAGCACGGTGCCGGCCAGCGCCGCGCGGCGGGCGGCGGCGAGCTGGAATTTCTCCAGCGCCGATCGATCGTCCGGATGATCGAGCGCAGCCAGCAACAGTTTGCAAATCGCCTCATCCTCGTCCGCCATCTCGAACAGGCAAGCTTGATCTGCCAGTAACTCGATATTCTTCGCCCGATCGGCAACCGTCTGATCGGCGACCGGTTCACCGGCGAGCAGGGCCTTGGCATCGGCCGCAGTCGCAACACCGGAATTTATGGCCGCATTGAGCTTTCTGCCGAACGGCAGGGGCGTCACCAACTTCCAAGAGCGCTCGAGCGCCGCATTGGCCGCCAAATGATCCGCGCCGTCGGCGAGCAGGGTGACCAAAGCGGTCGTGCATGTGCAACCGGTTCCGCCCGCCTGCAATGCAGCATCGATCTTCGCGAAGATGTCTTCTATCACCGCCCGCAGGCGTGCTGAGTTCTCGGGAAAGGACGGGTGCGAGCTGCGATGGCCCGTGACGCCGACCACCATGCAAGGATCCGGAACGGGCGGCTCTTCCGCTTCCGCAATCGAAACCCTTGTTCCAGCAGCTGTCATCGGCCCACCCCCGCGCGCAGCCCGCGAACCTAGTGAATCACCCGGCACCCGGCAAGCGCCGGAAAATTCGACACGATGCACGAACTGGAGTAATTCCGTCGGGCCACAGGTGGGAGGGCAAGGCCGGGCAATGGAACCGACCGACGACAAGAGCGGCGAGAGCATTCCTGCGCAGGAGGCGCCGTGGGCGTTCGTCAGCTATTCGCGCGAAGATCGCCCTGCCGCGCTGAAAGTCATCGAAGCGCTGAAAGCCGCGGGCATCGCAGTGTGGTGGGACGGCCTGCTGGAAGGCGGCGCCCGCTATAACGAAATCACCGAAGACAGGCTCGAAAACGCCTATGCGGTCATCGTCTTGTGGTCGCATGCCTCGACCAAGTCCCATTGGGTACACGACGAAGCCATGCGCGGGCGCGACAGGCATTGCCTGGTCCCGGCCTCCATCGATGGCAGCGAGCCGCCGCTCGGTTTCCGCCAATTCCAGTGTGTCACTTTGGCATCGAAGCCGGGGCCGCTCGATCCGGCGGGCCTCGCCGATCTGGTGCAAACTGTGCAACGCATGCATCCCGACTCACGCGAGGGAACGGCTGCGCATTTCGTCTCGCATCCGGCGCCGTCTCCCGATACCGGTCGTTTCAGCGTCGATCGTCGCTTGGCGATAGGCGGCGGTATAGCCGCGCTGGCCGGTGTCGGCGGGCTTGCAGCCTGGCAGTTCGGTGTGTTCGGCGGCACCCGCAGCAACAGCATTGCCGTCTTGCCGTTCGAAACCATCGGCGGCGGCGAGGACCAGACCTGGTTTGCCGACGGTCTGGCTGCCGAAATCCGCGCGCGGCTGGCCCAGAACCCCTTGTTGAAGGTCGCGGCAAAGGCTTCTTCCAACACCTTCCGCGAAACAGAAGCCGACGCGAAGGAGATCGCCAGCAAGCTCAAGGTGGCATTTCTGCTTAACGGCGACGTCCGCCGTGAAGGCGACCAGTTGCGCGTGACCGCCGCCCTTACCGACGGAAGCACCGGTTTTACCGAGCGGCAATTGAGTTTCGACCGCGCCATCGACGGGGTGTTCGAGATCCAGAGCGCGATTGCCGCAGCCGTGATCGCGGAACTCACGGCCCAGATCGAAGGTCGCAATACCGGCGAGCAGATCGGCGGCACCGACAACGTCGCGGCTTACGAAGCGTTCCTGCGCGGCAACGAATTGTTCGACGCCGGGACCGACCAAAACACCGATCGGCAAGCGCTTGCCAAGTTCGAAGAAGCGGTCGCGATTGATCCCGGCTATGCCGCTGCCCACGCCGGCAAGAGCCGCGCCATCTCGGTGATCGGCAACCTCTACACCGCACCGGAAAACCGCGCCGAAGTGTATGGCTCTGCAGCCGAAGCGGCGCGCGAAGCCGTGCGCCTTGCGCCGGAGTTTGCCGACGGCCACTCCGCGCTCGGCTTTGCCTTCGCCAACCGGCTCGACATGCAGGCGGCGCGCGACCCTTACGAGCGCTCCTACCAACTTGGCGCAGGGGATGCGGAAATCCTCAGTCGTTATGCGAAATTCCGCTCTCGAATCGGAGATGCGGACGGCGCCAGTGCAGCCATCGAGCGCGCGGTCGGCCTCGATCCGCTCAATGCCCGGGTGTTCGTTTTCTACGGCAATATCGCCTATGCCGCGGGCAGGTACGCAGAAGCGATCGATCACTTCGACGAGGCCAGGGCGCTGCAGCCGCAGCTATCGAGCTACCACTATTCGAAAGGCCTGGCCCAGCTCGAACTGGGCGATTTCGAAGCCGCTCGCGACTCCTTCGCCGCCGATCCTTTCTTTGTGTGGCAGAAAACCGGCGGAGCGATCGTCGAGCACAAGCTTGGTAATACCGCGGCGGCGAAGGCGCATTACCAAGCGCTCAAGGCCGAATATGGCGACGAGAGCAGCTATCAATACGTTCAGATCCTGTCGCAATGGGGCGATATCGAAGGCGCGCTCGCGGCGCTGGGCGAAGCCGAG
The DNA here is from genome assembly GCF_000013005.1 of Erythrobacter litoralis HTCC2594. Lineage (GTDB taxonomy): Bacteria > Pseudomonadota > Alphaproteobacteria > Sphingomonadales > Sphingomonadaceae > Parerythrobacter > Parerythrobacter litoralis_A. The sequence goes on along the minus strand of NC_007722.1, from coordinate 72,932 downwards.
CGCCTGCGCGACAGCGGGCTCGTGTGGCTCTATTACGACCCGCTACTTGCGCCGATCAGGGAAACCGACGAGTATCGCGCGCTGATAAAGAGATTCGGGTTCGTTTGAGGGACGCATCACGGAGAGGGGAATGACGATGAAGACACTTGTGAAATTTGCCGCACCGGCAGCGGCGGCCCTGCTGCTCGCAGCCTGCGCCGAGCCCGCGGCGGAAGAAGAGGCGATGGAAGATACTGCCGCTGACCAGACCGCCATGGAAGAACCCACCGACGTTGGCGCAATGGAAGAGGGTACCATGGAAGGCGAAGCCGAAGGCGCGATGGAGGCCGAAGAAGCCACCGCCGAAGCCGACGAGTTCACCGGTCCGCGCGAAGAGCAGTAAGCACTTCCGCGACGCGCACACTACAGCGGGGCCGGAGCAATCCGGCCCCGTTTTTATATTCGGGCTGCAACGTGTCAGTTGTAACGCGCTTCGACCTGGGGCCCTTCCTTGCCGGCCGCGACAGTTTCTAGGCCTGCAGCAAGATCCACCAGGTAATCGTCGATGACTTCGGCATGCTTGGGCGAAAGCATCAGGTGCAGAGCAGGCGGCTCGATGGTCAGCGAGGTGAACCAGCCCTTGCGGTACATTTCGCTGTAGATCGCGTAATTGTCGTGTTCGGGATGGCGGAACGCAATCAGCCCGAGCAGCGGATTGCCCAGCACTTCGAAGCCCAGCTCGCGCACGCCAGCCTCCACGCGCTCGCGAGTGGCGCACACGAGACCCTGTTTCTCGCGATAGCCTTCGACGCCCAGTACCTGCATCACAGCCCAAGCCGCGGAAATGGCTCCGCCGGGCCGCGTGCCGGCCAGGGTCGGCGTCTTCATCGGCGCGCCGCTCCAGTCGCGGTTCTCGAACGGCATATGATTGTAATACTCTTCCGAGCGGAACAGCACGGTCGACGCGCCCTTGGCGGCATAGCCGTATTTGTGCAGGTCGGCGCTCATCGAACGCACGGCGGGCACTTCGAAATCGAAGGGCGGAACGTCGACACCGTTCATGCGCGCAAACGGCGCGAAATAGCCTCCGACGCAGGCGTCGGTGTGCAGCCAGATGTCCCGCGCCTGCGCCACTTCGCCGAGCGTCATGATCGGGTCGACGATGCCGTGCGGGAAGTTGGGGGCCGAACCGACCATCATGATCGTCGCTGCGTCGCAAGCCGCATCCATCGCCGCTGGATCGGCCTCGTAACTGCCGTCGTCTTTCAGCGGCACGCGGCGCACTTCGATGTCCATCAGATGCGCTGCCTTGTCGAAGGCCGGGTGCGCCGATTTCGGCAGGACGATATTGGCGGGCCCGCTCAGGCCCTTTTCCGCCCGCGCGAAATCGCGCGCGGCCTTGACCGCCATTGTGATGCTGTCGGTCCCGCCGGAAGTCATCGCCCCTGCCGCACCCTCGGGACCGCGCAGCAGCGACAGTGCCATTTCGATGACCTCGCGCTCCATTTGCGCGAGCGAGGGAAAGGCGAGCGGACCGAGGCCGTTCTCGGACATGTAGAGCGCATACGCTTCGTGCTGGACTTCGGCGATATCGGGACCGGCATTGAAGACATACACCGCCGTCTTGCCATCGCGCCACTTGGCGTCGCCGGCGCCGCGATCGATCATTTCGGCACGCACTTCGGCCCAGTCCCGGCCGCGTTTCGGCATCGTCATCGCAATCTCACTTCGTCAGGGAATCCGGTGCTTGCCCGGAACACGCGCGGCAACCTTGGCACGTTCGATCCAACTGCGAAAGTTGGCGATGCGCGTATATGCGGTCGGCATGCCGGGTTGTGCGCAGCCGATTCCGGCGGACACTATGCCGACCAGTTGCCGACGTCCGCCGACCCTCCGGGTTAACGGGCCCCCGCTGTCGCTGAAGCATGCTCCGGTCCCCTCTCTCGCGGGAAGCGTGCAGACGATGTCGGCAGAAGCGTAAACGCTCAGTTGCCGATGGCGCGTGCAGGTCGATGTCGCGCTCGTCTTGAGCGGCACTTTCATCAGCTTGGCGGCATTGCGCTGGGTGTTGCCTTCCGCATCGACCAGCGAGTCGCCGCCCGGCGTGGCGGCGCTGGTGAAGCCCCAGCCCGTCATGTCGACGGCGCTATTCTGCGGCAACCTGCGGCCCATAGGCGCGAGCGGGGCTGGTGCAACAAGGCCCTTGCCAAGAAGCCGGTCGAGACGACGGTCGGTCTTGATCCGCAGCAGCGCGATATCGGCTTTGTCACGCCGCTGCCGGTAGCGACTGTGAATGACCATGGACTCGATCGGGAAATTGCTGCCACCGACCCGGATGTCGAGCGTACCGAGGCGGACCTGATAGTCCCGCAGCCCGACTTTATCGACGCAGTGCGCAGCGGTGAGGATGTAGCCGTCCCCGATATAAGAGCCGCCGCATTTATGCGACTTCTCGAAGTTCAGCCGCCGCCCTCCGCCGGGGCTGAGCACACCCGAAAAACCGGTCGGCGAACCGGCACGCGGCGCGAATAGTTGTGCCTGCCACAGTCCCTCCTCCCGAGTGGCCTGCCCGCCGCCGACTGGCGCCACCGCATTCCACGCGTCGGTGAAGACCTTGAACTCGACGAGCCCTGTCGTCAGCGGTCGATCGCCGACGATGCGATAATTGCCGCGCATCGTCTCGCAAACGCGCAACTGGATTTCGGTCGTGCAGAGATCTTGCGGCAAGGGGTCGCCGGGGCGGATTTGCCAGATGCGGGGATCAAGAATGTCGGGCGAGGCGATGGCGATGACCTGGTAGTCTCCGAACTCCTCCATCCGCGCAGGGGCTTCATAATTGTCGCCCACGGTAAATGCGGAAAGCTCCTCGCCCCCGGGCCCGATCTCACGCACCCTTGCTATCGGCACCGTGGCGAGATGGACGATGGCGCGATCGGGGGCGACAGCGAGAAAGGTCATTTCGCTACCGGGGAGCGAATCTTCACCGACCGCGCGGATGTAAAAGGGTTTGAAATAGAGCAACATCGGGCGATCGCCGCGTTCCTGCACCGGGCAATATCCTTCCGGAGCGGGATCGTTGGACACGCATAGTTTGAGAAATCCGCCTTGGTCGTTGACCAACCCCAGAAGAGCATGATGGCGCGCGACGGGCGCCATGGCGGCCTGCAGGCGCGAGATCAGATCCGCGCCGTCGGCAGGCCCGAGGTCGACCGGCACCGGCACATCGAGGCCCCAATGCGGTACTTTCGGTCGCGCGGGATCGGGAAAGTTCCCCTTGCCACGCAAATCGTTCCAGGAGACGCCGGTCTCCGGATTATGGAACACCATGATGTCGGCAATATCCATCGCCTCGGATGGCAAGCGCGAATGCGAACGGTCGAATTCGCGCCGCTTGATCCGCGCGAACAGCAGGTCCTGATAATATTCGGGGTTGGGGACGACTTCGAACTCGGCATCGTCCTCATCGCCGATCGCCCAGCCCGGCTGCGCCTCGATCGCAGCGACGATTTCTGCGCGCCGCTCGACAATGTCGGGCGAAATTCGCACCAGCGTCGTGATAAAGCCGTTGTGCGGGAAAGAGGAGTCGAAGGAGTCCGGGGCTTGAGCCTCGTTTACCGGTTCTGCGTCTTCCGGCTCGGGCGGACCGGGCTCCGTCATCGCTGAATTGTCGACGTCGGCCGACCCTTCAACGACCTGCGCCGAGGCCAGGAACGGCCACGCCAGCAGCAATCCGGTCGCAAATACAGCCCAGCGCGCTGTGACCATCATCCCCTCCTGTGTGCTCGGGGTGTCTTATCGCATCTTTGCGATGGGACAAAACGTGCGCGGCTGGAACTGATGACAGTGCGGCTGGCCGCGTTGGTACAGTGTAGCGGTGAACACGCACAAAAAAGGCCCCGCTGAGATCAGCGGAGCCATTGTTTGAATGATCTCACGAGACGGTGGTTGCGGGAGTTGGATTTGAACCAACGACCTTCAGGTTATGAGCCTGACGAGCTACCGGACTGCTCCATCCCGCGGCACCGTCATTTCCTGGCTTCAAGCGCCAGCGGCTGCATCAGCAGCCTCGGCTTTCCTCGCTCATGCGATCTGCGATCGCGTCGCTGCGGACGGCCGGTCGGCCTTGCGGACCCTTCGGGTCCGTCTGACCGAACCCCCGAGACATGACCTCGGAGATGATCGGCGCCTCATGCGTCCAATGACCAGAGACGCCAAAAGGGCCGCCCTTACGGGTCAGCCCTTCGACTTGTGAATGGGTTTGTTCCACGCTCGCTGGCCATAATGCCTCGCGGTGACCTACTCTTCCAGTGCTTGAGCACTAGTACCATCGGCGCTGCCTGGTTTCACGGCCGAGTTCGAGATGGGATCGGGTGGGTCACAGGCGCTAGGACCACGAAGCAATAAAGCCAGCGTGCGGGTTTAATCGATGCACCTTGGGTAAGGTGTTATTCAGTGGGCGATCTGGCTGTGAGAATCCTCCTCAATGCCAAGCCTATTCAGGCCTGTCATTGACAGTGCAGACTCTCAAGCGCGATCAGAACTATTAGGACTGGTTAGCTTCACGCGTTACCGCGCTTCCACACCCAGCCTATCAACGTCATGGTCTATGACGGTTCGAAGATACCTTATCTTTAGGGAGGCTTCCCGCTTAGATGCTTTCAGCGGTTATCCCGTCCATACATAGCTACCCAGCGGCACGCCTGGCGGCATGACTGGTACACCAGAGGTATGTTCACCCCGGTCCTCTCGTACTAGGGGCAACTCCTATCAAGTATCGACGCCCACGGCAGATAGGGACCAAACTGTCTCGCGACGTTCTGAACCCAGCTCACGTACCACTTTAATTGGCGAACAGCCAAACCCTTGGGACCTGCTCCAGCCCCAGGATGTGATGAGCCGACATCGAGGTGCCAAACGATTCCGTCGATATGAGCTCTTGGGAATCATCAGCCTGTTATCCCCGGCGTACCTTTTATCCGTTGAGCGATGGCCCTTCCACGAGGGACCACCGGATCACTATGACCGACTTTCGTCTCTGCTCGACTCGTCAGTCTCGCAGTCAGGCAGGCTTATGCCATTGCACTCTCGCAGACGGTTTCCAACCGTCCTGAGCCTACCATCGCGCGCCTCCGTTACTCTTTAGGAGGCGACCGCCCCAGTCAAACTACCCACCACAGAGGGTCCCTACACCGGATAACGGTGCGAGGTTAGACATCAGAAAACAGCAGGGTGGTATTTCACCTATGGCTCCACTTGGACTGGCGCCCAAGTTTCAAAGCCTCCCACCTATGCTACACAACTCTTTCCTAATGCCACTCTGAAGTTGCAGTAAAGGTGCACGGGGTCTTTCCGTCTAACCGCGGGTACTCCGCATCTTCACGGAGAATTCAATTTCGCTGAGCATATCCTGGAGACAGTGGGGAAGTCGTTACGCCATTCGTGCAGGTCGGAAC